>JANNXI010000101.1:0-2465 GCA_031409495.1 Betaproteobacteria bacterium
TGCGTACAAAAGCAAAATTACGTGCGGCAGCCAATGAACACATGGAGATGCTAGACAGATCGCCTGAACGTGTTATCGCTTACTTTCAAGATCGCAGAGTGCGTTATGCGGCTTGATACTTCATTGGGCCGGAGCAATAAGGCACAGTTTTATTGCGCCGGCATTTTGTGGTCTTTGGTGCTCTGTCAGTCAGTAGCGCGACCACCCCATCATATGCTTCAAGCCCCGTATCCATTCAGCTTTAGGAGTAGATTAATGACCCAACCTTTTATTGGTGAAATTGCAATTTTTGCATTCGATTTCCCACCGCGCGGCTGGGCACGTGCCAATGGCCAGTTACAGGCAATCAATCAAAACGCGGCGCTGTTTTCGCTTTTAGGTACTACTTACGGTGGTAATGGCAGCACAACTTTCCAATTGCCTAATTTGCAGAGCAGGCTGCCAGTACATCCAGGGACTAACCCCACCATTACCGTTGTTCAAGGTCAGGTTAGCGGTGCCGAGACGCATACTATTCAGTCAACTGAAATAGCGGGGCATAGCCATGACTTTAACGCCGCAACCGCGGCTGCGCTGGGCGTTGCCATTGCCCCCGAAGCCGGTGTGCCTGCCAGCGCGGCGCATCAACCCTATCGTAGTGGTGCGCCAATTGCGGTGGACATGACAGCCCTTAGCGCCCAAGCGGGCGGCGGCAGTCTGCCGCACAACAACATGCAACCCTTCACGGTACTCAATATTTGTATTGCGCTGCAAGGTATTTTCCCGTCGCGTAATTAGGGTAAGTCAATTAAAGAGTTTGATTGTTTGGTTCGCTAAATTCACCTTGTTCGTAAAGCGCTGATCGCATTTGCAGCATAGTTTAAACAGAGGTTAGTCATGTCAAATTATTTTTTGGGCTCGGTTAAAATGTTTGGTGGCAATTTTGCGCCTCGCGGGTTTATGTTCGCGGATGGGCAAATATTGAACATCGCGCAGAATTCCGCGCTTTTCGCATTGTTAGGCACGACTTATGGCGGTGATGGTGTGAGTACGTTTAGATTGCCTGACCTCCGCGGACGCGCACCGATGCATTTTGGCACTGGGCCGGGGCTTAGTACTCGAACTATGGCGGAGCAGGGAGGCGTAGAAACGGTTGCGCTCGCTGCTAATCAAATGCCCCTGCATACCCACACAGTGCGTGCCGGTGCACTGGGCACAAAAGCGGCGTCCCCAGCGGCTGCCATGTTCGCGTCCGGAGCCACCGCCCATTTTGCGAGTGGGTCAGCCCCTGCCAACGCAACTGCTGATAGTAGAGCGATTGCCTCCGCCGGAAACGGTGCGGCGCACAATAATATGATGCCGTATCTGGCCATTAATTTTATTGTCGCCGTTGAAGGTATTTTTCCATCTCGAAATTAATGGTAAGGAAATAAAATGTCAAATCCATTTATTGCTGAAATTCGTATGTTGGGTTGTAATTTTGCGCCGCGTGGTTGGCTGGTTTGCAGCGGGCAACTAATCTCTATCGCGCAAAATACCGCCTTATTTTCGCTGCTAGGCACAACCTTTGGCGGTAATGGCACCACTAATTTTGGCATCCCCAATTTACAGGGACGCACGCCCATTGGCGCTCGCCAAGGGCCAGGTTTGAGTGATTATGTCTTGGGTCAATTCGGTGGTGCAGCTACTCACGCACTTAGCGTTACTGAATTGCCGGCGCATACGCACACCTTAGCGGTTGTCGCCGCTGCCGATGGCGCGGCGGATCGCGCTAATGCGCGTGGCAATGTGTTGGCGAAACCCAGTGATTCTTCGTACACAAGTGCAGCAGTTGACACCACGATGGCACCCGCCACTGTTTCAGTTGCTGGCGCTGGTAATCCACACAATAATATGCAGCCCTACGTGGGAATTAATTTTTGTATTGCGGTGCAAGGCATCTTCCCTGCTCGTAACTAACCTAATGCGGTTAGTTTTGGCTTACTTCGCGATGCTATGCACCTGTCCTACCGTTATATCGACGTTCCAGCTTTTCTAAAATAAATTTTGCTGAGGTAACAACATGGCGCAACGATCATTTGGAACTATTTTTAACCTCGTTAGTGCGCCATTGTGGTTTTGCATCGCCGCGTTTTCTCTCCATGCCGGAGCGGCCACCTTAAATGTTACTTCCCTATCTGACACTGGCGCAGGCTCATTACGCAATCAAGTGGCTGCAGCAGCGGCGAATGATACGGTGGCTTTCACCGTTGCTGGCACAATTACGCTGAGTTCGCCGATCGTGATTTCCCGTGCCCTGTTTATCGCAGGTCCGGGAAATGGCACAGTAATTATTTCAGGCGGTAACACTACACAATTGTTTAGCTTAACGGCCGCAGGTGTGGCCACCATTTCTGGTTTGGTATTACAAAATGGAGCGGCGGCCGACAAGGGCGGTGCTATATTAAATCAGGGCTCCTTATCACTCGATAATATGGTGATTACAG
>JANNXI010000102.1:0-16334 GCA_031409495.1 Betaproteobacteria bacterium
CTACCAATCGTTAGCCACCGACCCCGGCTGTCGCAAAAAGCCGCGAGAACCGGGCTACGGCATCGGCCTAGCTAGCAGGTTGTGCATGTGGCTCATAGGTTTTGCGTGGTGACGCAGACGGTAATTTAAATTTTACAACACAGTAGGACTAGTGGTTCGCTACTTCAATGTTGGCGCATTATTGGCAGTAAAATTAATCGATCTTATTGCTAAAGACGCCCGTAATACGGGCATCTTCAGCCACCTAATCTTGACCAATTATTCCAATTCCCACTCACCCGATTTACCCGCTAGCTGATTTACCGCATCTTCAATCAATGCGCGCAAGGTTTCATCCATGCTGTCGCGGGAGCTTGATTTATTGGAAACATCAGGCGTAAATCCACCTGTTGATTTACCTCTTGCCGCCAACACATTATCTAGGAGCGCACCCACGCCAGCCACTGAGCTGGCGCTAGATTTAATGGCGCGGCGCACGTTAATGGCATCAAGCACTTCACCGGTTGCTGCATCGAGCACCCGCACATCAATGCCCATACCGTCTTCAGCTTTGCCGCCACCTAGTTGTAGGCCGCCGATAGATAAGCCAGAATCGCTGGTGGATTTGCCGATGCTCACTTCGGATATCGTGGCTTCAAAAATTACGCCAGCGCCCTTTACTTTCTTAGTGGCCGCGTCCCCCGTGGTGATCCCTTGGGCGTTTAGATCTCGCTCTTTGGCTACACCTTCACCGATGCGCTGGCGCTCCATCACGCGGAATTTTTTGGTTTTAACCAAGGCCGTAGTAAACATATCAGTCGCAGCACGAGCTTGAATTTCAGATACCGATGACCGCATTTCGTATATGGCCACAGGAATGCGCGGGGGTTTTTTGGTTTCTTGCGCATGAGCAGGGAAAGCCAGTACTAGGCAGGCAAACACGCAGGCACGCAAGCAAGCAAACAGGCCGAGCGATTTTAAAATTGGCATGGTATCTCCCCCGTGTTTACTTGCAATCGCCAAGGCGGGTTGCGCTTAGCTTGGTTTTTAAAACGGCATCGTTCATGTCGTGTTGGATCACCTTCATTTCAAAATTGATGCCGGTGTCACTGACGGTACCAGCGCCTTCAACCGTCATTTTTGGCTCGGTGCAGGTATATTTGACGCTAATTTCTTTACCCTTGCGCGTAACCGTTGGCGGTGTGCAGCCCTTTTGCCCTTGCTGGTTAACGTAAGCGTTATTGGAATCAATATCCTTTTGGGTAACGCATTGCTTAAACGATACCGGAATGGTCAGCCCAAACATTTCTGTTTTGGTAATGTATTCATAGTTGCCAGGCTTCATATTTTCAACATTTGGCGCGGCATAGGCCGTAGTGCATGTGAGTAAAGCGGCAGCAAGAATAGTGATTGATTTCATGGGTTACCTCGTAGGATTTGAGTAAGAAAGTCGGTTCTACTAACTAAGACGTCAAAAGTGAGGAAAGTACGACATGGCAAACCACATTTTGCGGTTGGGCTAGCTTCAAGGCTTAAAAGTGTCCTTATCCCATTTCTTAATCATTCGTTCCGTAGCCCAGCCGGAGCTGGGCTACGCCGCAGCGCACGCGATGCTTAAAAATACACCAATACACCAATACAGCCAAATCAAAATAGTAATGAACGATTGCTACACGTAAAAATGCCTTGCAGACGCCCTCCGCGAGACGACAAAGTCGTCAATTGAACCTCACGGGTAAATACGGGCATCTCCAAGGCACTAAACTACTAAATTGCGCAACCAAATTGCAGCGTACTTATGTTCTTACGGCGCCGCACTTACACTATGGTTCAAGCCACTACTCGCGGCTGGGAAGTTATACGTATCCCCTGCAAAATCACTGGTAATTACGCTATTGCCCGCTGCTGCAAAGCTCGTCACGCAAACGGCTTCGCGGATGTGTACGACATCGCTGGGGCGTAGGGTTAACGGTACATTGCTGCAACCAGTGATGGCTGTGCCGTTGGCTTTGAAGGTAATGACGTTGCTGGCGCTGGGGTAGGGCACACCGGCAATGTCAGTTACCCAGGCTTTGAAGCTCACGGTTTGGCCTACCGTGCTGCTGGTTTGGGTGATGACGGGGGTAGTGTAGTTTTGTGTGGCTTCTACTGCCAACAAAAACGCGTTAGCTGCGGCTTCGGTGTTTATATTGGTTTTAGGAATCAGCGGGGTAAAGGTGGCTTCCATTTGGCAAGGGCCATTTACGGTGACATTGTAGGTGCTAACGCCGGTGCCAATAGGTACGAGTGCGATCGGGCGGCTGGTTTGGACGTAGTCGCAATTGCTGGCTACCCGTAAAACATGGCGTGGGTTAGCCGTAACCGTCATGGTGACGACACCGCCAAAAGCCACCGTTTGCTCACCAGCCGGGCTAACGCTGCCAAGGCTGGCTGTGGTGGTGTTAACGTAGGCGTTAAATACCGACGGGCCGGGGGTGGTAACCAGCGGGGCAAAGGCAATTTTACGGATAGTATGGCCGCCGTAGCTGGTAATGAAGAGATGACCGGAACTGGCGCGGGATAAGCCGGCGGGGTTCCTGACTGTAGCGGCACTGGCGGGTGCATTGTCACCGGTGTTAGACCCTGTGCCATTGCCAATTACCGTTGTGATAATGCCGCTTGCCGCTATTTTACGCACGCGATTGCCGTTAAGTTCCGCTACAAAATAGCCGCCAGCGCCATCGGCTGCCAGGCCGAATGGAGTATTTAGCGTAGCCGCTGTGGCGGGATTGTTATCGCCGGTGCTGCTGCCTGTGCCAGTGCCCGCAAGGGTCGTGATATTGCCACCGGGTATAATTTTACGCACCCGATTCTGGCCTGCCACCGCGACAATCAGGCTGCCATCGGCTTGCACTAGGATGCCAGTGGGCTGAGACAAGGGTTCACTTAGTGCTGCCACATTATCGGCACCAAATGCGCCGCCACTACCGGTACCGGCAATTCGGGTGATCACGCCCGTGCCAGCATCAATTTTACGCACCACACGGCTGTTGTAATCGGTAAAAAACAAATTGCCTGCGCTATCAAAGCCCATGCCCATCACCCAATCTACTTGCGCTGCAGTGGCCAACCCAGTGTCACCGCTATTGCCCTGTGTACCCGTACCGGCAATGGTGGTAATGGTCCCCGCTGGGGTGACTTTACGAATGGCCCCGCTACTACCGATATACACATTGCCTGCTGCATCCTCAATGAGGGAGGCGGGTTGATTAATTTGTGCGGCAGTGGCGGGGCCAGTATCACCACTGAGGCTAAAGCCACCATTGCCAGCAAAGGTGGTAATGACCCCACCCACATCCACTTTACGTACGCGATGGTTGCTTGAATCCGCGATAAGCACACTGCCGTCGGCACGGGCGAGTACGGCGAAGGGTTGGCTTAACCGAACGGTAGCAGCGGTGGCCGAGACGTTTTCACCGAAGAAACTGGATTGGCCATCGTTACCGGCAACGGTGGTGACGTTTTGCGCGTGCGCGGGGTTGAGAAAGCTGGCGGCGATGACCGCACAGCCGGTGATACAGGCGGCAAGCGCGTGACGGGGTAGTTTAAGCATGAACATAAAATGACCTTTGTAGAGGGAGGCGGTTGAGAATACATTTGGGGACGACGAAGGAATACCGGTTTGAAAACGATGGCGCTAACGAAAAGACGGTTACAGGTTGAATTGAGTTGAGAGTTTATACTAGGCGCGATAAAAATGCTGCTGCTAAACACTGCCTATACTTACTAGACGAGATCCAGCATCGAAACTATCATGCTTTTGAAAATATATATTCACGACACACATTTAGCGCTGTGATTGTGACGCGTATGTGATGTGATTGAGGCGCGGCTGGCGGCACCTAGCTTCGAATTTTTAGCAACAAAAATGCCTTGGAGACACCCCATTTTAGGGGATCTCCAAGGCATTAACCTATCAAGTTACAGCTTATTTTAACGACTACGGTGCCGCACTCACGCTATGGTTCAACCCACTACTAGCCGCTGGGAAGTTATATGTATCACCGGCAAACTCCGTGGTGATTACGCTATTGCCCGCTGCTGCAAAGCTCGTCACGCAAACGGCTTCGCGGATGTGTACGACATCGCTGGGGCGCAGGGTTAACGGTACATTGCTGCAGCCGGTGATGGCTGTGCCGTTGGCTTTGAAGGTAATGACGTTGCTGGCGCTGGGGTAGGGCACACCGGCAATGTCAGTTACCCAGGCTTTGAAGCGCACGGTTTGGCCTGCCGTGCTGCTGGTTTGGATGATGACGGGGGTGGTGTAGTTTTGTGTGGCTTCTACTGCCAACAAAAACGCGTTGGCTGCGGCTTCGGTGTTGACGTTAGTTTTAGGAATCAGCGGGGTAAAGGTGGCTTCCATTTGGCAAGGGCCATTTACGGTGACATTGTAGGTGCTAGCGCCGGTGCCAATAGGTACGAGTGCGATCGGGCGGCTGGTTTGCACGTAGTCGCAATTGCTGGCTACCCGTAAAACATGGCGCGGGTTTGCCGTAACCGTCATGGTGACTACACCGCCAAAGGCCACCGTTTGCTCACCAGCCGGGCTAACGCTGCCAAGGCTGGCGGTGGTGGTGTTAACGTAGGCGTTAAATACGGACGGGCCGGGGGTGGTAACCAGCGGGGCAAAGGCAATTTTACGGATAGTATGGCCGCCGTAGCTGGTAATGAAGAGATGACCGGAACTGGCGCGGGATAAGCCGGCGGGGCGATTGATTGTAGCCGCACTGGCGGGTGCATTGTCACCGGTGTTGGTATTTGTGCCATTGCCAATTACCGTTGTGATGATGCCGCTTGCCGCTATTTTACGCACGCGGCTGCCGTTAAGTTCCGCTACAAAATAGCCGCCAGCGCCATCGGTTGCCAAGCCAGATGGAAAATTTAGCGTAGCGGCTGTGGCGGGATTGTTATCGCCGGTGCTGCTGACTGTGCCGGTGCCCGCAAGGGTCGTGATGTTGCCGCCGGGTATAATTTTACGCACCCGATGCTGGCTACCCCCCGCGACAATCAGGCTGCCATCGGCTTGCACTAAAATGCCAACGGGATTATTCAAGGGTTCACCTAGTGCCGCCACATTATCGGTAGCAGATGCGTTAGCAGTACCGGTACCGGCAATTCGGGTGATCACGCCCGTGCCAGCATCAATTTTACGCACCACATGGCTGCTGTAATCGGTAAAAAACAAATTGCCTGCGCTATCAAAGCCCATGCCCAGCACCCAATTTACTGGCACTGCAGTGGCCAACCCATTGCCAACGTCACTGTCCGCTGTACCCGTGCCTGCAATAGTGGTAATTATCCCCGCTGGGGTGACTTTACGAATGGCCCCGCTACTACCGATATACACATTGCCTGCTGCATCCTCAATGAGGGAGGCGGGTTGATAAATTTGTGCGGCAGTGGCGGGGCCAGTATCACCACTGAAGCTAAAGCCACCATTGCCCGCAAAGGTCGTAATGACCCCACCCACATCCACTTTACGCACGCGATTGTTGCTTGAATCCGCGATGAGCACACTGCCGTCGGCACGGGCGAGCACGGCTATGGGAAAGCTTAACTGAGCAGCAGCGGCGGTGGCTGGGCCGGTGTCACCGGCGAAGCCGCTCAATGTATCGTTACCGGCAACGGTGGTGACGTTTTGTGCGTGCGCGGGGTTGAGGAAGGTGGCGGCGATGACTGCACAGCCGGTGATACAGGCTGCAAGCGCGTGACGGGGTAGTTTAAGCATGAACATAAAATGACCTTTGTGGAGGGAGGCGGTTGGGGAAACATTTGGGGACGACGAAGGAATACTGGTTTGAAAACGATGACTCTAACGAAAAGACGGTTACGGGTTGAATTGAGTTGAGAGTTTATGCTGGTTGCGATAAAAATGCTGCTGCTAAACACTGCCTATACTTACTAAACGAGATCCAGCATCGAAACTATCATGCTTTTGAAAATATATATTCACGACACACATTTAGCGCTGTGATTGTGACGCGTATGTGATGCGATTATGACGCGGCTGGCGGCACCTAGCTTCGAATTTTAAGCAACAAAAATGCCTTGGAGTCGCCCTATTTTAGGGCATCTCCAAGGCATTTGTTGGTTAGAAAATAACTGCTTTTTAGCTATTACGGCGCCGCACTCACACTATGGTTTAACCCACTGCTTGCTTGAGATAGAAATAGAATGACTACTGGTCGTTGCGCTCGCGCCTTACAACTGCCGATCTTCGGCTTTAAATGTGCCTTCGATAATCGTCATTTTAGCTTTGGTTTTTTTATCTAGCATTTCGAACGAAAACGTGCCTTCGACAACTTTGCCTTTCACGGACGTAATTTCGAGCATATTTTTGCCTTTTACGATGCTAAATTCAGCTTCAGGATCGCCGAAGGGTTTACGGCTTTCGCCTTTGATGAAGCGGGCTTCGCAGATTCTGGCGTCAAAATCAGCTGCGGTGAATTTTCTGGGGGCAAGATCGAAACCACGGCAGTTTATGCTCAATCGATCGCTCAGTGCTTTGGGTGGCGGGTAGGCCGATGCGCCCTTGGTGGAGGCAATTAAATTGAGCACGCCTTTGATGGGAATGAGATAAGTTATGCCGTCATCATCGCTTTCAAATACAGCGCCATTGACGGTGGCTTTAAGCGTTTGGGTGATGGCTTTGGCCGCGAACGCCGGATAGGCGGCAAGGCTGCAAGCGAGCGCGGCTGTTAGGGATATAACAAAGCGTTTTGCGGTGAGGTTCATTTTTGGTTCTTTCATGGTGGTTCCTTTCGTCTAAGATGGTGGCTTTGTTGCTATTGAAGGCCTGAAGATGCCCAATTATAGGGTGTCTTCAGGCACTTATAAACGCTTACAAACGCTTATAATCGTTTATATTAGCGCTTTTGATACACTTCGACGCTGCCGGTGCGACGGCAATTTTTAAGTTTTGCGCTGTCAACGGTCAACTTACATGACGCAAAGCTGGCGTCGGTATTACATAAAAACTCATCGGCACGACCCAAATACTTGCTGCAGCCGTCGATGTCGATTGGCTTTGGAACAAGCGCCGTTCCCAGCGCTGGCATGGGCGGTTTTAGGGTTGAAGAGGTTACGGCAGGGGGCACAGGTGCAACAACCACCGCCTTGAGCGGTGGCGCAATAAGCGCGGGCGGCTTGATCACTGGTGGCACTAACAATACCGGGGGTTTCGGCGGTGCTAGAGCCGAAATGGCTGGCGCTTGTGGTGGCAGAGGTGGCATTGGTGGCATTGGCGGCGGCGGGGGCACTTTTGCTGGTGGAACTGAGGGGGGCGCCGTGACCGGTGCTACTGTGCCGCCACCCAAGCCGAGCGGTGCCGCACCAGAAACTACGGTGCCCGCAAGCACGCCAGACACCACAATTTTTTCTTGCTTAAAGCTGGCGATAGTGTCGATAGTAGTTTTTGCCAAGGCATTTGCGGACGATCGATACACGCCGGTGTCGATTAACTTTGCGAGGGTGTCCACCCTAAACTTACTGAAGGCGGACGTCTTTGCATCAAACTCCTTGGCAATAAACGCTGTGCATGCCGCTTTATCTCGGCAATTTACGGCTAGCGCCCGGGTACGTTCCGCTTCAAGGTGGGCTTCTACATCGCTGCGCCCTGCGGCTAATTTATAAATTGTGCTGTAGGACGTTGCGCAGGCTTCGTCGCGATTAGTTTGCGGCGCAAATTCGCCACTGCCCTCATACGGGCCTTTGCCATCGCCGCAACGCTGCCACATTTGGGTGATTTGCGTGCCGCAGGCGGTGTCAACACAAGGGGCTTTTAGTGTTGTTAGCGTGGCTATGTTGTTATTGCTGTTGGTGGTTGCGGCTAGTTCTTTCGCCAGTGCGGATCCTGGCGTTACCGAGCAGGTTAAGTTTGATGCCCCTACAAAAGCAGCGATTCTTTGGCAGGCGCGGTGGCTAACTTGGGTGGTGCAGGAGCCTTGCACCGCACCGTAGTCGGTGAAGGAACATGCTGGCCTTGGTAGCGCACGAATTGCGATTGCTTGGCGGCAATTTGTACCGTTGATCAATCCGCGGGCGGCGTCAGTGCCGCGTTTGAGCGCTACCCAAGCGAGTAAATTTTCGGCGGCAAGCAAATCATGTTTTTCGCAACCTTCTAATACGGGTTTTAGCAACGGATCAAACAACGAAGCACCTAAAAATTCTAAGGCATTCCCCGTTACTGCGCTGCTGAGGTGCTTTTGCGCCGCGTCAGTAATTTTTACGCGGAAGCCGTCGTCAATCACTGAATTTACTGCATCGCTCAGCGCTTTTGTGCGTATGGGAATGAGCTTGCTAACTACTAATTTATCCCATTCTGGATAAACGGTATTGGTGGTGTAAAACGACCACGCGGCTTCCAAATTGGCGTCACCATATAGACGGATTTTTTCGCTTTCGTCCCATGTTGTCGCAGCACCTAATTTTGCTTTGTTGAGCGCGGCAAGGTGGGGTGATTGGGTTTTATTAAAAACTTCCTTTTTATGGTCAGCCCAGGTTTTGTTACTGCCAACGCGCGCTTGGAGGCTCACTGGAAACGTGGGGTAGCTGTTGGCAAAGCCAACTGCAACAAACTCCGCCGGCCCTACTTTTTGGGCGTTGCCACAGTCGCCGCCAAAAAATGCATAGATTTCGCAGGCAATATCGGCTAGGGCGCTGACGATGGCTTTACCAACGGCATAAGCAAGTTTTCCTATCTCATACAAGGCTTTCAGCACATCGCAGACTGGAAATCCGCTCGCCACTATTGAGATAACGCTACATGCCAAGTCTAGCGGACTTTGGCCGGCGGCAATTTTGATGACATCGTTAAATAATTCACCAATATCGCCTTCGCGCACGTCTAAGTAAATTTCGAGCATTAGTTTAATTTTTGCGCCGTCGGCACCACCAAGCTCTTTGCCGGCTTCGGATGACAAAATGGCATCAGCGCACTGGGTTACTTCTATGTCAGACCCAAATTTGCACGAAGTAAGTGCCTGTTCTAGCGGGGCTAACCATTCAAGCTGCAGGGGTTTGATGTAGGTATTTAAGATGGGGCCAAGTTTGCCAACGGTGACCAAAACTTCTTGTATGGAAGCTTGTGCATGCAGCGGTAAGGCCAAGCCCATTTGAAAAAATAGTATTGCTAAAAATCCGCGAAGCCAATTTGATTTTCTAATTGATGTGTTCATATTTATCCCCTTATTCACTTATCACTTATCGAACCGCGAATTTGGCGGCAAGCGCAGCTTTTAATTCGCCCAAGGTTGAGCGCGTGCCATCCGGCGCTTCAACAATCGTGCTGTCGGGCTTGCCCTTCAGTTGCGCAATATCGGCTGGTGTTTTGAGTTTGATCGCCGGCATACCAGCGTATTTAGCGCCCGGATTATTGGCTAAGCTTGTTGCCAGCGAAACATTTGCGCCCATCAGTTGGGCAATATTAGTACGCGCTTCGAGTGTTTCGAGCTGCTTCATTTCGCCATTGGTGAGCTTTAAGCCATTGGGTAGCTCCAGCACGGCATTGTTTGGCATTGCGCGCAGGGTTGAGAAATTATTGGCATTTACCCGCACCGTGGCAGCGCTGGTTGGCTTTGAAAACTTAAAATCCATGCGTTTTAGCTTGGCTTGCTTGGCGCCGAGACCTTTTAGCCCGTCCATGGTGGCCACAAAATTTCTTGCCAGCACCTTCCTACCCGAGCTTGTTTCAATGATCGCATCGGCTGGTAAGGCACGTATTTTGGCCATTGTGGCGATGTTTGGTACAAATTTTAGTGCCACTACGCCGGTGTTTAAGCCCGAAGTGGTTGTATTGGCGGCAACCATTGCGCCGCTTGGTTTCGCCGCTGTCACCGGCGCTGCTGGTTGCTGCGGGGGAGCTAAAGGCGTCGGTGGTCGCAAAGGTGTGGATTGCGCCATCGCAAAGTTCTGTGCAGAAAGCAAAAACGCTGCTGTGCTCAGGATTGCAGTGAGGGACGGCTTCGAAAAATACCGGTTTTGTTTGGGAAAGGCAATCATGGTTACTCCTTGAATGGATGGACACAAAAAGGTGTCACATCCATTAAGACGCCATTACCGCTGAAACTACGACATTTTCATTTGTTACGTGCGCTTTTCCCGATAAGCCTACTTAAACTAGGCTATATGATAAATCAATCTCTAGTAAAAATAATCCAAAAAAATAGGCTGAAGATGCCCTAAATACGGGCGTCTTCAGCCTATTTTTTGGACTAAATCCCAAACCAAATAGGCGCTAAAGGCAGGCGGGCTGCGCGTCCGGCGCTGGCTTCAAGTGTGGCTAACGCAGTGGCGGCTGCTGCGCTGTTGCCACGGGCTGTGACAATGCTTTCAACATATTTAAACGTTTCGTGAATAGGATGGTTGGCGGCGAAGCGGGCTTTGGCTAAGGAGCGGACGGCGACCATTTCGGTGGCGGCTAGGTCAAATTTACCGTCCAAAGCGAGTAGGTAAGTTTTCACGCCGCGCAGGCTGGGAACATTGCTGAAGGCCGGAATCTGGAGCAATTTGTCGATTTCGGCAAGCGCATCGATAATGTTTCCCTGCTGTGCTTTTGCAAGGGCGCTTGCCACGGCAATACTGTAGCGTTCTGGGGTGAGCTGGCTCAAGGCAAGCGCTACGGATAAGCTTGCTAGGCGCGGCATAAAGGTTTCAAGGGCTTGGGCGTCGCGACGGTCCTGCGCAACTGAAAGTAGGGTGGTTAAGGTGCGGAACACATTGCGTTGCGGTGGGTTATCGGTTGCGGCTAAATTGCCACGGGCGCGTGAAAACATAGTTTGCGCCAGCACGTTATCGCCAGCCAGTTGTGCGCAGTAGGCGGTTTTAGCAAATACATCGACGGTGAGCGGATTGTTTTCGCCGCTGGCGCGCGTGCGCAACAGTGCTAGCTGGGCAAAGTTATTGGCGCATTCGCGAAATTCACCGCGCAAGCGCAATATGTCAGCCGAAAACCACATGAACCGAAAAGTTGTTTCGGCGTCTTCACCCAGTAGCGTGATGCTGTCGGCGACTACCGACTTTAGACGACGACTCGCTTCTTCAGTATTGCCGGCGCGCATATAGGTGACGGCAATATTGTTGCGGATAGTGAGTGCATCTTTTTTGCGCCCGACGGGCGGGTTTCCCAGCAATGGTTCAAGGCCCCGCAAAATTTCGCCTTCTTCCCGAAATTTAGCTTGGCCGGAATAGACTACCGCACGGGCATTTTCAATCTCTACAAATGCCCAGCTTTTCTCGCCGTGTGCGGCAATTACCTTAGCACGGACGGTGGAAAGTAGCTGCTCGGCTTGCGCTAGCTTGCCTTGTTTTTGTAAGGCACCCGCCAAATTAGTGGTGCCTGTTATCATGATGTCGCTGGTTGCAGGTTCACTAGCACTTAGTGTTGGCATGGCGGCTTCGTAGCTTAGTATCGCGTCAGCAAACAATTCGGCATCGTATTCTGCATGCCCTTGGGTGTAGCGTAACCGGGCATAGGCAACTGATTTAATGCCTTCGCGACTTTCGGCAGCGCGGCTCGCCGCTATCAGCAAAGGTAGCGCCAATTTTGGCTGTGAAAGCGAAGCGTAGGTATTGCCTAGAACAGTTTGCATTTGTGCAAGTGCTTCCGGCTGGTTGACAAATTGAGTTTGGATGTTTTTAGCACCCGCATCTAACACTTCCCGCATGGTGAGTTTGTCGCCTTTGGTGCGTTCTGGGTCAGCGGCTTCGAACAAGGTGACTAAATATTGGCTGACGGCCGTCGCTTTTGCGGCTTCGAATTTTGCAGCGTGCCCGGCGCGGGCGGCGGCAGTTTCGGCTATGCGGGATTTTGCTTCGTTGGCGGTAGCGAGTTTGGCGGACGCGCGTGCGGCAACAGCGTTTTGCGCCGCTAGTTTTTCGGCGTGGATGGCGTGGGCTTTGGCGGTTTCACTCTCGGCTAAGGCTGACGTGGTTTGTGCTGAGGCAATTTCGGCCAAGCGGCGTTGGGCAACAGCGGTTTCGCGCTCACCATCAGCGCGTTTGGCTTCTACGTTTGCTCGGGCTGCTTCATCGTTGGCGCGTACGGTTTGCATCCTTGCCACAACTAAACCGATATTTACCGCCACAAACGCTGCGGTGCCAACAATGGCAAGCGCTTTATTGCGTTTCAACCAAAGCTTGGTCATGTATTGCCAATTGCCGTGCCGCGCGGCGACGGGTTGGTTGTTAAGCCAGCGGCTTAGGTCACTAGCCAATGCGCTAACGCTTAAGTAGCGATCCGCCGGGTTTTTACGCAGCGCTTTGGCGACAATTACTTCTAAATCACCACGCGCGTTATGGGCATCAATTGGCCGGAGATTGCTGATTCTATTGGCTTCTAGGGCTTTGCTAATGCTGGGTGCATCGGTGTGAATAATGGCGTGCTCAATGGCGGCACGGCCACCTTCGTTTTTAAACGGCAAGCAGCCGGTAAGGCTTTCAAACAGTAGCACGCCAATTGAAAATACATCTACGGCCACGCTGGTGGCCTCTCCCGTTACTTGCTCAGGGGCACAATAGCCTAAAGTGTAGCCGCGCCCATTCAAGCGGGTGAGGGCGGTTTGGGTATCCACATCTTCATCATCAACAATTAATTTAGCGATACCAAAATCCAGCAGCGATGGTTCGCCGGCGGTGTTCACCAGCACGTTATTGGGCTTTAAATCACGATGCACAATTAGCTGGCTATGCGCGTGTTCTGTAGCTCGGCACACTTTTAAGATCAAATTTACACGGTCAGCTACACGCGGCGCATGGGCGGCAGCCCAGGCCGTAATGGGCGTGCCGTTGATGTATTCCATGACTAAATAGGGCTCACCCTTATGCGTGCCCGCATCGAGCATGCGGGCGATGCCGGGATGCGTTAAGCGGGCAAGCAGGCGGCGCTCGCGTAGGAAGCGATCAACTATTTGGTTTTGACCGACACTAGAGTGCGCGTTGGCAACGTTTAAGTCAGTGCGTAAAAATTTAATGGCGGCACGGCCTTCAAATGTGCTGTCTGCACGCTGCGCTAGCCAGACTTCACCCATGCCACCTTCACCAATTTTATTGATGAGCTGCCATGCCCCCACGGTTTCACCTGCGCCTAGTTGCTGCGTATTTTCACTGGTTGCGTGGTCTAAGTGGGCCGTAAACTGTTGCGCCGCAACACCGCCAATTTCTAAGTGCGCGTCGGTTTGTTCATCAATTTGATCGAAGTCATTGAGCATTTTTGCTATCGCTACGGCGTCGTCAGGCGCCGTGGTATATAAGCTGGAAAGCCACGTATTACGGGCATCTTCAGGCATATCGCAGGCTGCATCAAAGAGTGCGGAGCGGCGCTGCCAGGTATCAAGATTGATTTGGGCTGATGAAGTTTGGCCGGTCACGTCTCGCGCTCTACTAGGGTTTCAAGTAGGGTTTTAGCTTTCACCCAATCTCGGTCAACGGTGCGGCTGGCGACATTGCGCAGCGCAGCGATATCGGCAACGGATAGCCCCGCAAAGTAACGAAGTTCTACCAGTTCATACAGGCTTGAATCGATATTTTTTAATTTTTCTAAGGCGTGGTCAAGCAAAAACCAGTTATCACGACCCACGGCGGCAATGGATTCTGCGTGCGATAGCGTTACGTGCACAAAGTCGCCACCGCGTTTTTCGGCTGCACTTACACGCAAGTGATCGAGCACGACGGATCGCAATACTTTGCCCACATAGGCAAAAAACTGCGCGCGCGATTCGCCACATAAGCCCTCACGATCGGCCATGCGCAAAAATCCTTCGTTTACCAGCGCGGTGGTGTTCAGACTGGTTACGCCACCGGCAGCATATAAACGGTTGCGAGCGAGGCGCTTAATTTCGGGGTAAAGCAGGGCGTAAAGTTGGTTCGTGGCGCCGGCACTGCCCCCACGCACGGCGTTTAATAGTACGGTGATGCCTGCGGCTGACGTACTTATTTGCGATTCTGCCGACATACAAAATCCGCCTTTTTAGAAGATGCTTCTGAAACATTGAGTTTTGACGATTATTGTAATGGATGCGGCTCGAACGGGGAAAGTTTCCACCTGCGTTTCGCGTGTATTGTCACAAAAATTAATATTTTGTCATTGGGCTGGTGTGTCGGCATTTTTCAGCTACGCTCCGGCCGACTGCTAGGCTGCGCAAGCCCCTATTTAGTGCGTCTCCTGGGCAGTAAAAATGCAGACAGCGTAAGTTAGTTGTTGGCTTAAGTTGATATTTTTTGGGTCAACTACTAAACAAATAAAAAAACGCAAACGCGGTATGGCGCAGGTGTTGACAACTCTGCTTTAATATCTCCAAATGATGAATTTAGCGCATCGGAGTAGCTGCAGGCCCAAAAACAGGTATTAAAAACCTTAATTTGTATTTTTGTGCGGTTTTGCACCACTAGCATGACTGTTGCGTTTGTAACATGCAACCATACGTTTCGTGGTCGTTAGGCGGTATTTTTTGTTGTCACCGTTTACAACCTCGTGTGGGAAGCCTATTATTATTCGTAGCATGTTTGTAATTTCGTATTTTATTGTTTGTATTCAAGCGTCAAGCGTTGGAACCGGATGTTTTTTCTTGATGCACAAACTGTAACGTGCGCAATTTATAATGATCGATTTCCCAATATTTATCTTAACCACATCGCCGATAGCTGCGATTATGTTGTTAAATAAATCACGAAAAAGTGGGCGAGGACAATGATGATAACGATGGTTAAGTGCGGCGCGCGCTCAAAAACTGGCACAAAATACAATATGAAAAATGTAACTAACATGCACCGCGGATTGCCAATGAGGTTGCAGCAAAGGTTGAGCGCGATGTGCTTCATTAGCGCTGCGCTATTAGCAGTGCCAGCTGTGAGTCACGCGCAAAGTATTGAAGCCGCTTTGTTGCAGCGTGCGCAAACCCTGATAGCTGAAGGCAACGCAAAACAAGCGTTTGTTGAGCTCACAGCTCAGCAAAAGCGCCTAAGCGGTACCGTAGATTTTGATTATTTACTTGGCGTTGCAGCGCTGGATAGTGGAAAAATTGATGACGCAATTATTGCGTTTGAACGGGTGTTGGCGATTAATCCACGGAACGGTGGCGCACTAATGGATTTGGCGCGAGCCTACTTTACAGCCGGTTCGCTCGATCTGGCTAAGTCAACGTTTGAAAACCTGCGCGAAAGCAACCCGCCGGGTGCGGCGCTTGCCACGATTGACCGCTATTTAGCCGCCATCGCCGAGCGCCAGCGTTCAAAAACAAGAGGCTTTGCGGCTTACGGCGAGACCGCATTGGGCTATGACAGCAATATTACCGGTGTACCTAGCGATTTTACGAAGGCCGTCGAGTCTGCGTTTAACTTGACCGGTGTGTCGCCGACGGGTAATTCTATTCAGCGTAAAGCGCCGTTTTTTGGTGCAACTTTAGGCGCTGATGCGTTCAAAGCGCTCGATAACAGTTGGGCATTGGTAGGACAAGCTGAAGTGAAAGGGCGGCTTTACAGCAAGTATGCCGATTTCAACTCACTCAACGCCGAATTGAAGGGCGGGGTGTCGCGCAGCGCTGATAATAATCAGCTTAAAGTTACTGCGAATGTCGCCAGATTTAGCCAGAAAGGCTTAGCACCAGGCGATCCTCGCCCGTATAACGATCGTAATAGTAAAGGCGTGAATGGCGAATATCGGTACGCGGCGAACGATAAAACCGTGCTCGGGCTTGGGATAGGGTACAGCGAAATTCGGTTCCCGACCAACAGCATTGAAGACATTAATAGCACGATGTTTTCTACGTCGTTAATGCGCAGCTTTGAGGGTGCAAGCCAACCGCTGTTGAATCTAAGTTTCTATGTAAGCCGCGATACCGCGGTACGTAAACTAGCCGATAACGAAGCCGATAAGTCCAAGCGGATGGCTGGTTTGCGCGCTTATGGGCAATATTCTCTTTCTAAATCCACTTATTTATTTACGGGCGTGGGCGTAACGCAACGTAAAGACAAAACTGCGTTTGCGCGTGCCACGCAAACTGAATTTGGTCGCGATAATACAACTGATATCAGTTTAGGTGCGCACTGGCGGTTTCAGTCAAAGTGCGCATTAAAAGCGCAGTGGGTCTATGCGCGAAACAATTCTAATATCGCGATCTATGATTATGGTCGCAATGAAATCAGCTCTAATATTCGCTGTGATTTTGAGTAGATTGCGCTTCAAAAATAGCTTCTCCCGTCGCTTTTAGCGTCTTTGATTTGCACACTCCACCCAGAAATAAGGTGCCCCATGAAAACCGCAAACCGTCTGTCCTCCAGCACACAACTTAACGTTACTAATGCCGTGAAGACGCCCGAAATCC
>JANNXI010000103.1:0-3830 GCA_031409495.1 Betaproteobacteria bacterium
CACCGGAAGCGCGAAGGCAATTCAGCGGGTTGCGGTTGGCACGGTATATGAACTAAGCTGCGACATCCTGAAACCGTTCTATTATAGGGCATCTTCAAGGCATTACCGCATCATTTACGACGCCATTTTGCGTCGCGCAAAAAAACTAACTGCGTCGACTAGCGCCATAAATACCAGCAGCATGGTGGCAACTTCAGCGCCGTTAAATGCCTTCATCGACGCATCAAGCATTTGCCCCAAGCCGCCCGCGCCCACAAAACCCAATACGGCGGAGCTTCGTATCGCGCATTCCCAACGATACACGGTGTAGCTGGTAAGCTCCGCCGCGTTTTGCGGTAGAAGCCCGTAAAATAAGGCTTGCAGCCTTGTAGCGCCATTGCGAAGCAAGGTGTTGGTGGTGTGCGCTTCGCCGCTTTCTAATATTTCTGCATACACTTTACCCAACATGCCACCGTAGGTAAGCGCTATCGCAATCACGCCAGCCGTTGGACCCAAGCCAACTACGCGCACAAAAATGAGCGCCCAAATAAGCGCAGGTACGCTGGGCAAAACAATCATGATCCAACGCAAAATTTGCCGGATAATTCTAGGCCACAAACCCATGCGCCCAGCCGATGCAGATATGGATAGCGCTTGTACTGAAAGCACCGCCAAAGGCACTGCAATCGCCAAGGCCAGGGTAATGCCAACGGTGGCAATCGCCACGGTGCGCCACGCGGCTATGGCCACTTCCAGCAAAAAATCAGAGGATGTTTTAGGTGGAAAAAATCGCCCAAAAAGTTCATGGCGGGTTTTAAATTGCCTGCCTCAAAGATAATCCACGGCTTAAATTCGCTACTGACTAGCATCGGCCACAGCAACACACATGCCGCTGTAAACCCGAAAACACGCGGCTTCCAAGCGGGATCATGTCTTGCGGTGAGTGCTGACGCTTGCACTGAAAACTAGCGTAAATGCAATGCGGGTGGCACGCATGATGCGGATTTAAATGCCTCCGGCTCCGCAAATTCGGTCAGCGGTGCTGCTTGCGTAAGCTCATCCAAATGCTGGGCGTATAAGTCATGTAGACGCTGCGGCGTGACCTGTGCTGCGGGTAAATCAAATACCACTTCGCCATCGCGCATACCCACAACACGCGGGAAGTTTTTTAGCGCCATTTCAACATGGTGCAAAGTACAAACCAATGTAGCGGCACGTTCATGCGCAAAATTGGTAAGCGTTTTAATCGCTTGCTCGGCTCTGGCGGGGTCAAGGGTTGATAGCGGCTCATCAACCAATAACAACGATGCCTTACACGCCAATATGCGTGCAAGCCCCACTCGCTGGCGTTCTCCCCCTGATAGGCGATCAACACGATCAAATTATTTATCACTTAAATCAAAGCGTGATAAGGCTGAATCGGCCAGCGCAATATTGCTTGGATAGAACAAACTTTTTAGGCTTGCCCAAAAAAGTTAAATGTGGCAAAAGCCCTGCCAACACCGCTGTTACCGCACGTTGCCGCGGTGGCAGAGGCGGCACTTGGGGCGCTAAAAATAGCGGCCCTCGTAACAGCTTTAGCCGCGCGGCATTCACAGCCCACGGATTTGCCTCATTCAATTGCATGCTGCCTGTTGCGGGGCGCAGCGCGCACGCTAGGATGTGCAGTAGTGTTGTTTTACCCGCACCTGATGAGCCGATAATAGCCACTTGCTCACCGGCCCGCCACGTGTAGGGATACTTGGCGCATCGCCGGAGGCGCACTGAGCGCCGCCTGCGGATGCCTTGCAGATGTCTGATTTAGCAGAATCTGCACAAATTACTACTTCAACAACCCTGCGCTTCTTGCAGCTGCTTCGATGCCTTTGTAGTACGAAAACGCGATGCGCTTTAAGTCAGTATCAGGATCAATTTTGGCGCCCATTAAAAAGCTACGGGGCATTAAATGGCCTGATGTGCTGGATGCGGAACCAAAGCTAATGGTTTTACCTTTGAGATCAGCTAAGGTGTTGACAGACGCATCGGTGGTGGTGAAAACCGACTTGAATTTTTCGTCTTCTTCACGCTGCACCACTGGCACTGCTTTGCCGCCTGAACGCACATTGGCTTGCACAAACGTGAAACCGCCAAACCACGCCATTTCAACTTGCTTATTGGCCAGCGCTTCTACGGCAGCAGCATAGTCGGAAACGGGCGCGTACTCTACCTTCATGCCCAATTTGGCTTCCAAATATTTCACTAGCGGCGCGGCTTTCCGCGCTAATTCGGTTGGGGATTCATCAGGAATAGCGGTAATACGAAACACGTTTTGCGCAGATTGGGCAAATGCGGCGCTGGATACGGCTAAAAGTGAAGCTACTACCAATGACTTACAGACTAAGCGAGGCATAAAACACCTCATTTAAAATTTAAAAGTGCTACGTCTCGTATTTTTGCAGAAAAGGCACCCGTATGCCGCATAATTAGGTGTTGGACACATAAAATAAAACTAACATATCACGCATCTAAAATCTAATTTCGGCCGTAGCCGTAGTAGTGCCAAAACGGAAGTTCTAACCTTCCGCAGTATGTATCAGCCCGTGACACAGCATATTATCTAACCATTAAAACAGCCCCTTAATATATGTCCGATTTACGTTTTTACGACCTTCACACCGCCAATCCTGAACGCATTTCTGCTGAGCTTATCGCTGGCCTAACTGCAACTCATGCATATACGTCACCAAAATATCTATATGACGCGTTAGGTTCGCGATTGTTTGATGCGATTACCGAATTGCCCGAATATTATCCAACGCGTACTGAAGCAAGTATTTTCAAAAACAACACCGCCAATATTGCCGAAATTCTGCCAAAAGCCGCGTGCTTAATGGATTTTGGCGCAGGTAGCTGTAGCAAAGCGGTTTCGCTCTTTCCTAGTTTGCAGCCAGCAAGCTATATTGCACTAGATATTTCGACTGACTATTTAGGTAGCGTTTTAGCAGCCATTGCAAAGCAATACAGCACGATGAACATAGCGGGCGTGGGCATTGATTTTGCCGATACGCTTAATTTGCCGGCACCGCTGCTGGCAGAGGTGAGCAAGCTACCACTGGTGGCTTTTTATCCGGGATCAAGCATCGGTAACTTTAATCCCGATGAAGCGCATGCGTTTCTAGCGCGCGTGCAAGGCCTGTGTTCGCAGGCGGCTAAGGGCAGCGGTGTTTTGATTGGCGTGGATTTGGTGAAAGACACCAATGTGCTGGAAGCCGCCTATGACGACCCTCTTGGACTAACAGGTGCGTTTAACTTGAACCTTTTGCGCCACATCAATAAACTCATTGGCGCAAATTTTGACGTGCGCGATTGGCTGCATATCGGCTTATATAATGTTGAGCTTTCGCGTATTGAAATGCATGTTGAAGCCAAACATGAAATCGCTGTTACGTGGCCACAGGGCGATGAAACTGCAACTCGCAGCTTTAAAAAAGGTGAGCGCATCCACACCGAAAATTCCTACAAATGGACGCCAGAAAAATTTGCGGATTTACTTCGCGCTGCAGGATTTGCCCGCACCAAAATGTGGACCGATAGGGATGAATATTTTGCGGTTTTTTGGGCAGAATTGTAGCCCATTTAATGGCTGAAGACTCCCTATTATAGGGCGTCTACAGGTCTTTTTTCTAGCTAAAAAACTAGATCGCGCAGCTTCTAAACCCCGAATAAATATCGTTTCTATCGGCCGTAAAGAAATTGCGATATTTTACGTGTCGCATCATCGGCAGTGTAGCTGCACAGGCTCCGCGCAGCACCATGCGCGAGCCAAACCAGGGCGCGGAATAATCTAAATACGGGTGCGCGGTGAATCCCGC
>JANNXI010000104.1:0-6461 GCA_031409495.1 Betaproteobacteria bacterium
TCGATAGCACCAAGGGTGATGCTATGAGGCGGTTGGCACCACTGGGGAGGTGAGTATTGTCAATGCATGCTGAAGAAGCCAATTTTACGCGGTTTGCGGCTGATCTCTTGTGACACTTCAGTGGGCAACAGTATGTCTGTAGATACTCTAAAATAGGGCGTTTTCAGACAATTTTTGGTCTGATTTTTTTGTCACAAAACCGTCTGAACTCCTCGTGTATGCTTCTGCGTTGGGCTACGCAATTGCTTTGGCTGTTACACCTGATTTAGCCGCCTTTAATACAATTGAGTTTGGTTCATACATGAAATTAATTCACCGCTACTTTTCACCGCTGAGCCACTTCTAGGAAAACGCATAAATGAAAACTAAAACCAAGTTATCGCTTCGAACTAAGCCCTCCGCTAGCGCGGTGATGATGGCGGTGTTTGCCACCGCTCTGTCCTTCGCATTCACGTCTGCAGTTGCCCCCGGCCATGTTTATGCATCAGCGAGCAGGATCGATCATGATCATTTAGAGCTTGATGCGACCATTGATGTGCCCTATCAAGCGGCCAGTGCATCCGAAGCGCGCAGGTTCAAACTGCAGTTGGCTTATCCGAGCCATGCGGCCGCGCAAGTCGCCCGCTGGCATGTGCAATTGCGCGCGCCTAGCGGTGCCGTGGTGGACGAATGGCGCGGTATAGCGCCGCTTGAAGCCGGGAATGCAAATGTGTCGGTGGATTGGGCGGGGCGTGTCGGTAAAAATGCTATATTGGCCGACGGCATTTACACCGTACACATGAGCGCATTGAGTCTTGAGCGCACGAAGCATCGAAGTTTAGCGCCCGAGATGACAGCCCTTGAAGATATTGCCACCCACACCGATAGTGACTTAATCGGGCAATCGTGGGAAATTCGGGTGGGTAATCCAGTCAAACCAATAATGCCCGCGTTTGCGGCGATGAAAACTGGCGTCACTTCAAGCATTGCGGCAAAAAATATTGTTTTGGCTGCTAAAGCGCCAAGTACTGATGCCGCACCGTCCCCCGCATCGCTGCCCTTCACGGTTTACTACGGTAATCTACATAGCCAAACTAATCATTCTGATGGCGGCGGCAATGTGGCTACATGTACGTCATCACAGGCTGCGCAGTCAGGGCAATTTGGCCCGGCTGACGCTTATGTGTATGGCAAAAGCGCGGGTTTAGATGTGTTGCTTACATCAGAACACAACCATTATTTTGATGGATCATCGGGCACCAATGGTGCCGCCACACTCGCGAGTGTCCGTAGTTTGTACCAGTCAGGTGTTACGGCGGCCGCAAACTTTAGCGCCTCTAATCCTGGGTTTCTAGCGCTTTATGGTATGGAGTGGGGTGTTATTAGCAATGGCGGCCATATGAATATTTTTGGCTCCACTGACTTGCTAGGTTGGGAAACCAATTCTAGCGGCCAACTTTTAGCCGATGTGCTCACCCCAAAAAGTGACTACGCTGGAATATACGCTGTGATGAAGCAACGCGGCTTGGTAGGGCAGTTTAATCACCCAGATACTTCCGGCCAGTTTGTGATTAATGGGACTTCGCTGGCTTACAGCGCCGATGGTGATGAGGTAATGGTGCTAGCAGAAATCATGGGCACCTCCGCGTTTTCTAGCAACACTACCGAAACAGAAACCAGCCGTAGCAATTTTGGCGGCGCGTTCAATACGCTGCTTGAACGCGGCTTTCACGTTGCACCATCAAGCAATCAAGATAACCATTGTGCCAACTGGGGTTCGGCTTACACCAATCGCACTGGCGTATTGTTGCCCAATGGCGCGGCGTTGAATTCGGCTAACTATATTGCAGCACTTAAAGCACGCCGCGTGTTTGCGACCATGGATAAAAATTCGCAACTGGTGCTCACTGCCAATGGCCGACTTATGGGCGAGCGTTTTCAAAACAGTGGCGCGCTTTCGCTTACTGTAAATTTTGCCAATACCGCAGGCCGCACGGTTTCCACCGTTGCAATTTATGAGGGCGTACCGGGACGCAATGGCACCGTGACTACGTTGGCTACCACCGCCAGCGCCACGATCACGCCGTCACTGGGCAAGCATTTTTATTATGCGAAAGTAACGCAAGACGACGGTAAAATTTTATGGTCAGCACCAATTTGGGTAGAGCAAGTAACAGCAACTGCTGACACCACAGCGCCAGTCGTCAGCGCATCTAAGTTAGGCACCAGCGGCACCATTACTTTTAGTGCTACGGCGTCGGATAATGTTGGCGTTACCCGCGTTGAGTTTTTTGTCGATAACTTGCTAAAGGGTAGCAGCACCGCTGCGCCATATAGCTACCCGTTTAATTCCACTACTGTGACTGATGGCGTACACAGCTTATTGGCAAAAGCCTTTGATGCAGCAGGGAACGTAGGCAGTTCTGTCACACAAAACTTTACTGTGACCAATGCGCCAGTGGCAGTGGTGTTTAACGAAACCGAATCCAATGGCACCATTGCGGCAGCCAATCTGGTGGCACGTAACGTCACCAACATCGTCGGCGCAATGGGCAATACCGTCGATAAGGATCACTTTGCGGTGCAATTGAACGCAAATGAAAAGCTGACGCTAAACATGACAGGCCCGACCGGCAAAGATTATGATTTGTACTTGCTGAGTTCAACCGGCGCCACACTTACCTCGTCTACCGGATCAACAGCTACAGAATCGCTAACTTACACCAACGGCGCCACCGCAAGGACAGCCTACATTCAAGTATTGGCTTATAGCGGTAGCAGCACCACGCTGTCTTATAACGTGAAAATTACGCGTCAGTAAAATTGCCGTAAATTTAGGTTGCTGTCGCAAACAAAAAAGGGCGCTTCGGCGCTCTTTTTTATTTGTAATACAGTTGGGGTTGGCTGGCGTAGATCGCCTGAGCCGGTTGATTAAAGCATGACGGGTTTGTTTCGTTTACACTTCGCTAATCATTCATTCTTCGACTAATGTATGCAGAATTTTCCAATTGTTTCGCGCCTCTCTTTGCGGTTTACCGTACCCCAAATGCTCGCCGAAGCGCTAGCCGTTAATCCCGAAACTTGGCGCGCGCACTTCAATTCGCAATATCACGATGGTGGTTGGCATGGCGTAGCATTGCGCTCGACTGGCGGAGATAGCACACGCTTGTTTTCTGACCCAACAGGGGCGATAGAGCCCACGAATACGCCGCTTTTGGCGCAGTGTCCTGCTATTGCCGCAGCACTTGGGCAACTGCAATGTCCAATTCGGGATGTGCGCTTGTTGCGGCTCGCAGCAGGTTCGGTCATCCGCGAACATTGTGATCCTGATTTGCGCTTTGATGAAGGGCAGGCGCGTTTGCATATTCCTTTACTCACCCATCCGCTCGTCGAGTTTTATGTGGACGGTGAACGGGTGATGATGGAGGCGGGTGAATGCTGGTTTTTAGAGTTATCCCATCACCATCGGGTGCATAACGCGAGCAATATTGAGCGCATCCATTTGGTGATTGATTGCGATGCTAATGCATGGTTGCAAGCCGCTATTTTAGCGGGTGACTATCCGCAAAGAGCCACCATTTCGCCATCTGGGCAAGATCAATTTTATGCATTTAAAAAACAAGTCTGGCAAGATCCAGCGCTGCAGCAGCAACTTAGCGGCGTCGAGGATAAAGCAGTTTTTGCCCAACAGGCGGTGGCTTTAGGGGCTGCACGTGGTTTGCACTTTAATGATGGCGATGTATTAGCGCAAAAGTATCCTGCTCATCAACAAGTGGCATCTGCAGAAACCGGTGTCTCATCGTTGGCAGGTTGGGTACCGGTGAAAGCCTCGGCAAGTGCCGGTGCGTGCATGTTTGATTTTGCGTATTTTGGGGCGCTAAGGCTCAAAGAGCCATTTTTTGAGAGCTCGGTACAAATTGCCATGCGCTCGCCTTTTAACAAAGCATTTCGGCACCAGCGGCGGGCGCTATCGTTAATCAACATTGAGCAGAGCGTAAAACCCACTGCCTTTATTTTTCATGCGTCGCGCTGTGGGTCAACATTGCTATCGCAAATGCTTAGCGCCTTGCCATCGCATATTGTCGCCGCCGAGCCGCCGCCCCTTGATACCTTGCTGCGTGAGGTGTCGCAGGCACTGCATTTGAGCGAGGCCGAGCGGGTAGAGCACGTGCGCGCGCTGGTAGCGGCGATGGCGCAGCCCACACGCGGGGAAACGGCTTTTGTCATTAAAATGGACGCATGGACAATTTTTGAATTGCCACTGCTGCTGAAGGCATTTCCTGATACGCCATGGATATTTTTGTATCGCGATCCGGTAGAAATTGCCGTTTCGCAAATGCGCCAACGCGGGTCTTACATGATACCTAGCGTCATTGGTCATTGGCCCGGCACGGTCGGCTGGCAGGAAAGTATGACCATGTTTGCTGAAGAATTAATTGCCCGCATTATTGGCAAGGTGATGGAGCAAGCCGCTAAAATGCTGCAGCAATATGGCGGCGTTGCAATGCACTACAATCAGCTACCCGAAGTGGCATGGACGAGTTTGGCAGCAACATTTGGGGTAGTGCCGACGCCGGAAAATATTGCCTTGATGCAACATGCCGCAAAATGGGATGCGAAAACGCCGTATTTTGAATTCGTGGCCGATGCGCAAGATAAACAAACAAAGGCCACGCCGATATTGCGTGAGTATGTAGCACAATGGGCAGGGGCGCATTATGCGGCGCTAGAAACTTTGCGCGGTTAACGGCGCGCTGGTGGCACAGTAAATAGTTTGAAATTTTTAAGGAAAAGCGATGGAACTCACAGCCTCACAATTACACCAAGCGCGGTTTGAAGCAGTGCTTGCTACGCAATTTATGATGTCTCCAATGCCAGCATCGTTGCAAACGCCTTTGCAATCCCCGCCACCTGAAGTAGTGGTAACGTTAACAGACGTAGATGGCCGTCGTGCGCCGAAGGGCTATGAACAATACTCGATGATTTTTTTAGGCCCAGTTGAGCCACTTTTTACTCAGGGTATTTTTAAGTTTAGCCACGCCCAGCTAGGTGATACGCCGCTGTTCGCGGTGCCTATTTCCTGTGATGCACGAGGCGCGCAATATGAAGTGTGCGTAACGCGAACGCTCGAAGAACCACCTGCAGCAGCGCCTACACTTGGATAAGCGTATGGATTTTTCGGTGCTGCTTAAAAATTACCTAGCAGTGCGGAGCGACACCACCTTTACCCTGCGGGCTATGGTGGCGAGCGATGAAGGCCACTTCCGGCATTTTTACGCGCAATCCCGTAGCGAAGAACTCGCGCCGGTGAGCTGGACGGGGCAAGAGAAGCTGGCATTTTGCAATGCGCAATATGATCTGCAAGATGCGCACTACCGCAAATTTTATGAAGACTTTACGCCACTGGCTATTTGTATAGGTGACGTCATCATGGGCAGAGTGTATTTGTCCAATATGGATAATCTTTGTTTGCTGATGGATATCATCGTTGAAGCGCAATATCAGCGACGGGGTATTGCTCGCACTATTATGGGTGCGCTTTGCACGGCTGCCGATCTGAACGCGCAAGCCGTCAACTTGCATGTGGAGCCGCTAAATCCCGCGCGAAAACTGTACCAGCAGTTCGGCTTTGTTGATTTACCAAATCAAATTGAAGAGCAAATTAGCATAGAAATGCGCCGCCCTGCAGTGGTCAAGTCCTAAACTAAATGCCCTGAAGAAGCCCTATTTCCCCACAAGGGGGCTACCTTCGGGTCGTATGGCATCTTCAGGGCATTTTTTAGTGCTGAAAAAAGCAATTAAGCGTTAAATTCGATTATATTCCGCGCACATAAATTTTCCGTTCGGCGATGGTACGAGCAGCATGGGCAGGGTGCCTAAGCTGGGGTGCGAAAGCGCATAAGTGTCTTGCGCTAAATTAGCCCCCGAGGCGCTAAATTTTAAGCTGAATGCCGTTTCCTTCGCCCGTGCCGCGCTCACACTCGGATGAGCATGCTGACGGGCTTCCACGCTTTCTAAAATCAAAGTGATCGGCTTAGCGGTAGCGGTACCATTCGCGCTATCGATTGCATAAGCCTGAAAAGGCGTGTTTAGCGCCGTACTAAATGCGGATGCTGAGAGCGGCTCAAATTTTGCGGAAGCGCTAGCCACCGAGGCCGCGGAAGCTGTAATAGTCGGTACTAAAGCCGTGGCGGCAATACCGCTGGCTTGGCTAAAAAAATGTCGTCTGCCTGCTAACGGTTTATTGAACTTTGCCATTTGTCCCTCGCGAATTAATTAGATCCATGCATTTCTTATCGTTACTATTGCACAGTAAAACGAAAAAGTATAGTATCGGACGCAATTATAGATTCGGCCCGATAAAGTATGAACTTTTTCAAGTTTTACGACTCCAACATTTATGGAAAAAGAAAACGCACGAAAGCAAACACTAGAGCAACTCTACGAGCGGCGTAAGCAAGTCGTGCGGTTGCATAAGAAAG
>JANNXI010000105.1:0-3094 GCA_031409495.1 Betaproteobacteria bacterium
ATGCTCACGAGAGCCAACGGTACTCGCGCTGGCTCGACGAGTCCCAAGCCGGTATCCAAACTCAATACATGCCAACATGAGGCAGAGTAACGCCAACACAATGAGGGTACTGGGTACTGCATAGAAATATTCAGTCATGTCTCGAGCGGGTTTTCAAGCCCCCTACCCAAATCACATATTGATTCCAATCACCATCATCCATAAAGCCCCTAACTAATCTTAAACTCACTAAAGCTTGGCCCACCCGAACGGCTCGGTGGCGCTACCATTTGTTCTTGGGTGACTTGGATGCCGGAGTTACCGATCAATAGAGATAGGTTGGTGGCCGAATCCGCATTGGCCAAACCTTCCTGTATGGTAATTTTGTTTTGCTTAATTAAGCGGAAAAGGTCTTGCTCAAATGTCTGCGAGCCGGGCGTGAGAGAGTTTTCCATTGCTTCTTTAATCTCGCTCACTTTGCCTTCTTCTATCAGTTCGGCAATATTGGTGGTGTTCATCAATACTTCAACTGCGGCATTCCGCCCGCCTTCGGTATTTTTTACCAAGCGCTGCGAGATGATACATTTTAGGCTCACGCCGAGGTCGGACAGTAAAATGGCGCGTTGATCAAGGGGGAAAAAGTTGATGATACGGTTAAGCGCATGGTAGCTATTATTGGCGTGCAATGTTGCTAAGCAGAGGTGGCCCGATAAGGAGTACATCATGGCGCTTTTCATAGTTTCGATATCGCGAATCTCTCCTACTAAAATCGCGTCGGGCGCTTGGCGCATGGCGTTACGCATCGCTTCATGAAAACTATGCGAATCAGAGCCAATTTCGCGTTGGTTAACGATTGAGCGCTTTGATGTAAATACATATTCGATCGGGTCTTCAAAGGTCAGAATATGGCCCGCTTTCATGCTGTTGCGATAATCAAGCATTGACGCCAAGGTGGTTGATTTACCTGATCCTGTGGCGCCCACAACCAAAATTAAGCCACGCTTTTCCATGACTACTTGGCTCAAAATTGCGGGCAAACTTAAAGAGCGTATGTCCGGAATAGTGTTGGTAATGTAGCGAATTACGGCTGCTACACCCCCTTTTTGCATCATCATATTTACGCGGAAATTGCCGACGCCGTCTAATTGCACGGCGAAATTTAGCTCAAGTTCTTTTTCAAACTTCTCGATCTGCGGAGGGCTTAAAATTTCATAACAAATTTTTCGCGTATCTTCCCGCGTCATCACTTGTGGCGCCACAGGGAGCATCGTACCGTCTATTTTTATATGCATGGCAGCACCTGCAGATACAAAAATATCGGATGCGCTTTTTTGCGCCATCAATTCAAACAAGCGTGTAAGAATGGCCATTTAAGTCCTCTGGGAGTCTGGGTGGTGAAAATGCTTAGCTACGGAGTAAATCGTTAATGCTAGTTTTGCTGCGCGTTTGCGCGTCTACCTGCTTCACGATGATAGCTGCGGTCAAACTATATTTTCCATCAGCTGACGGTAGTGAACCCGGTACTACGACGCTATAGGGCGGCACGCTACCGTAGCGAATTTCACCGGTTTCGCGGTTATAAATTTTGGTGGATTGGCTAATAAATACGCCCATGGACAGCACTGAGCCTTCGCCAATCACCACGCCTTCAACTACCTCAGAGCGCGCGCCGATGAAGCAGTTATCTTCGATAATAGTGGGGTTGGCTTGTAGGGGCTCCAGCACGCCGCCAATGCCGACACCGCCACTTAAATGTACGTTTTTGCCAATCTGCGCGCATGAACCCACCGTAGCCCATGTATCAACCATGGTGGCTTCATCAACATACGCACCAATGTTGACGTAGGAGGGCATTAGCACCACATTTTTAGCGATGAAGGCGCCGCGGCGCACGGTGGCGGGCGGCACTACGCGAAAGCCGCCCTCGCGAAAGTCTTGCTCAGAATAATTAGCAAATTTGGTGGGCACTTTGTCAAAATAGCGCGCCACGTTCATCATGCTGTTCATCGCGCCCGATCCAGTGCTGGCAACTTCTTGCATGAGCGCATTATCGTTCAAGCGGAACGACAGCAGCACTGCTTTTTTAAGCCATTGATGCGTGAACCAAGCGCCATCGATTTTTTCGCAGACGCGTAATTTACCGCTATCAAGCATTGTAATGGCAGTGTTTACCGCAGCGCGGATGTCGCCTTGCGTTTTAAAACTTACTTCGGCACGGGATTCCCACGCTGCATCAATTGTTTCGGCTAAGATTGTTGTATTCATTTTCTTCTAGGTTAAGTGGTTTAATTCATTATAGTGCAGTTGATATTCTTGCTTAGTATTACCATTTATTCTGGCTATTTTGGCCCGCCAAAAAATTGACCAAAAAAACTAGCTTGCTTTGGTGGCATCGGTGTGGCTTCAACGGCCAAGAGCTGCGCTTTTAGTGTCGCATTTTCGGCTTCTAATTCTTGCAACCGAGCGCGGTTGGCGTTTAGTTCTCGATAGGCCGACGAGTAATCGTTGTAGGCCCATTCTTCGCAATCGGTAAAGCTTGAGAGCCGCACTTGCGCTGTTGCATTTACCAACACAGCGGCGCGCTTTGCGCAGATCACCACATAATAAATTGGCGGCAAACTGCTAATTACTGCATCAGGTGCCGCTTGGCTTACGGTAATAGATTCGGCTGGAAACACCCGTACTTCGGGCGTTTCCATCGACACTGGCAGTGGTGCTAATATTGGCTCGATACGCGAAATAAATTGATTTTTCTGGCCCAACCAAAACTGATGCGGGAAACTGGGCGAAAGCAGCGCCGCAAATTCATCTGCGTATAGTTCGCGCACGTGAAAGGTGTTATCAAAGTGGCGCTTATCAGTGTATTCAGCTTTATTAGGAGATGACATTATGAGCAAACCATCGGGTTTTAAAACCCGCGCAATTTCTGCCATAAATTGCTGTTGCGCTTGCGCATCAACATGCTCGATGGTTTCGAAGCTAATCACGACATCTATACTATTTGCCGCAACGGGCAGATCTGTAGCGCTGGCCTGCATGTACGTACAATTGCTTAAGGACGCGTAAGCCGCACGTGCGTGCTGTACCGCATCAGGCGATACATCCACTCCGGTTA
>JANNXI010000106.1:0-13432 GCA_031409495.1 Betaproteobacteria bacterium
GGTTACCATTGGCGCGCGCTTTGTGGCACTGGCCACTGGAGGTACCGGAAAAGTGTATCTCTACACGACCAATCCCGATGTTGCGACGGGCGATGGCGTGGCGATGGGTTGGCGTGCTGGATGCCGAATTGCCAATATGGAATTTATCCAGTTCCACCCAACGTGTTTGTACCATCCCGAGGCGAAAAGTTATCTTATCACCGAGGCAGTTCGCGGTGAAGGCGGACATTTAAAACTACCTGACGGCAAGCGCTTTATGCCAAGCCACGACGAACGCGCCGAACTCGCGCCACGCGATATCGTCGCCCGGGCGATCGACTATGAAATGAAAAAAGGCGGTTTTGATTGCGTGTATCTCGATATTTCGCATCAAAGTCGTGAATTTATTATTGGCCACTTTCCCAATATTTATGAAAAGTGCCTAAGTTTGGGCATTGACATCACCACGCAGCCCATCCCCGTAGTGCCCGCTGCGCACTACACTTGCGGCGGTGTTGTTACTGATTTAAACGGTCGCACGGATGTGCCCGGATTGTATGCATTGGGTGAGGTTTCTTGCACCGGGTTGCACGGCGCTAATCGACTTGCTAGTAATTCTCTGCTGGAATGTTTGGTGTTTTCTGACGCAGTGGTGGCCGACATCACCCAACAGACGGTGTTAGCCGTGCCAGCGCTACCAGAATGGGACGAAAGCCAAGTAACCAACGCGGACGAAGAAGTCATCATTTCGCATAACTGGGATGAGCTGCGGCGCTTTATGTGGGACTACGTGGGCATTGTGCGCAGCGATAAGCGGCTTGCGCGGGCGCTACATCGCATTGAGCTGTTAAAAGCAGAAATTCACGAGTATTACGCCCACTTTAAAGTGACCAATGATCTTATTGAGCTGCGTAACTTAGTGCAAACGGCTGAGTTGATCGTGCGCTGTGCGGCGATGCGCCACGAAAGCCGTGGCCTTCACTACAGCCTAGATTATCCAGACTTGCTGCCAGAAGCTAAAGATTCAATTTTGACCCCGTAACAGCAGAAGACTGCACCATGCAAACCGCTCAAGCCATATATTCTGTAGCCCAAATACGGCAGATTGAAGCTGCGTATGAGGCCCAGTTCCCGCAAGAAACGCCGCTTATGCAGCGTGCCGGTAATGCGATTACAGCCCATGTGCTGGCGCATATCAATGCATTGGGTTCGGCTGTAACATCGCCTGCGCGGCCGAAAATACTGGTTTTAGCTGGTAGCGGCAACAACGGCGGAGACGGCATTGTTGCGGCATTGGCGTTGCTGTACGCTGGAATTGATGTGTCGATTGCCTTCGCTTTTCCCGTTTCCCTTCCCGTTGCCACCTCAGCTGACTCCACGGACGCGCGTCAACCGATTAAGCATGGTTTGGCACGAGCCGCGTTTGCGGCATTTTGCGCGCAGGGTGGCGTACTGGTTTCGCTGCTTGAAGCGGCATCAGCAGCGACGGCAGCGGAATACACGATCATTATCGACGCGATCTTCGGCATCGGCTTAAATATCGCTTCCAAGCCAATAGATTCAAGGCTCTACGACTTTATTGCGGCATTAAATGCGCGCCGCAATGTGGACGAGGTAGTCTACGATGCAGCTCACGTCATCGCGCTAGATCTACCGTCGGGAATTGACGCTGAAACAGGTGTGCCGTGCTTGCGCGCAGTTAATGCAGCATCACCAGCGGTTGCGCTCATCGCCGATGAAACGCTCACCTTTATTGGAAATAAAGTAGGCTTGCATACAGGCGATGGCGTGGATTATGCGGGGCAAGTGAGGTGTATTGACTTAGAAATACCCAGTGCGCTTTTACCGAAAACTACGGTTCAGCTCATGCCGGCCTTGCGAATGCCCACGCATTTTCCGACCGCAGTTCCATCTAGGCGTTTCACTAAAAATAATGTGCATAAGGGCACCTTTGGCACAGCCGGTATTATTGGCGGTGCGCCCGGCATGGTCGGTGCGGGCTGGCTCGCCGCGCGCGCTGCGCTGCTATGTGGCGCCGGCAAAACGGTGTTCATGCAACTGCTGCCCGCAGGCGCTGCCACGGGAGCGCAAGTTGATCCGCTATATCCGGAAATCATGCATTCTACAATAATTAGCTCCTTGGAGACGCCCTATTTACAGGCGTCTTCAGCCATATGTATCGGCCCTGGATTAGGTCAAAGTGCCGCCGCCGCCGCCTTATTAGCGCGTGTGTTGCAGCAAAGCCAACCCCTCATTATTGATGCGGATGCGCTCACGCTGCTTGCCGCCGATGCCGTGCTGACTGCGCACTGCTGCGCGCGGGCTCTAAAAAACGCCGTTACCATTCTCACACCGCATCCGCGCGAAGCGGCAGTGTTGCTGGGCTGCAGCACCATGGATGTGCAACAAAACCGCGTGGCCGCAGCGCAACAAATAGCAGCAAAATTTAATGCCATCATCGTGCTTAAAGGCGCGGGAAGCATCACCGCCGATAGGCGAAGCCACGTGTGGATAAACCAAAGCGGCAATCCCGGCATGGCCTCGGGCGGCATGGGTGACGTGCTCACGGGCATGCTTTGCGCGGCATTTTGTGTGCATGGTCCCACAGCGAATGAAGCTAAAAGCACGCTACTGACGCCGGCACTGGCCATCCAAATTGTGGCCAACACCGTATGGCTTCACGGTCACGCAGCCGATTGCTGTGTGGCAAAAGGGGCGGGCCCAATCGGCTTACGCGCCAGCGAAGTGGCGGAGCAAGCGCGCGCGGTACTGAACGGATAGGTTTAAAGAGTCAAAAATGGCCAAACGCCATGCCGACCCGCTTGATTGCATCGAACTGCGGCAATATGACTAAACCAACGAAGTCCGCGCAACATTTCAGTCACAATTTTCAAGAATCAACAATAAGCAGACATTGCCTACATTTGCGCGCTTGAGTTCTTAAGCTGTTGCGGCAACAATGAGGGAACTCAACTCACCGCTACATTTTTGAAACTCGACCCCACTCTGACTGCCAATGCTACGCCAAATCAATCCACGAGTGTTCGGATTGAGCGCGCGGTAGCGCCCTGCGATCCGGTGTCGCCTGCCGCAACCATTGCGGAACTGCAGCGTGAAAATCAACGTCTCAAAGCCATCATCGATTGTTTCCCCCTTCCGCTGTCGGTCAAAAATCGCGACGCCAGGTATGAATATGTGAGCCAAACTTGGCTGCGTTTCTATGAGCATGAGCGCGCCGACTGCATTGGCCATACTTGGTGTGAATTAGATGGTAATCGCTTCACTGATTTGGTTGCGGCTGATCACAAACTACTCATCAAAGCCGGCGCCACCACCGTCGAACGCGACACACCCAGCGCAACAGGCAAAGACGACACCAGTATTTTGCACAAGGCGTCCCTTGTGCAAAATGGTGTTATTACCGGTGTGATCACTACCACCACCGATATCAGCGATCGTCGCGCGATCGAGCGGAAGCTCATTAGTTCAGAAGCACGTTTTCGTAGTCTAGCGGCACTTTCAGCCGATTGGTTTTGGGAGCTTGACGAAAGCTTGTGCTTTACCCACGTTACTGCCGGTATTGAAGGGGCTACCGGTCAGCCACCTGCGTTTTTTATTGGCAGGCGCTTATCTGAATTACCCGAGGCGGCGCGTACGATCCGCAATAACACCAAAATAGCGGCCAGTTTCGCCCAGCGCCAGTCGTTTAAAGAAGAACGGGTTGAAACCGCGTTTACATTGGGAAAACGGGCGTGGTTAAGCCTTTCTGGCGAGCCCACTTTTAATAGCGTTGGACGTTTTTGCGGCTATCGCGGCGTGGGCCGTGATGTCACCGATGCGCACATCAGCGGCCTGCATCTACTGGCTGAAAAAGAAAAATCGGAATCTGCTAATAAAGTAAAAAACCAGTTTCTGGCTAACATGAGCCACGAGCTTCGCACCCCGTTAAATGGGGTAATGGGCATGGCCGAGTTACTGAGCTTGACAGCCTTGGATACCGAGCAAGCAGAATATGTAACTACCCTGCGCCAAAGCGCAGAACTACTACTAGATTCGGTGAGCAACATTTTATTGCTCACAAAATTAGTTGGCAACAGCAGTAACAATGCCGTTGCACCATTCAATTGCCGCAATGTGATTAAAACTCTTACGGAACAAACGGCACAGGCGGCGGCGGCCAAGCAACTGTTTTTTGGAAGTGACATTAGCCTACCGGAAGGCGTTTTGCACTTTGGTAACAGTGAAGTGATGACCAAAGCAATTGCTTGTCTGCTTGATAATGCGGTGAAGTTTACGGATAGGGGCAATATTCACGCCCATTTCAAGCTGGGTTTGCCGCTTGACGGCACTGTCCTGCTCGAAGGTAAAATCACCGATACCGGCATCGGCATCGATGCAGCGCACCTTGCAACAATTTTTGACGTATTCGAGCAAGCCGACGTGAGCAATACCCGTCGATTCGGTGGTCTAGGCCTCGGTTTGCCCATCGCCAAACGCATATTTGACCAAGCCGGTGGCGCGCTCAAAGTAGAAAGTACCGTAGGGCAAGGCTCTGGCTTTAGTTTTTCATATCCCCTAAACGTACGTTAAGGGCTAGCGCTGGCAGGCATCGCCGACACGCTAGATCCTGCAACGCCCTCGATAGCCCAAGTCACCCGCGATGACACCCTGAAAAGTGCCTAAAATAGGGCTTCAACAGGAGGTGGAGAAGGTTGTAGGCACGCCGTATAGAAGGTAAAAGTGGGGTAAAATTTGCCACTTGTGGTCAATATTATGCGCAATTCACTCCTTCGGATCCCCGCACCCTCATGCACCTATACGCCATCACCATCTTTGTATCGGCATTTCTGCTGTTTTTAGTTCAACCCATTATTGCAAAACAAATTTTGCCGTGGTTCGGTGGGTCGGCAGCGGTTTGGACAACTTGTTTATGCTTTTTTAATTGTGCGCTGCTAGCGGGCTATTTTTATTCCGACTTTACAACCAGAAAATTAAGCCGTCGCAATCAGGCATATTTGCATATCGGCTTGTTGCTGCTTGCATTGGCTTTACTGCCAATTACCCCTGCCCAAGCACTGAAGCCGGTGGGCGATGAAATCCCAGGCATGCGGATAATTCTGGTATTGGCGGTGACTATTGGGCTGCCCTATTTTTTACTTGCAACCACCAGTCCGCTGGTGCAAGCATGGTTCGCACAACGCTATCCGCAGGCGAGCGCGTATCGACTTTTTGCACTTTCAAACTTGGCGTCGATGCTGGCACTTTTGGGCTACCCTTTTCTCATTGAGCCGTGGTTTAGCACTCGCATACAAGCCTTTGCTTGGTCCGGCGGGTTTGGCTTGTTTGCGGTTTTAGTTGGTTTTTGCGCTTGGCAAGGTTTGAAACACACCCCGAGTAGTGCGTTGGAGAAGCCCGATAATTGGGCATCTTCAGGCACTGCTGAGGACACAATTGCGGTTAAAGCCCAGCTAACCTGGGTGGCACTTTCAGCGCTTGGCACTACCCTGCTGCTGACGATTTCGAATCATCTAACGCAAAATATTTCATCTATTCCGTTACTTTGGGTACTACCTCTAGCGCTGTATTTACTCACGTTTATTTTGTGTTTTGACGGCAAGGGCTGGTACGACCGCACGTTGTTCCTCACCTTGCTCGGCATCGCCATCGTCGCGATGGGCTGGTTTTTAGCCGACAAAGACTTACATTTTTTGCTGTACTGGCAGATTGGCGTTTTTTGCGCTGGGCTATTTTTTGCGTGCATGGTTTTGCATGGAGAGTTGGTGCGCTTAAAGCCGCCCGCCACACAACTAACGCGTTTTTACTTAATGGTGTCGGTTGGCGGTGCGTTAGGCGCGTTGCTGGTGAGTATCGTTGCACCACTGGTACTGCCCGCATATTTTGAGCTAGAAATTGCACTTGTGTTGTTAAGCATCGCCGTTACGATATTGTTGCTAGGTGATTACCGTAGCGCCCGTCAACGTTGCTTGTTGTGCGAGGAGCAACGGGAATCGTTGGCGCCACCAACCAAGCTCCCGTTTGCATTGCCGCAGCTCAGCGCAGCTATTGTGGGTGGCCTTATCGTCATATTCGCCGGCGGTGCGGCGGCCACGGCGATTCACGGCTATTACCATAATGTGGTGGTGATGAAACGTAACTTTTACGGCAGCTTGCGTGTAAAAGAATCAGTTTCCGACGGCTTTAAACAACGCTCGCTCATCCATGGCGCCATTCTCCATGGCACCCAGTTTATGGAAGCGCCAAATGATACGATCGCCACCACGTATTACAAAACAAAATCCGGCATTGGCCGCGCGATTTTATTGCAGCAAAAATTGGCAACTGTTGTGAACGTCGGCGTCAGAGTGGGCGTTATCGGCCTAGGCACCGGCACCATCGCCGCCTATGCCAAGAAAGGCGACGCTTTCCGTTTCTACGATATTAACCAAGAAGTGCTAAACATCGCAAATCGTGATTTTAGCTATTTGAGCCGCGCTGAAAATAGCGGTGCCACCATTTCTACCGTGCTTGGCGATGCCCGGTTGACTCTGGAGCGTGAAGCCGCGCAAAACTTTGATGTGCTTGCCATCGACGCATTTTCCAGCGATTCCATTCCGGTGCACTTAATCACCGATGAAGCTGTGGGCATTTATCTGAGCCACATGAGAGCCAGCGGCATTATCGCTTTTCATGTGTCCAATCGCTTCCTAGATTTAAAGCCAGTCGTCCAACAAATTGCCCAAAAGCACAATTTGCATACAGCATGGGTGCGCGATAGCTATGACGACGGCAGCACCTCAAGCGACTGGATTTTGCTCAGCAAAAACGCGGATCGGTTGAAGCACACTGAGATCGCTGAAGCCACCAGCGAAATACCAGCTAAACCCAATTGGCGGCTCTGGACGGATGATTTTAATAATATTTTGCAGGTGTTGAAGTAGATTATTAGCGCAAGCAGCTTGTCGGGCTATGGCTAAATCGGATCAAAATCCGCCGGCGCGCGGCCAAACTTTGCTTCCGATTGCCATAGTCCAACAGCCTGCTAGTCCTACTGTGTCATAAAAACGTTATTTGCGATGGTAGCTTTGCTTATTGTTTGCGTAACGTAAGTTGTGTAGCCCGGCTCGAGCGGCTTCATCGCGACGTGGTACCCCTTGAGGGTATAGCCGGGGGTCGGTGTTTAAAAATAGGTAGCGCTAAATATTAACTACCGATCCCGGCTATACCCTCAAGGGGTACCACGTCGCAAAATGCCGCTCGAGCCGGGCTACAGCTATGCGATCGTTATCATTAAAATCCCAGCTAATTCAAGGCGTAAATTTATGACACAGTAGGACTAGGTTGTCCGAAGGTGCTTCGTAAAAATGCTTGCCACCGAGTTGGTATACAGCGCTCAATCACCGTTGACGCGCGTTTTTTTTCGCAACTGGGTGTGTCCTCGCGCGAATGGCTTTCGCGGCGGGAATCTCATTAAGGGAAGCAAAAGCTATCAATATCCAAATTGTGGATACGATGCAAAACGCCCCACGTTGTTATTATAAGTGCTGAAGACGCCCTATTTTAGAGCGTCTTCAGGCATTTTTAAGGTCGAAAATTTGCTCGTATTCAACATATACCAATCTCATACCAAACAAAGCAAAATAAAACCAATTAAATACCAATTACCGATATACTAATCTGGCGTCAATTAAAAATAGTGCACTGCAACATATTTGCGACACTCATTTCAAAAAAATAATCGGAGGAATTTGTATGCCTAGTCATGCCAAGCAATCTGTCACTAATCGCGCCACCAGACATAAAAATAAGTTAGCTAGCGCCTTGCTGTTGAGCGCACTTGCACTGATCACCGCCCTGCCCACTGGGCCTGCTTTTGCAACGCGAGCAGCTAACGGTTTACTTTTTGATACGCAGATTGAACCAGAATCAGCCCGTATTGAGGTGACGCGAATAAAGTTTGACGCGTCCTCTGCGCGGTCTAGCGGCAGTAAGGTTAATGCGGCTAAACTCTCTGCAATTCAGCTCATTTCCGCCAACAAAGGCTTCACCATTGCCGATGGCAAGTTGGTAGAAACTTCCAACGCTGGCGTTACTTGGCGCGAGATCACGCCATCGCAAAATCAGCTACAGAACGCTGCAAGTAGCGGAAAGCTTGCGCAGGCTGCAGCCCCACAAATTAGTGCGCAACAATTTTTGGATGCGCAACACGGCTTTGCAATCGATCGTAATTGGGGCGAACCGATGCTTTGGCGCACGCTTAGCGGCGGCACACGCTGGCAAGCATTGGCGCTGCCATTTGCGCAATTTGGGCAGCTGGAAGTCGGTGTGATAAATATGCATTTTACCGATGCTAAAAACGGCTGGGTGATGGCGCGTGAGCCTTCCAGCAGTAACTTTAGCTTTGGTAGGCTTTACGCTACCCAAAATGGTGGTGAAACTTGGGCTGAACTCGCCCGTCCGCCTGCGGCAGGACAGCTAAAATTTGCCAGCCAGTCTCGTGGCTGGTTGTTGGGGGGTGCGGATGGCCGTGCGCTTTATCAAACCATTGACGGCGGAAAATCGTGGCAAGCCATTGTTGCGCAAAATAGCTTGTTTCCAGACGCATCATTTAGCGATTTGGCAATGCCCATCAGTGTGAATGGCCGGTTCGTTTTTGCCGCGTTATCTACGGCTGAGGATAACAAAATAACGGTTCAAAACTTAAACCAGTTTGCATTAAATGCCGATGGCAGTTTCGAAGAATTAGCCAATGCACGCGTTGTGATGCACCCGCAGGCAACGCAAGCTGCGCGCTTAGTGTCAGCAACTGTATCCATTGTATTGAGCGGCGATGTGGCTGTACTACAGTCCAGCGACACCTTTGTAAGTAAGGTATTTATTGAACCAAGCGGCACCGCCAGCACGGTGACCGAAGCCGACGGCACCCGCTGGATGTTGTTTACGGATGGCGCATGCTCGAGCTCGGGTGCTAAGCCGCTTTGCGAAGCGCAACAGCAACTTAGTAGCGTTAAAAACACCAGCGCGCGCGAAGCTTCTGCCGCCGCAGTTACCGCACCGCGCAGCACTATTACCGCGCCTGAGAACCAGTTAAACCAAGCGCAGAGCACCCGCCGCGGCTTTGATGCATGCCAAGCGCAATCTACATCCAACCTACAAGCTTGGTGGACAAGCAGCCCGTTTAAAGACGTTAATTTTTACATGGGCGGCCGTAATCGTGCCTGCTCGCAGCCTAATTTGAATGCTAGTTGGATCACCTCTGCACTCAATATTGGCTGGAATTTAATGCCAACGTGGGTTGGCTATCAAAGTCAGTCTTCAATTTGTACCGGCTGCGCAAAATACAGCGCTACTTCTGCAACCGCGCGACTACAAGGTATCGACGAAGCAAATTTAGCCGCTGATGCGGCGGAAGTGCTGGGCATCAGCAAACCAAACATTATTTATTTCAACCTTGAAAAATACAACGTTGAAACTGCATCGGATAAAGCCTTCGTCGATGGATTTAACGAGCGCCTTACCCAGCGTGGCTATGTTCCCGGCCTATATGTGCATTGGACCAATATCAATAGCTTCACCACCATTACCAATCCGCCCCAAGGCGTATGGGTAGCGCGTTGGTCTGGTTCTGGTGGTTCTGGCCCTAGCAGCGTGCCTAATCCAAATACCATTACGGGCGTATCTGATTCCATTTTTGTCAATAAGCGCATCTGGCAGCACTATGGCGACTTCAACCAAACCTGGGGGGGCGTGAGTATTACTATTGATTCCAATATTGCGAACGGCCCTGTTGTAGGTGCTGCACCTGTCGCACAAACGATCACCTTCACAGCACCTGCTAACCGCACTTTGGCATCTGGCGCCTTCAACGTTGTTGCTACAACTAGTTCGGGCCTACCAGTAACCTTCATTTCGTTGGCGGCAACAGTATGTACTGTTAGCGGCACAAACGTCACATTGCTAACGGGCGGCACCTGCACCCTACGCGCTTCGCAAGCGGGCAACGGCAGTTATTTGGCAGCGGCTATGGTAGATCGCAGCTTCACGATCACCAACGTGCTTACTGCACAAAGCATTACCTTTGCAGCGTTGAGCGGCCGCACCATCAATAGCGGTGTCTTTGATGTAAGTGCGACTGCAAGTTCAGGCTTAACGGTGTCGTTTACGTCAGCTACGCCCACTACTTGCACCGTAAGTGGGGTGCGCACCACCTTGCTTGCGGTGGGCACCTGCACGCTACGTGCGGCGCAGGCGGGCAACAGCTCCTTTGCCGCTGCCGCTAATGTGGATCGCAGTTTTGTGATCTCAGCAGCGCCGGCACTCACTTGGCCAAGTATTGCTCAAAACAGCACATTACCGCAAACCGTAAAAACGATTCAATACCTTTTGCAATTCCGTGGATACACAACGGTAACTGCGGATGGTGCATTTGGTCCAGGCACCAACACCGCGGTTAAAAACTTCCAAACATCGAAAGGATTAACATCGGATGGTGTCGTCGGTGCAAGCACATGGATGGCTTTGATAGCAGTGACGCAACAAGGTGAAACCAGTGCTAAAGCAAAAGCCGTGCAATCCGAGTTAGGTATCGCAGTCGATGGAATATTTGGCTCAGGTACGGCAACAGCAGTGAAAAACTTCCAAACTTCGAAGGGTTTGACTTCGAATGGCATCGTTGACGAAACCACTTGGAATGCCCTAGTTAAATAAACTAACGTTGTTATGCAGAAAAAATACGCACCTAAAAAGGTGCGTTTTTTAAAGCCTGAAGTACGCTTCGGCACCTTGGCTATTGTAGGCAGCACTACGGGGTACTTTACCTAAGCAGAACTGATGTAAAAATACCTGAAGAAGCCCTATTTTAGGGTGTCTTCAGGCATGCAAAAATAGCAAAATGAACTGGCTTACGCTATTTGCTTCAACGCAATTTTCCGACCCACCAACTTGCGCGCGCTGCCAGGTGCGTAGCGTTCAGCCACATAGGTGTCAACCAAAGCTTGAAATTCTTCAGCAATATGATCGCCTTTGAGCGTGACGGCTTTTTCGCCATCGATATACACGGGTGCTACCGGGCGCTCACCGGAGCCGGGTAGCGAGATGCCGATATCGGCTAATTTTGATTCGCCGGGGCCATTTACAACACAACCCATTACGGCCACGTTCATTTCTTCAACACCGGGGTAGCTTACTTTCCACACTGGCATTTGGTTGCGCAAATAGCGTTGAATGCTGTCTGCTAATTCTTGAAAATAGGTGCTGGTGGTGCGGCCGCAGCCGGGGCAGGCTGCCACCATTGGCGTGAACGACCGTAAGCCTAGAGATTGCAAAATTTCTTGCGCAACAATCACTTCTTTGGTGCGGTCGCCACCCGGTTCTGGGGTGAGCGAAATGCGAATGGTGTCACCGATACCTTCTTGCAACAATACCGCCAGCGCTGCTGTGGACGAGACAATGCCTTTGGAACCCATGCCTGCTTCGGTCAAGCCTAAGTGCAGCGGGTAGTCGCAGCGCGTGGCCAAGCTACGATAGACGGCGATAAGATCAGGCACGGCTGAAACCTTGCAACTTAGCAATATTTTATTGCCTGCCAAGCCAATAGATTCAGCCTTTGCGGCACTTTCCAGCGCAGACACAATAAGCGCTTCGCGCATCACAAAATCGGCGGCAAGCGGGTTTTTGAGTGCGGCGTTTTCGTCCATCATGCGGGCAACGAGTTCTTGATCGAGCGAGCCCCAATTGACGCCGATGCGTACCGGCTTATCGAACCGGATTGCCGCTTCGATCATGGCACCAAATTGATCATCACGACGACTGCCCTGCCCTACATTGCCCGGGTTAATGCGCAGCTTTGCTAGCGCTTCGGCGCATGCGGGCACTTCGGTTAAAAGCTTATGGCCGTTGAAGTGAAAATCTCCAACGAGCGGCGTTGAAATATTACGCGCGTCCAATTTTTCGCGGATTTTTGGCACGGCGCGGGCGGCTTCCATGGTGTTTACCGTGATTCGCACCACTTCTGATCCGGCGCGCCCGAGTTCGGCTACTTGCTCAACGGTGGTGTCGATATTCTCGGTATCAGTGTTGGTCATGGATTGCACCATGATGGGGGCGTCACCACCCACCAATACATTACCGATTTGTACTTGCCGCGAGACGCGGCGCTGAATTTGTGAGGCTAAACTGGCTGAATTGCCCATTAGATTATTCCGACAATTAAGGAAATGATGATCAAATTACACGCGCTTTGCGCACCTAACATCGCCGCAAACGTGCCTTACTTTAGCCGCAAGCGTGCCTTATTTTAACCGCAAGCGTGCTACTGACACCTTCGTATGCGGCACCAAATCAAAAGGGGTGCCGTTGTATTGCATGGTGGCATTACTGGCGTTACCAACAACGATTGAAAAGGGGGTGCGCCCCTCTACCTGATGGCTTTCCCCTTTTTTAAACGTACGGTTAACGATTAAATTACCACGGGCGTCGGCAACTTCAACCCAAGAAGTATCGGTGAACACGAAGCTAAGCGTACTGTTGCCCGGCTTTGGGGTGATACTGGTTGCGGTTGCCTGAGCACTTGGTACTGTTACTGCCGCCACCGGTGCGGCTAAGGCTGACGCCGTTGGCACTTTTTGGTTAGGGTTGGATTTTTCGAGCAAACGATCTACCTGAATTGGAAAATTAGCCGCTGGATTAGACGGCGCTACTACCGCGCTAGGTAATGACGTGGCGGCGACGGGCGCACCAGAGGCAGGTGCTGGTGGCGTTAGTGTTTGCGCAGCATTTGTCGTCGACAAGGGGGCGTCGGTGGCAGTAGCTGCCGCAGTCGGTAGTCCGTTTGGCGTACTTTCATTTGCGTTACGACTAGCGCTAGGGATCGCATTTGACGTGGCGTTGGTGTTGGCGTTAGTTTCCAGTGTGGCCGATACGCTCCCCCCCGTGATCGGCGCGTTGCGCACGTACTCAAACCAATACCATGCGGCACCGCTTAGCGCCACCGCGATTAACGCAAGAAGCCCGATTTTAGGGCTAAAGCGGGATGGTTCTGGGCGATGTTGCGAAAATTTTATGTTTTGCGCTGGTGGGGCGATGCCAGTAGACGGCGCGGCTGCGTCAGGATTAACGGCTTCGAGCGCAGCCAACACGGCATCGGTATCTGCACCCACAACCTTTGAAAAATTCCGCGCGAAGCCACGCAAAAAAGTACCTTCTGGCAATTCTTCAAATTGCCCCGCTTCCAGCGCCAAAACCTGCCGATTACCCATGCGCAGGCGGCTGGCCACATCGGCGACCGACAAACCCCGCGCCTCACGCGCGCGCTGAAGCATTACGCCTGGTTGCACCGCAGACACCACTGGCTTGCTGACAGAATTGCTGGATTTGTTTGAAGTTTGACTTTGGGACTGAGTTTGCCCACCTGCACCACTAGCCTGCTTTTGGGAAGGGTTTGCTTCGGCTGAAAAGC
>JANNXI010000107.1:0-123315 GCA_031409495.1 Betaproteobacteria bacterium
AGACGTTACTGGCGCATTGCAATTACCAGAAGGTACGGAAATGGTTATGCCTGGCGACAACGTCAAGATTGTAGTGCAGCTTATCGCCCCAATCGCGATGGAAGATGGCCTACGCTTCGCGATTCGCGAAGGCGGCCGTACTGTAGGTGCTGGTGTTGTTTCTAAAGTATTGAAATAAGTTAGTTTGGGAATTTTGAAGCGCGTTTGATTGATCAAACGCGCTAGCAAAAAAACAAAGCGTCTAATTCGCAAATTGCACCGCCGGTAAAAACCGGTCTAGCACCGGAAAAAAGGAACAATCATGGCAACTGCACCGCAGCCGAAACAAAAAATTCGCATCCGCCTAAAAGCATTTGATTATCGCTTGATCGATCAATCCGCTCTCGAAATCGTTGAAACAGCGAAACGTACCGGTGCCGTAGTGCGTGGTCCAGTACCGCTACCAACACGTATCGAGCGTTTTGACGTATTGCGTTCGCCACACGTGAACAAAACTTCACGCGACCAGTTTGAAATTCGCACGCACCTACGTTTGATGGATATTATTGATCCAACAGACAAAACAGTAGATGCGTTGATGAAGCTAGATCTACCGGCTGGTGTAGACGTAGAGATCAAGCTTTAATATTTAATTTTTGCGGTAGTGACTCATGATCGCGTCATGAAGTTTCAACTGTAATAAATTGAGTGATTGAAATTTCTATAGAGGATTGCTATACTAGCAATCCTCTAGCATTTCTAGGCGCAGATTTAATATGCGCTTGTAAAGTGGGAAGCTAAAAATTTGCCTGATTTGGGTAACCAAGTGCGGTAGTTTTGAGCTAAGCAGTAAGAAGTAGCAGTAGTGCCTTATTTAGCTGTGCCGAAGTATAAACACAAGCTGACCAATTGCAGTCAGAACCCAAACAAACTAGATTTTGTCTGGGCAAATTAAAAAGGAAATTTTTATGAGTCTTGGTCTCGTTGGCCGGAAGGTTGGCATGACTCGCATATTTACTGAAGACGGTACATCCGTTCCGGTAACAGTGCTTGATCTGTCAAACAACCGCATCACGCAAATCAAATCAGCAGACGTGGATGGCTACACCGCCGTTCAATTAGCATTTGGCGTACGCCGTGCTAGCCGTGTTGCTATGGCCCAAGCAGGACACTACGCTAAAGCGGGTGTTGAAGCTGGTTCAGTTCTAAAAGAATTTACTCTCACCGCCGATGCAGTTTCTGCATTGAAGGTTGGCGAAACCGTTTCCGTTGAGATTTTCTCAGTCGGTCAAAAGGTTGACGTCACCGGCGTTACACAGGGTAAAGGCTTTTCCGGCGTAATTAAACGCCATCACTTCTCTTCAAACCGCGCTTCTCACGGTAACTCCAAATCGCATAATGTACCGGGTTCTATCGGTATGGCGCAAGATCCAGGCCGTGTATTTCCTGGTAAGCGTATGGCGGGCCATTTGGGTGCGGTTACTCGCACGATACCGTTGCTCGAAGTTGCGCGTATTGACGTTGCTCGTCAGTTGTTGTTGATTAAAGGCGCAGTACCTGGCCATAAAAACGGCACGATCGTGGTACGTCCAGCTGCCAAGGCGCCTCTTGCTAAGGGAGCTAAATAATGGAATTAAAGCTTATTGATGCCAAGGGTTCTGCAAACGGAACCGTTGATGCATCCACCGAAATGTTCGGTCGTGATTATAGCGAAGCGCTTGTTCATCAAGTCGTAACCGCTTACCAAGCTAATGCCCGCGCCGGAAACCGTGCGCAAAAAGGCCGTAGCGACGTACAAAAATCTACCAAAAAGCCATGGCGTCAAAAAGGTACGGGTCGTGCTCGTGCCGGTATGGCATCTTCGCCTCTATGGCGTGGCGGCGGTAAGATTTTCCCGAATTCACCTGACGAAAACTTCAGCCAAAAGCTGAACCGCAAAATGTACCGCGCCGGTATGGCCGCCATTTTGTCGCAGTTGGTTCGTGACGAGCGGTTAAGTGTAGTTGAAGAATTCACGCTAGCCGCCCCAAAAACTAAATTGCTTGCAGAAAAATTGAAATCAATGGGCATGGAGCATGTGCTTATTGTGATCGATAGCGACGATGCAAATCTCTTCCTGTCGGCCCGTAACTTGCCGAACGTAATGGTGGTAGAAGCTAAGTACGCTGATCCTGTCAGCCTAATCCGTTTTGCTAACGTCGTGCTTACCAAAGGTGCCGTTAAGCAGTTTGAAGAGGTGCTCGCATGAACATCGAACGCTTAATGACGGTGGTATTGCGCCCCGTAATCTCAGAAAAAGCGACCATCGCTGCTGAGAAGAACAAGCAAGTTGTTTTTGAAGTAATTCCAAGTGCAACTAAAGCTGAAGTTAAAGCAGCCGTTGAGTTGCTATTTAAAGACCAAAAAATTGAAGTTGCTAGTGTCAATATGGTCAATCAAAAAGGCAAGCAAAAGCGCCACGGACGTTTTGCGGGTCGTCGCAATCACATCAAAAAAGCATATGTATGCTTGAAGGGTGATTCAGACATTAGCTTCGTAGAAGGAGCTGCATAATGGCATTGGTAAAAGTTAAGCCGACGTCCCCTGGTCGTCGCAGTATGATCAAAGTGGTAAACCACGAATTGCATAAAGGCAAGCCAGTTGCTGCCTTGTTGGAGCCACAGTTCCAGCGTGCTGGTCGTAATACCCACGGTCATATCACTACACGTCATCACGGCGGCGGTCACAAGCATCACTATCGTATTATCGATTTCAAGCGGAACGATAAAGACGGTATCGTTGCTAAAGTAGAGCGTCTAGAATACGATCCAAATCGTAGCGCAAACATTGCTTTGCTATGCTATTCGGATGGCGAGCGTCGTTACATCATTGCACCAAAAGGCATTTCTGCTGGTGCTACGGTGGTGTCAGGTGCGGAAGCCCCAATTAAAGCCGGTAATACTTTGCCGTTGCGTAACATTCCGGTGGGTTCCACAATCCATTGCGTAGAGTTGCAGCCAGCTAAAGGTGCGCAAATTGCACGTTCAGCCGGTACGTCGGTACAGTTGCTTGCTCGCGAAGGCATTCACGCGCAATTGCGTTTGCGCTCGGGTGAAGTTCGTAAAGTACACGTTGACTGCCGCGCCACATTGGGCGAAGTAGGTAACGAAGAACACGGTCTACGCGTAATCGGCAAAGCTGGTGCAAATCGGTGGCGCGGTTGGCGTCCAACAGTTCGGGGTATCTGTATGAACCCAGTAGATCATCCGCACGGCGGCCGGTCTAACGGTGGTGGTCATCCGGTTTCTCCTTGGGGTCAGAAAGCCAAAGGCTTGAAGACGCGCACAAATAAACGGACGCAGAACATGATTGTTCGCAGCCGTCATAAAGCGAAATAATAGGGGCTATCGAAAATGACACGTTCCATTAAAAAAGGCCCGTTTTGCGACGGCCACCTGCTTAAAAAAATTGAAACAGCTGCGGCTGCTAAAGACAAGCGCCCAATTAAAACTTGGTCTCGTCGTTCCACAATCATGCCTGACTTCGTCGGCCTGACCATTGCAATTCACAACGGTAAGCAACATATCCCCGTGTACGTGAGTGAAAATATGGTTGGTCACAAGCTTGGTGAATTCGCTCTGACGCGTACCTTCAAAGGCCATCCAGCCGATAAGAAGGCCGCTGCAGCTGGCAAGAAATAAGGAGTCACCATGCAAACAACAGCTAAATTGTGGGGCGTACGCCTCTCTGCACAAAAAGGCCGTCTGGTCGCGGATCAAATCCGTGGTATTCAGGTTTCTAAGGCGCTGGACATTCTTACGTTCAGCCCAAAGAAAGGCGCAGATATTATCAAGAAGGTACTTAATTCTGCTATCGCTAACGCCGAGCATAATCACGGCTTAGATATCGACGAGTTGAAAGTATCGACTATCCTGGTTGAAAAGGGTCCAGTGCTTAAGCGTTTCACCGCGCGCGCTAAGGGTCGTGGCAACCGTATTGTTAAACCTACTTGCCACGTCTTTTTGACGGTTGGCGACGACAAATAAGGAGTTACGATGGGACAAAAAATCCATCCGGTGGGCTTCCGCTTATCGGTACTCAAAAATTGGTCGTCGAAGTGGTATGCCAATAGCAAAAACTTCCCAATCATGTTGGCGCAGGACATCAAAGTCCGCACCTACCTGAAAAAGAAATTGGCCAGCGCTTCCGTCTCGAAAATCATCATCGAGCGTCCAGCTAAAAACGCAAAGATCACTATTTACTCCTCACGCCCTGGCATCGTCATTGGCAAAAAAGGTGAAGATATTGAGAACTTACGGGTTGACCTTACTAAATTGATGGGCGTGCCAGTGCATGTCAATATCGAAGAAGTACGCAAGCCAGAAACTGACGCGCAATTGATCGCCGACAACATCACCGGTCAGCTAGAAAAGCGCGTAATGTTCCGTCGCGCTATGAAGCGTTCGATGCAAAATGCCATGCGCTTAGGTGCGCAAGGTATCAAAATTACATCGTCTGGTCGTCTGAACGGTGCAGAAATTGCGCGTACAGAATGGTATCGTGAAGGCCGTGTGCCGTTGCATACACTTCGCGCTGACATTGATTTCGGTTTCTCCGAAGCCAAGACAACTTACGGCATTATTGGCGTAACAGTATTGGTCTACAAGGGTAATACCTTGGCTAAAGGCGAAACACCAGTTGCCGCGCCAGCCGTTGAGCCAGAACAGCGTAAACCACGCAAAGCGGGAGTGAAACATGCTACAGCCAGCTAGAAGAAAATACCGTAAAGAACAAAAAGGCCGCAATAAAGGCGTTGCCACAAGCGGTGCGAAAGTATCGTTTGGCGAATACGGCTTAAAAGCAGTAGGTCGCGGTCGTTTAACGGCGCGTCAAATTGAAGCAGCGCGTCGTGCAATGACCCGTCACATTAAGCGTGGCGGACGCGTGTGGATCCGTATTTTCCCGGATAAGCCAATCTCTAAAAAGCCAGCCGAAGTTCGGATGGGTAATGGTAAGGGTTCACCGGAATACTACGTAGCCGAAATTCAGCCGGGCAAAATTTTGTATGAAATGGACGGCGTTGCGGAAGATTTAGCGCGCGAAGCCTTCACGCTAGCATCTGCCAAGTTGCCCATTAGAACCACCTTTGTTCAGCGTCAGCTGGGCTAAAAGTAGGAGAAATCATGAACCTAAAAGATATGCGAGCAAAGTCTGCGGACGAGCTTCAAAAAGAATTGTTGGCAGTACGCCGTGCGCAGTTTTCCTTGCGCATGCAGTTGGCTACCCAGCAAGCAAATAAAACCAGCGAAACACCTCGTCTAAAACGCGAAGTGGCACAGCTTAAGACCATCATGAACGAAAAAGCGAGGGCCGCAAAATGACACTAGCAACCACAGTGGCAGGCTCAGAAGTCTCGCTAAAGCGCACATTGACAGGTAAAGTTGTAAGCGACAAGATGGATAAAACAGTAACCGTTCTAGTCGAGCGCGCTGTTAAGCATCCAGTACTGGGTAAACTAGTACGCCGCTCCAAGAAATACCACGCTCACTCTGAAAACAACGAATTCAAAACAGGCGACACCGTTTTGATCGAAGAAACCCGCCCAGTTTCAAAAACAAAGGCGTGGAAAGTTTCCAAGTTGCTTGAAAAAGCACGCGGCGAGTAATTCAAGTACCTGTAGCCAAAAGCTGCGGGTTAAATTTGAAGAACAAATGCAAAGCCAAAAAGCCCATCATCTTGATGGGCTTTTTGCATTTCTGGTACACTTACTGATGCCCGAAGACGCCCTAATTACGGCCGTCTTCAGCCTATGTAACGCGGGCAATTTTACTCAGGCTTTGGCACAAAGCCAACTGCTGCATCAGCGCCATCGCCAAAAAAATGGCGCTGCATCTGTTCTTCCAAATATTTCCGCGCCTTCAAATCAGCCAAGTTTAAACGATTCTCGTTCACCAGCATTTTCTGATGTTCAAGCCAAGCTTTCCAAGCTTCTTTAGACGCTGACTCCCACAGCTTTTTGCCGATCGGACCAGGGTAGGGTGGAAAATCAAGTCCCTCCGCTTCGCGTTTTAATTTCACGCATTGAATCATTCTTGCCATCTTTGTTCTCCGGTTAGCTATGGTTTAACCTAAGGCCTTAGTGTAGACCTTAGATTTTCGTGCAAAATTATAGTGCGCTTGTCGCGCAGCGGGTAGGCTAGAAACATCGCCCTCCACAAAGCCACGGGCTGAAAACCACTGCGTGGTTTGAGTTGAAAGCACAAACAAGGTTTTAAAGCCGCGGGTTTTCGCGCGCGCTTCAGCATATGCTAATATCCGTTCGCCGCGTCCGCCGTCGCGATAGAAAGGGTTCACTGCTAAACACGCCAGCTCTACGGCATCATCTGACGGGAAAGGATGCAGCGCCGCGCAGCCAATTATTTCATCCTCATGCTCGAGCACTACGTAATCTGCAATGTCAGTTTCTAACGATTGGCGCTCGCGCGTCACCAATATACCTTGCTGAACAAGTGGATCGATAATAGAAAAAATGGCCTCTACATCGCCCAAGGTCGCTTCCCGCATTTTATCTGGCGCTTCGCGGACCACCATCGTACCGATACCGTGATGGGTAAAAAGCTCCATTAGCAGCGCGCCGTCGGTGTGGCGACTAATTAAATGGGCACGCTTTACGCCCTCGCGTACCGCACGCGCAGCACATGGTAAAAAGAACTTTGTGTCTTCAGAAAGTGAGGGGTTACTTAGCAGCAATGCCTCTGCTTCTGTGGCTGTTAGCTGCGAATAGACTTCATCGCGAATATCTACGGCGCCGTCAGACTCGGTGAGAAAGATAAGCTTGTCAGCCTTCAATGCAATAGCCGCTGAGGTCGCAACATCCTCCACGGTACAGTTAAAAATTTCGCCGGTAGGCGAAAAACCAATGGGTGATAAAAGCACGACTTCATCGTCATCTAAGCGCCGGTTAATGCCCTCCACGTCAATTTTACGCACAACGCCAGTGTGCTTAAAATCCACCCCGTTGTGAATACCGTAAGGCTTCGCAGTGACAAAGTTTCCACTCGCAACCCGAATATCTGCGCCCACCATGGGTGAATTGGCAAGTTCCGTTGACAGCAGCGCCTCAATTTCCATGCGCACGATGCCGTTTGCCTCCTTTACGCAACGCAAGGCCGCAGCGTCCGTCACCCGAGTGCCGCCCGCAACCAGCGGGGTTACCCCATGCTGATGCAATTGCTCCTCCACCTGTGGTCGCGTGCCATGCACCAACACCACGCGTACCTCAAGGCTCACCAGCACATTGATATCATGCGAAAGCTGTACAAATAAGCCATCTGAGAGCACTTCGCCGCCGAACGCGATCACGATCGTGCGCCCGCCAAATTCATGAATAAACGGCGTCGCGCTGCGAAACCACTTCACGAAGTCTTCTAGTTTTTGCGAATCGCGTTTGTTCATGGGTACTCAGTAAAAAAGCATAAAACAGCAAAGGTGCCACATCATAAAACAGCTACGCACTAAAAAATTAGTCGTCAGCGCAAAAAACTACTGTAAATCTCCAATTACTGCACCAATTATGGCCAGCGCCGCCGCCGCCGCTGTTTCTGTGCGCAATACCCGTGGGCCTAAACGCACCAAAATCACGCCAGCCGCCTGCGCCATCTGTACCTCATTCGCCGAGAAACCTCCTTCAGGGCCGATTAATATGTAAATCGGCGTTACAAGAGAGCTGGCGCCAGCGCTGGCTTTCGAATCCAGTAAAGCCCTCAAAGCGCTAACAAACGTCACGGAATCGTCCTCTGGATGCAGCATAAAGTAGGCCGCGTTCTCAGGCGTAATTGGCTCCGCCCAGCACGAAAAATCACTAATCTGCTCAACCCGCGCCACCCGATTTCGTCCACACTGCTCGGATGCCGCCACTGCAACTTGTTGCCAGTGCACTGCGCGCTTATCTGCCCGTTCACCGCTTAAACGCAAGGTACAGCGCTCGCTCTGCACCGGTACAATGGCTGTTGCACCAAGCTCGCACGCTTTCTGCACAATCCAATCCATTTTGTCGCCAACGGCCAATGCTTGCACCACCGTCACGCGTACATTACTTTCTCGTTCCACAGCGTCATGCGAGAGTACGGAAACGCTCACGTTCTTTTTTCCAACACTCGTAACCTCAGCGCAAAATTCCCCACCCGCGCCATCAAACAGCACAATCGGATCATCCACACCCAACCGCAAGACCCGCAGATGCGATGCCGCGGCCTCCGGCAATTCAATTGGATAGGGGAAATCACAATGCCTGAAGACGCCCGTATTACGGCTATCTTCAGGCACCTTAAAGGTTGGTGCACCGATATAAAAGCGTGGCCGTGCCATCAAACTAAACCGTTGCCATCAATAGCTCATGCAGGCGGCGCTGAGCAAGCCCGCTGCTACTGAAATCGTGCCTAAAAAGATCCCTGATGCTGTTTTACCCGCTGGAATATCACGCGCAATTTCAGGCAAGGCAATGCGCGCCACCACATAGACGAGTAGTTGCACCGCCAGCGCAATCGCCGCCCAAATCGCCATGTCAATCATGCCTACGCTGTATTCAATGGCGTGCGCTAACGGGATAACCATGCCAAAAATAGTGCCCGCTAAACTAATAGCAGCGGCATTATTGCCTTCGCGGATCAGTTGCAGCTCTCGATAGGGCGTAATACGGATGTAAATAAATACAAACACCAGCAGCAACGCCAAAGCAATGCCAAAATAAACTAAAAAATCATCAAAGCCAGAAAACGACGCCAACATTTCGCCTGATTTCATTGCTATCCCCTAAAATAAATTATCGATCAAACAAAATAATGCGGCACGAAGCGGCTGGTGTTTTTAGTCACCAGCGATTCATCCTCGCGCAACCCAATGCCCGCTGGCTCATCACCAATAATCCAGCTGCCAATTGATGTGTACGACGTGCCGCAATACGCATCATGCACATCCGGCAATGCTTGAAAGCCTTGGTAAATAAAGCCTTCTGCGCCATATTCACCAGCAATATGAATATCGCCAGAAGATTTAAATATCGAGACATTCGCCCCCTCGCGCGACAACAGCGGCTTTTTAACGTAATCACCCACTATGCGCCCTGACTCAAAATACGCTGGCAGTAAATTCGGATGGTCAGGATACATCTCCCAAAGCACAGGCAAAATCGCTTTATTGGCCAGCAGCATTTTCCATGCAGGCTCGATAAAGGTGGTGTTGCAGTTGGCCAGTGTTTGCCCAAACGCTTCACGCACCAACCACTCCCACGGGTACAACTTAAACAAGCTGGAGATGCCTGTATTTTGGGCATCTACAAACTGTCTCCCGGTGGCCGACCAGCCAATTTGCGCAATATCAATAAACGGCGCATCCAGCCCTGCTTGCATCACCGTATCGCGCAAATATTCTAAGTTGCCAAGGTCTTCTTCTGAATCACCAATACAGGCCATGTGTATTTGCTTAACATCGAGTGCTGCGCCAATTTCACGCCAGCGGGCAATTAGCTTTTCGTGGATGCTGTTAAATTGGTCGGCATCCGGCTGTTTGGGCAAAATAACATCTTGCAGCCAATGCCACTGCGCGACGCTAGCCTCAATCAGCGATGTTGGTGTGTCCGCATTGTATTCAAGCAGCTTCGGTGCCCGCGCCCGCTGCATGCTGCCGTCCCACGATAAATCAAAGCGTCCAAACAAACTGGGGCTGTCGGCGTTCCAAGAATCCTCAATTAACGCAATCGCGTGTTCCGGAATCGCAAACTGCGCGTAGCGTTTGTCCGCAATCACGCGTTCGGCAGCGGCCACAGACATGCGATGCATTTCCGCCGTGGCATCATCCAGCAAATCAATTTGTGCGCTGTCAAACTTATAGCTAAAGCGCTCGTCCCAATACACGCCATCAATAGAATGAAAGCCGAAGCCCAACGCTTCCATTTTTTGCGCCCAATCCGGTCGGGGTATATGCGATTGTCTTTTCATAACAGCAATCAGCCCGAGGAGGATCGGCCCGATGAGCCAAAACCGCCGCGGCTTATCGAAGAGCCTGGGCTCGCCCCCACGCCACTGCGGCCAACAATCGCCGAGCCGATGGCGCGCGCTGATCGTGGCCCAGTTTCGCCGCCCACATGACGGTAGCTGCGGCCGTAATAAGTGCCGATCCCGCCGCCGCTGCGGTTACTACCGCTCGCCGCTACTGGCGTGCAGTCTTTTGCCTCATTGCCCCAGTCGGATAAGCAGGCCTCTTGATTCGCGTAAATGTCGCGTCGTTCTTTATTGCCGCTGCAGCCCGCCGTTACGCCCACTGCCGCACCTAGCGTGCCGATCAAAACCAAGTTGACGGCCGTACTTGATTTGCGTTTTTTACTCAAAGCCATTATCTGTCCTCCACATTGGAATCAGTCGTTGCATGCGCCAACAGCCGGCGCACGTACTCAGGTTGCGCCAACATTGCAGCATGCGTAGCCCCATTATAGAACCCGCAACGGCCAATTTGGCGCGTCATCAGCGCGTCATCCACGGATTGTGCCGAAGCTGCAGCAATATCCACTGTATCGGACGCGGCAACAAACCCGCACAACATGGCATAGCTTGGCACATGGGCAAAATAAGGATGACTAAACCGAAAAGCCGCCTGCAGTGCCGCAACGATCTCAGTAAACCGCCGCGGGTGCGAAAACGGTGATCCCGCAAACAAACTTAATACCCCACCAAAATTTAACGCGGCCTTACACTGCGAAAAAAACGCGCCCGTAAACAAAGTAGCCGAATGAGCCGCACCCGCATCGGGATCGGTTAAATCAAGGCAAATTAAGTCGTATTTTTGATGACTTTCCCGCATAAACAGCAAGGCATCGGTAATATGCAGCGTTAATTTTGGGTCATCGAACACATTAAAATTTGTGGTCGCAAAGTGTTCTTTGCATAGCGCTACCACCGCACCGTCAAGCTCTACCAAATCAACCTGCGTGATGGTGTTGTGCTTGAGCAGTGCTGCGGCTACACAACCATCGCCCCCGCCCAATACCAGCGCGGTTTTTGGGTTGGTGGCACATATGGCGGCGGGATGCACAATAGCTTCGTGATAAATCGCCGCGTCCCGCTCGGCCAGCATATTGCAGTGATCAATACGCAACAATTTGCCCAGTTCTGGCGTGTCGTATACCTCGATAAGTTGGTGCGCCGAGCGTGCCATATCCAGAACGGTATAGGCGCTAAAATAAGCACCAGAACCTGCGTTTATTTTCTCAAATACGCGCTTCTCGCGAACCGTTCTCATTAATTATTGCCACTGCGATATTTTTGTTCCAAAAGTTGCGCCTCCATACCGGCACCAGTGCCACGCGCAATGCGTTGCGTTTCCGCACCAGTGCCACGCTCAATGCGTTGCGTTTCCGCACGCATGGGCTTCAAAAGTGCCGTAATACGGGTAAAAACTGCTTCGGCACGTGCCACGCTACTGGTGTCGTTATCTAGCCCGAATTCACACAAATAAATATCTAACGTCACCTGCCCGCGCTCCGGCCAAGTATGAATCGCCAGATGCGACGCCGCTAAAATGACCGCGCCAGTGGCACCTGCCTGCCCGCACCCGTCAAAACTTGAAAATTGGTGAAATCTTTCGCCTACTACCGTTAAGCCCGCGTGCGTGCAGGCATCCACACAAGCGGTGCGTAGCAAATTTGCGTCCGTCAGCAAGGGGTTTTCGGGTACGTCGTAAAAATCAGCAACAACATGCAAACCACGCATAATTTGCCCTAAATGTTTAAGCAATCGAGTGCGACAAGTTATAATTATAGGCAATTCTCGGCTTGCATTCCGACCTATTAGGTGTCTAAAACTTAATACGGCACTTAATTTCGGCCCTCTTCCAAATTCCTCATCCTCGCGAATCCTCCCATGACCACATCAATCAGCACGCCGTCCGCCCAATCCACGCTTTCCAACGCCATCCGCGCACTCGCTATGGATGCCGTGCAAGCTGCTAATTCCGGCCATCCCGGCATGCCAATGGGCATGGCCGAAATAGCAGAAGTGCTGTGGCGCAGCCATTTGCGGCATAACCCCGCCAACCCGCATTGGGCCGATCGCGACCGGTTTATTTTGTCAAACGGCCACGGCTCGATGCTCATTTATTCGCTGCTGCATTTAAGTGGCTACGCGCTGAGCATGGACGACATCAAAGCCTTCCGCAAACTCCATTCCAAAACCCCGGGACACCCAGAAGTCGGCATCACACCGGGCGTTGAAACCACCACTGGCCCGTTAGGCCAAGGTTTGGCCAACGCGGTAGGCTTTGCCATGGCCGAACGCGAAATGGCGCGCACTTTTAACCGCCCCGGCATGAATATTGTTGATCACTTCACCTATGTATTTATGGGCGACGGCTGCTTGATGGAAGGCATATCGCACGAAGCCTGCTCACTCGCAGGGACCCATGCACTAGGCAAGTTAATCGCGATGTATGACGACAACGGTATTTCGATCGACGGCAAAGTAGAAGGCTGGTTTACCGATTCCACCCCCATGCGCTTTGCAAGCTACGGCTGGCATGTAATCCCGAACGTAGATGGCCATGATGTTGCCGCCATTGATGCCGCCATTCAAGAGGCCAAATCAGTCACCGATAAACCTAGCCTAATCTGCTGCAAAACAGTCATCGGCAAAGGCGCACCCAACATGGGCGGCACCGACAAAGTACACGGATCAGCCCTCGGCGACAAAGAAATTGCCGCCACCAGAGAAGCCATCGGCTGGCCGCATGCGCCGTTTGTAATTCCTGATGAGGTATACGCCCAATGGGACGGCAAACCCCGTGGCGCACAACTAGAAACAGGCTGGAACGCCCTATTTACTGCCTATTCCAAGCAATACCCTGAACTAGCTGCCGAATTTACCCGCCGCATGTCAGGCAAATTACCAGCGGCGTGGGATGAAACAGTTGCCGCCTTGTTAGCCAAAACAAAAGAAAAAGCCGAAGGCGTTGCCACCAGAAAATCGTCTCAATACGCCATTGAAGCACTAGCCCAGGTCACACCAGAAATGCTCGGCGGCTCAGCGGATTTAACAGGCTCTGTATTCACCAACTGGAGCGGCACCAAAGCAATTACCGCCGCCAACGCCGGCAACTACATGAACTACGGCGTGCGTGAATTTGCCATGACCGCCATCGGCAACGGCATGGCGCTACACGGCGGCGTGGTGCCCTACGCTGGCACATTTTTAACCTTCAGCGACTACGCTCGCAATGCCTTGCGCATGGCAGCGCTCATGAAGCTACGCAACATCTCCATCTACACCCACGACTCCATTGGCCTAGGCGAAGACGGTCCCACGCATCAAAGCGTAGAACACGTATCAAGCCTGCGCCTAATCCCCAACATGGCCGTATGGCGCCCCTGCGATGCATACGAAACAGCCATTGCATGGGTAGCCGCCATGCAGCGCCAAGACGGTCCCACCTGCTTAATCTTATCCCGTCAAAATTGCGCCTACCAGCAACGCGACGACGCTACGTGTGCAGACGTAGCGCGCGGCGGTTACGTACTAGCGCGTGAAGTAGGAGCACTAAAAGCAGTAATCATCGCCACCGGCTCCGAAGTGCCCCTAGCCACAGAAGCCGCCAAAGCCCTAAACGCAGCCGGCACCGGTACCAGAGTAGTTTCCATGCCCTGCACCAGCGTATTCGACGCGCAAGCAGCAGATTACAAAAAATCCGTGTTGCCAGCAGGTGTGCCAAGAGTGGCCGTAGAAGCCGGTGTGGGCGACTACTGGAGAAAGTATGTCGGCCTAGAAGGGGATGTGGTGTGCATCGATACGTTTGGTGAATCCGCACCAGCACCGGTGTTGTTTAAACACTTTGGGTTTACCGTGGAGAACTTGGTGGGGAAGGTTAAGGGGGTTGTTGGGTAGGTGGAGATGGCCTGATTTAGGGCGTCTTCAGTGGGCGATGCGATTTTGTGGAATTCTGTGAAGAAGTTAACTAAATCCTAGATTCTCAATGTAATTTATGTGGGTTCCACACAGATAGGAAATCATTTTTAAGTGGCATTTTGAAACCGGTATTGAAAAAATTTTATCCACGCTGTAACAGTTTTCTTTCGCCGATTTATTGTCTTCGAGGAAAGCGTGTTGTTTCCGTTGTTGAAAAGGGAGTCAGGAACGCTCTCGGCGCCAGCGCGAAGTGCATGAAAAAATACAGGATGGCTAAATAATATGTTAGCAATCCGTCGAAGTTGTTCGTCAACAGGTGCATTTGAAATTTCCATCCCAGTACTCGTCAAGCTCACGGTTGGATCCGATGTCGCCAAACCGAGCCACTTGAGTGCGCTGGTGTAGTAGCTCGCCTGCCTAGCATCGAAAGCGAAATATTCCGCTATGGCTGCCTTTTCCATATTACTTTCAGTGCGAAGCGTTGTTAAAAGCGTCATCACATTAGAAAAAGTATCTGCCTGTGGAAACGGAGCGTCCTGATCTTGGTATTTTGGATTTAGCTTAATGGCTAATAAATTAAATAAACCTGCTTTTTCGAATCGAAACGCTTTTTCATTTTTAAAGTCAAAACTAAAGTTGTTATCAACACTTTTGAATGGTAGAAACCGAAATATATCTACCTCAAGAAACATTGCCCAACTCCGTACTATTTTAGCAGTGCCGATCTTTGCACGCCAGTGTAATTCTGGGTATAGCAATTGACGGATATTTAAATCGCTGCAACTTCTGTTCTTGGCTTCAACGAGGTTTACGGTCGATGCTCCTTCGTATCCGCCATCAATTTCAATTTGCACGCCTGATATATTAAAGTGAATATTGTCTAAAGCAAAATTCAAGTCTCCCCGTGTACGTCCGCGGATGGTGAGTTTAGTTTCCTCGCCGAAAACGTTGGCCAAAATTCCCGAATGATGGGCTAAATCGAGTGCGGCTGATTCGGTCGCAATGCGATAAGGGTCAAGCGTAAGTAAGTGCTTGGGTGCAGTAATTGTTGTTATCTTCGCAGTCCCGCCTTCGCCAATTTTAATAAAAGGATTTGCTTTAGAAATTCTATAGAGTCCGTTTTCAATAGCAAGTATTGATAGGTGATTTTGTCTCATGACGGGTGGAAGTGATTCGCTGTGGTCGATTTTTGCCATTAGCCGCGCTTCTTTGCCATCGAAACCTTTTATTTGATCTGCAGAAATGTCAAAAAACCCTTGCAAATTCACTTGTGAAACTATGTCCAATCCCATAAAGATGTTGGCCCAAGAATCGTTATTAGATATTTTCATAGATTGACTCCGCCGTCTGCGCTGCTTTTAGCGATTGCAATCTTCGGGCCGATAAAGCTAAAAACTCGGCCTCGAGTTCTATTCCAACAGCGTTCCGTCCAAGTTCTTTCGCCGCCATTAAGGTCGTCGAACTCCCCGCAAAAGGATCAAGTATCCAATCACCTATTTGTGTTGAGGACAAAATACATCGTTTCAATAGCCGGATTGGTTTTTGGGTTGGATGTTTTCCGAAAGTTTTTTCCGATGGGCTCGGTGCTGTGAAATTCCACACGGTCTTCATTTGTTTGCCGCCATTTTCACGACGCATGTCCGCATAATTAAAGTGATGTTTTGACTTCTCATTTTTTGCAGCCCAAATAATTGTCTCTGTTGAATGGGTGAAGTAACGGCATGAAAGGTTTGGCGGAGGGTTTGGTTTCTCCCAAGTGATGTCGTTTAATAGTTTCAATCCCAACTGCTGCATTGCATACCCAACCGAGTGGATTACGTGGTGCGTTCCGCTAACCCAAATAGTGCCATTTGGTCGTAATAGTTTTTGGCACCGGCCTATCCACTCAAGATTGAACTCATGATTTACTTCGGCGCCATTTGATTTATCCCAACCACCTTTATCTACCCGAACCATTTTTCCGGCATGGCAAGTAATGCCGCCGTTCGATAGAAAATATGGTGGATCCGCAAAAATCATGTCGAAACGACCTTCAGGGTATTTGGCAATCAACTGATCCATAAAATCAAGACAATTAGCTTCGTAGAGCCAGATACCAGATTCAGTGTCATCAAAATATACTTTGTTACGGGATAGTTTTGATTCTGCGACGCTGAATCCGTCGAAGTCGCTAGTTCGAACTACGTTGGGAGCGCGCCTCGGCGGATAAAGAGTTTTTTTCATATCTTGGGTGACCGTTGTTCGACAACCTTGTAGGATAACAAGAATACGGCAATATGCGCTTTTTCGAAAAATATTTCAGATTGTATTGCCACGCTTTAAAAACCCAAAAGGCGAATTTTGGACCATTGCAGTTGCCCACTTTGGGTCATCCAAGATATTTGCTTGAATCGCATCCGGCCCGCCCGCCAACGCTGCGCGCCAGCGGGTAATGTACACAGCTGCGCATAGCGAATCACGCTCCCAAAGGTTTACCTGTGCTTGCGCCCGTGCAAGGATGTCCACGCCACTCTCACGGTTTTGCAGAAGTTTTGCCACGATATTGCGATGAAAGCGAACTAGCTTTTCGTCCGCCGCATTTTTCTTACTCACCGCCGCAAAGCGTGCAAATTTTGCGCGCGCCGTTGCGTCAATGTTTGCTGTAAGCCCGATGCCGCAAAAGGCAGCTGTGGCTAACGCCTTATCAAGCTGAATCGTGGGCTTGCCTTGCTCGAGATCAACTAGAAACTGCACGCTCACCTGCGCTGCATTCGCCAATGTTTTGTGGGTAAGTTTGTGCAATTGCCTTGCGTCGCGTACTGCGGCACCTAGTTGTTGTGCGTACATGGTCAAGCTATCAAAATAGTTTCTATGATCGTAGAATACTATTGCAATAGTGCAAAGTCAATTTCGCTTAAAGCCAACAAAAATAACTCCCATCTTCTACAGCGCTAAAATCGCGATCAAGTAATATATTAAAACCGATAGTCTCCAAAATTAGTCAACCCAAAGAAAGCAAACCCAAATGGAAAAAGCAGAATTCTGGACTATCATCGATGCATCACGCGACGCCGCAGAAGGTGACGCCGAAGCGCAACTTGAAACTTTAAGTGAAGCGCTCGCAGTGCTCTCGCCAGACGACATCGTGGCTTTTGATCGGCATTTAAGCGCGTACCATATTCGCGCTTACGATTGGGCGCTGTGGGGTGCCGCTTACGTGATTGGTGGCGGCTGTTCGGACGATGGCTTTATGGACTTTAGAGGCTGGCTCATCTCGCGCGGAGAGCAAGTCTATGAAGCAGCGTTGCTTGATCCAGAGTCATTGGTTGACGTGGTGATGGATGACGAAGACTGCCAGGTAGAAGGTTATCAATACATCGCTTCGCAAGTGTGGGAAGAACAAACCGGCAAGGAAGCCGATGAATTTCCCGAACACGATTTAGCCTACAACACCGAGCCAACTGGTGCGCAGTGGGATGAAGATAATTTGGATGCCTTGTTCCCAGCGCTTTGCAAGAGATTCGGCTGATAGCCGCTGCGAGCTTACCGCGCGCGGCGCATCATGATTATTGCGAAAAACGCATAAATAAATGCCTTGTAGATGCCCTATTATAGGGCTTCTTCAGCCATTTATTTGAGTCCACGGCATCGCGCTCTATTTCTTAAATACCCGCAACGCGTTCATCGCCCTTTGCCGCTGCACTATCTGGCGCCATCGCCAGATAGTGGATAAACGCATCCCGATTAACGCCTGTGGCTTCTACTTTTGAATAATCTAACGTAGGTACTGAAGCCATTTTTTCAGCCGCTCCACTGGCGATAAATTGATTCACTGAAATAGTATCTCGCTCGGCGAGTTTTTTAATTTTTAGCGTACAGAATTGGGTAGACGAATCGTTAGCGCGGTCATTGTTTTCTCCTTTTGCTTGCCAATAAGCGTAAGAAATCTGCTGGGGTAGTGTCGGGTGGCATGTGTTCTGCTCTAGGGCACCTCTAAAAATCCACTTTTCGTCGTTATGCGTTGTTGCTCACAAAAAATTTTTTCTTACATATCAGACATATGCGTCGTCAAAATTTGTCGTTCGCGCCTAGCCTGACTTAGAAAATTGAATTTTTAGAGGTGCCCTCTAGTCAAAACGGCTTACCGTTCTAAAAGCGCAACGCTTAAAACGGGTTGAAATTCATTATAGGCAGCATCGCAATCAATTGGAAGCTCGCTCCTTTGCGAGAACGCGCGGCAGCGACTAAAACACAGGCGTCCAACACGATACGTAAGATAAGCACCTTCACATATGGTGGTGCAAGCTTAACTAAATTAGGCTCATGCGGCGCTCGACAAAATAAATGCACTCCAATTCTGCAAACATAACCAAAATACCCTTTACATCGCACACTGTGTGTTGTACAGTGTGCGATGTAAAGGGTATTTTGTATGACGCAAGTAAAGGCAAAATAAAAATGGAAGCTGATTTATTTGAAAAGTTACGCCAAGAGCTGCGACGCGGTAGCTTAACGCTTGCCGTCTTGGTGCAACTGCAGCAAGAACACTATGGCTATACCTTGCGCAAAGCCTTGGTTGATCACGGCATTGATATTGATGAAAACACGCTCTATCCCTTGTTGCGAAGGCTCGAAACGCAGGGCTTGCTAACAAGCGAGTGGCGCGAGGAGGAAAAACGCAACAAGCGCTTCTATACGTTATCTGCCGAGGGCGCTCCAGTGCTGGCGCAACTCTTGGAGGAGTGGAAATCCATGGATGAAGCCATCGCCCGCATTCACGCCGCCGCAACACCTGCAACACCTTTAACGCTACATAAAAAAGGAAAATAATCATGGAAATTATTGAACGCTATTTGCAAGCCGTGCGACTCTATTTGCCCGTAAATGCGGCCGCTAACCCGAAGAACTCCACAAACAATAACGATGACATTATTAGGGAACTAAAAGATAGCTTGTTGTCGCAAGTTGAAGAGATTGAGGCGGCGCAGAATCGCCAGCTGACAAACAATGAGATCGGCGCGATTTTAAAAACGTCCGGCCATCCAATGGTGGCGGCCGCGCGCTACGGGCAGCAGAAGTATCTAATTGGTCCGCGCATGTATCCGTTTTGGTGGATGAGTATTCGCGCTATGCTCGTTGTGTTTGCTGCAATTTATGGCGCGCTTGCCGGTGTGGCGCTATTGAGCGAACGTAGTATTGTTCAAGCGGTGCTGCAGGGCGGGAATAACTTCATCCATGCCGCTGCATTTTTTGGTGCCATCATCACGCTCGTCTTCTGGGGCGTTGAGCGTCGCAACGGCACGCTCAGCTTCATCGAAAACTGGCAACCTAACGCGCTGGTGGCGAGTAAACCGGGCTTTGAGATCAGCCGCTTCAATAGCATTTCTGAGCTTATCGCAACCGCGGTCTTTACGTTGTGGTGGCTCGGCGCAGTTAATTTCCCCGCAACTTACTGGCACCACGGCGCGCCTGTTGGCTTCTCGCTATCGGCTGGGTGGCAGTCATTTTGGAGCGTAATCTTGGCAGTCGCTATTGCCGAAATCGTTTTCGCTGCAACCAACATCGTTTGGCCATATTGGACCAAGCCGCGACTCATTTTGCGCGTGGTGTTAAGTGCGATTGCAGTTGTTGCCCTTATTGCACCAATGCATCAGGCGGTACTCATCACGTTAGTCGGTGACGGATTAGCGGCTAAGACAGAAAAAATAAGCATGATACTCAATCACAGTATGAAGGTTGTCCTAATTTTGGCGGCCTGCGTATATGCGGTAAATCTAGTTGAAAGCATAGTGCGTTTGGTGCGGTTAGCGCGATTGAACCGCACCAGCAAGCCAGCCGAGGTTTTGCCAAGCTAAATCCTTTCTGGCGCTCGTAGTCGCGGGCGACGTCGCAAAGACTGAGTGTGCACTCACTATATGCAGTAACATTGGGTCAAACAAACAAACAAACAACCGACCATAACTAGCTGCGCAGAATGATCAATTCAATCTGGAAATATGAGGCCGATAATATATGACGCGTTCTTCTTTGCCCGTGACGATCATTTTTGTGCTGAACACCCTATGGTTGGGGGCAGCGTTTAAAGTCTTCAGTATCAGCCCCCAGCGCGCCGCGCAACTTTTAGCGCGTGACCAATCGGACGCGCTAAGTAGAGCCTTGCTCCCTCCGCTTGCGGCATCGCTACGCTTTCTAGGTGGCATGAATTTAGCCCTTACAGCATTTGCACTCCTGCTACTGTTCAACCTAGCACTGTTCTCGCACCCTTCAGAATAGCTAATGCCGCAACTTCGTTTACTTATACTGACAACGGTCGCCCTTCTCGCCTTCGCGGGTAACTCGCTGCTATGCCGCGCAGCGTTGCGCGGCATAGGAGGTTTCGGCACCGAAGCACACACTTCTATTGACGCAGCAACTTTCACCACCATTCGCCTAATCTCGGGCGCAATTATGCTGTGGCTGCTCGTGCGTGCGCGTGGGCCTGCATCCCGTCCTGCATCGGACGCACCACAGGCGAATGGCAATTGGCTCTCTGCTTTCGCGCTTTTTGCTTATGCAATCTGCTTTTCTTACGCCTATCTGCGCTTGCCCGCTGCAACCGGGGCTTTGCTATTGTTTGGCGCGGTGCAGGCCACCATGATTGGCGTTGGCCTGTACCAAGGCGAGAGGCTAACCATGTCCCAAATTGGAGGCTTAGTTATTGCATTGGGAGGGCTTATTGGCTTGCTCGTGCCGGACCCTAGTGCCTTAGTCGCGCCGCCTTTCTATAGTGCCGCGCTGATGATAACAGCGGGCATTGCTTGGGGCGTGTACTCGCTACGCGGCAAGGGTGCAGGCGACGCCACCATCATCACGGCAGGTAACTTCATGCGCGCTGTGCCATTTGCTATTGCGTTTAGCCTACTACAAATAAACGCCGCATCGCTTGAGCCGGCGGGCGTTGTCTATGCACTGCTATCTGGTGCACTTACATCAGGCGTGGGCTACGCAATTTGGTATTCTGCCCTACCGGCACTTAAAGCCACCACAGCAGCTACGGTACAATTAAGCGTGCCTGTGATGGCGACGTTTGGCGGTGTGCTGTTCTTGGATGAAGCGCTCACGTGGCGAATAGTATTGGCATCCGCAACAATTTTGGGCGGTGTCGCGCTCGTTATTTGTATGAAGTCCGCGCGTAATTCTGCTACCTGATTTAAATTGCCGCCCTTAGTCAACGGAAGCCCAATGCACAACGCAGCCATATTAGTCATTGATGTACAGCAGGGCGCAATTGATGGTGTGATGTGCCCGCCCATTGACCGTGCGTCGGCATTGGTGGCTGCATGCAATCGCGTGTTGAGTGCTGCACGATCAAGTCTTGTGCCGATCATATTTGTTCAGCACTGTGCAGAGCCCGGTGGTGTGCTGGTACAAGCCACACCGCAACATGCAGTAGCCGCAGCGCTGCATCTACGAGACGGCGAAATTTGCGTGTTAAAGCAGGCATCCAGCGCGTTTGAAAATACCAAACTCGAAGCCGCGCTTAAACAGCTTAAGGTAAATCAATTGGTCATTTGCGGCCTGCAAAGCGAGCAATGTATTTTTAATACAACCGTGGCAGCACTAGACCTAGGCTATGCCGTCACGTTGGCTGAAGACGCTCACCACACATGGCCGACCGAAACGGAATCTGCAACCGCAATTTCCAGCCGCGTCAATGTCGCGTTGCATGCAAAGGGCGCGGTATTGCGCAATGTCGACGACATAGCGCGCATCATCAATGGTGATTCCGGCTCTTTTTATGGCGCAATCCTACTGCCTGAAGATGCCCTAAAATAGGGTGTTTACAAGCATTAAAATTAACGAACTTTTGACTTAAATCTGTGCACTCATGACCCCACTTTCTGATTTACAAACCATGTTCGATAATATGCGCAGCCAAGCGTCTTGGAACGTTGACGGCGATTTATTGTGGGGCTATTTCTTTTTCGATCCAAGCCCCGCTAAGCTACAAGCCTTGGCAGAAGTGCTTGAGAAATCCCAATATACCACTGCAAATTTATATCCATCAGATGACGAAACGACCCATGTGCTACACATGGAAAAAATCGAAACCCATTCGCCGCAATCTCTTTTCGAACGCAATGAAGCGTTGCAACAGTTAGCGTTAGCGCATAACGTGGCGAGCTATGACGGCATGGATGTTGGGCCACCTGACTTAACGTAATTTAGTAAACGCTGTATTTAGAAAGGCCTCATGTTTTCCTCTACCTTCATCTTCGCAAAAAAACAGTACGACGATGAGTTTTACGCCCTCGACGCAGTCATTGCCGATATTGCTAAATCTATCCCAGGTTATCTTGGCGAGGAAAATTGGGAAAGTGCCGCCACTGGCTTAGTATCCAATGTTTATTATTGGGATTCTTTGGCATCGCTCCAGCTATTGATGCGGCATCCCAGTCATTTAATCGCCAAACAAAATCAGGCAAAATGGCTCGACGGTTATCGGGTAGAAATTTCTGAAGTGTTGAAAACTTATGGCGATCAGCGGCTTCCAAATGCAATCAGCGTGGAACCAGCAGTCTAGCCGTTGGCGATTAATGGTGGTTATCCCTTGCAAGAACTGTTCTCTCGCAGATCAAGCTGCAATTTGAATTGATTGTTCATTTGACAGCGCTCGCACACAACGGCTTACAATAATAGAATTATGAAGCGTAAATTGATATTTAAAATAGAATTTCAGTGCAAATGCATGACACTAAGTCGAAGTAAAAAGTAACTTGCAAACACCTTACGCTGCAGCCACAACCGAAACGTGCGAACGCTTGTGCTTAGCGCTACCGAGATAAAAATTGACTACCCAATCGCAATATATTTCACTACTTTGCACCAAGCTGGCGCCTAGCAATGTATGCCGAGTCGTGCAGGCGATTAGGTTGGGTTTGGCTGTAATTGTCTGCGTTCTGCTGATCTATGCCAAACCCCTGTTTGCTAATGCCACAACAGCAGCCCCGCCGAATCCCAACATCAACGGGCAGCGTCACGTTTTAGAAATTGAAGCGCTCACTGAGCCGCGACAGGTTTTAGAAAAATTAGCCGAAGTAAGAGCCGCCGTACCAGCAAGTAATCATGTCGAGCTAGCCAAGCTCAGTTTGGCAGAAGCCAACGCCTGTCGCGTGATCGCCAACTGGCAGTGTCAACGCCGTGCCGCAATCGCTGCGATTGCGGAGGCAGATAAAACTGACAGCATCTATTTACAAGTACGTGGGCGCATCAATGAAGGCCGCGCCCATTCCGCTTTGGGTGATTCGAATGCCGCGTCACGGGCGCTTGCACAGGCCGAAAAGCGCTTGGGCGGGGCCAAAGACAATCAGCTCTTTCCCGATATTATGTTGGCGTATTCTTCGCTTAGCTTTAGACTTGGCAGGCTCGATGAATCCCATCGTTACGCTACTGACGGTTTGGCTTATGCGTCGGCTAGCGAGCAGCCGGAAATGCGCATCCGCTTGCTCCGCAATATGTCCCGTGCTGCTTTTAAGTTGGGTAAGGTGCCCGATGCCAATCGGTATTTAGATCAAGCCACTAATTTGTTGCAAGGCATTAATGATCCAAAACTAGCCGCTGAAATATTGCTTGAGCGTAGTCGTTCCGCCCTAGCTGCTAAAGATGCTGCTACGGTAGAAGCGATGAGCGAACGAATAATGGCAATGGCGGCCAAACTAAAAAACTCGCAGCTATCTGGATTGGGCATTGAAGCCTCTGCGCAAGCATTGCAACTGCGTGGAAACGCCAAGGCAGCCATTGTCCAATTTGATCGTGCTAGCGAGGCCTACGCCACCTTAAATCTTTACAACGATGAAATGCGCGCGCTTCGCGCTAGTGTCGAGTTACAACTCAAAGGTGCGCCGTCAACCAGCCTCGTTAAAGCGGTCGCAAAGCTTAATCAGCTGACTGACAAAGTTGCGATGATCGAGCGTGAATCTGCCAGCACCGACTTCACCGAGCGCTTGCGTTATGCGCAAAGTGATGCTGATCTTAGTATTGCCAATGCCAAAACTGAAACCGCAAGCGTACGCGCTGAAACGAGTGAAACTAAGCTGCGCTACACTCTGCTTGCGATTGCCCTTGCCTCAATACTGCTATGCGTCACGCTAGGCATGTATTTTCAGCAGCGGCGTTATGCCGAAACGGTGCGTCGGCAAAGTTTGGAAATGGAACAAGTGCTCATGCAAACAAGCCACGATTTGCGTAATCCACTCAATGGTATCTTAGGTATTAGCGACTGGCTCTTATCGGCACAGTTAGATGCTGATCAAAAAAGCAAAATTCAAGCAATCCGCGATGCAGGATTATCGTTAAACAGCCTTGCGCAAGACTTGCTCGATCGCGGCAGAATTAAGGGTGGTACATTGTCCTTACACCCTGAAGCTACCGATATCAAGGCGCTAATTAGCAATTTAGAGTTGCTCTATCAGCCCTTAGCCGCACGGAAAAAGTTAGGCCTCCATTTGCAAGTAGATGCGGGCTTGCCAGAAGCTGTCACCATCGATGCACACCGTTTGCAACAAGTGCTGGGCAACCTGTTTGGTAACGCCTTAAAGTTTTCTGATGAAGGGAATATTGTCTTAGCAGTATCGGTTGCGAATGGCGGCACCGTGGGTGTTGATACCGCAAATTGCGCTATTCGGTTTGAAGTGCGTGATAACGGGCCTGGTATCGCTAAGGCAGATCAAGAACGCCTATTTAAGCCATTTCAACGCGGTGATACTACGCGCAAAAACGCTACAGGCGCAGGGCTGGGGCTTGCAATATCTAAAGACTTAGTTCAGTTGATGGGTGGCAAACTTGAGGTATTAAGTGAGATTAATAAGGGGGCGGTGTTTTTCTTTACACTTCGCCTACCGGTGATAGCGCAGCTTGCGCCTCCCCCGGCACCGATTGTCGAAAAAGTAACGCAGGATGCTACTGCACAGCTGCGCACTCTAATTATTGATGATGAAGCTGTCAGTCTAATGGTGTTGCGCCACCAAATTGGCGTGCTCGGTCATAAGGTAGAGGCTTGCGATTCACCAATAGAGGCGCTCGCGACCATTGGCATCGCACGTTTTGATGTCGTTCTTCTGGATTATGAAATGGAAGGCATGACCGGGCCAGAGTTGGCCGCAAAGCTGCGAGCTCTGCACGGTAACACAGCGACTATGCCAAGGCTAATCATGGTTTCAGGCCACCCGCCAGATCCTAGCATGATGAATCGATTTGTCGATGATTGGCTAGTTAAACCTGTCCGTATTGAGCAGCTTAAGCGTGCCCTAGATAAGGGTACTTGGCATGGTAAAGAGGCCCCTCCTCGTTCTGGCGAGCGTATGCTAGGATAAGTAACGGGTTGAGACTTCGCTTCGAAGCTTGCTTTTAGCAAAAATAATAAAACCTGAAGATGCCGATAAATAGGGAATTTAATTGATATTTTCCAGGTAGCTGTAAGGATTGTGCATCTATATCCGACTTATTTACGTAATGGTCAGCATAAACAACACCGCAATAGCAAACTAAAGCGTGCGTCCAGAAAACAAACGTACACTAGCAGCCTGTGACCAACGTATCGCTGCCAAAAAACCGCAGACGCACAAGCGTCAAGAAATTTAAATATCGGATACCCCAATGAATAAAAAAATCCTCATCGTTGTCGTGCTTGTGGTCGTTATCGCCGCTTTTTTTGGCCTGGATTTGGGGCGATTTCTAACGCTAGAATTTATTAAAGCGCAGCAGGCTGAAGTGGCCGCCTATTATTCAGCCCATCCGGTAGCCACTATTGCTGGTTTTTTAGTGGTGTATATTGCTGCGGTAGCCGCTTCTGTTCCCGGCGCTACCATTCTCACGCTGGCAGCCGGCGCGCTGTTCGGGGTGGTGATGGGTACGGCCATTGTTTCGGTAGCCTCTACCGTCGGCGCTACCTTAGCGTTTTTAGCTTCGCGTTACGTGTTGCGTGAAACAGTGGAAACGAAGTTCCAAAAGTTTCTAGCACCCATTAACGCCGGCGTTGAAAAAGAAGGTGCGCTGTACTTATTTACCCTGCGTTTAGTACCCGCGGTGCCGTTTTTTCTCATCAATTTAGCGATGGGTTTAACCAAAATGAAAACATGGACTTTCTTTTGGGTAAGCCAGCTAGGGATGTTGTTTGGCACTATCATTTACGTTAATGCCGGCACGCAATTGGCCAGCATTAATTCAGTACGCGACATCTTGAAACCTGGGTTGTTAGGTGCGTTCGTTTTGTTAGGCATAGCGCCAATCATCGCTAAAAAACTCGTTGATTTTATCAAAGCCCGTAAGGTCTACGCCGGTTGGCAGCGTCCCAAATCATACAGCCGCAATATGGTGGTAATTGGTGCGGGTGCGGCAGGCTTGGTGAGTTCTTATATTGCCGCAGCGGTGAAGGCAAAAGTAACCTTAATTGAGCGCCACAAAATGGGTGGAGATTGCCTAAATACAGGCTGCGTGCCATCCAAGGCGATGATTAAATCGGCAAAGCTGGTAGAGCAAATTCAGCATGCCAGTGACTATGGTTTAGCCAACGCTAAAGCGGACGTTGATTTTGCCGCCATCATGGCACGCATCAAGCGCGTTATTGCCGATATTGAACCGCATGATTCCATCGCGCGCTACACAGCGCTGGGTGTTGAATGTTTAACCGGCAGCGCTAAAATTTTGTCGCCGTGGGAAGTCGAAGTAACGGATGCCCAAAATAATAAAACCGTGCTCACTACTAAAAATATCGTGATTGCTGCGGGTGCGCGACCGTTTGTGCCGCCTATTCCGGGCTTGGCAGATGTAGTGCCCCTAACGTCAGACACCGTGTGGAATTTGACGGCATTACCAAAGCGTTTAGTGGTGCTTGGCGGCGGGCCTATCGGCTGTGAGTTAACCCAGTGCTTCGCGCGCTTAGGGGCAAACGTCACGCAGGTAGAAATGGCACCGCGCTTGATGGTGCGCGAAGATGCCGATGTTTCGGCCTATGTTGAAGCGAAATTTAGAAGCGAAAAGGTAGATGTACGCGTTGGCCATAAAGCGCTGGCAGTTGAAAGACGCGATGGGCAAAAGTGTTTGATTGTCGAATCCGCTAACGGCAAAGAAGCTATCCCCTTTGATGAAATTTTATGTGCGGTAGGGCGCGTTGCCAATATGACGGGTTATGGTCTGGAAGAGCTAGGTATTGTTACCAACAGAACGGTGGAGGTAAATGGCCACTTAGAAACGAAGTTTCCTAATATTTTTGCAGCAGGCGATGTGGCAGGACCCTATCAGTTCACCCACACTGCGGCGCACATGGCTTGGTTTGCCGCAGTTAATGCGCTCTTTGGTAAGTTCAAAAAATTTACGGTGGATTACAGCGTGGTGCCATGGGCCACGTTTACCGATCCCGAAGTAGCGCGAGTGGGCTTAAACGAGCAAGAAGCACTTGAGAAAAAAATTCCCTTCAGCGCTCATCGTTACGGCATTGACGACCTTGATCGCGCCATCGCCGACGGCACCGCCACTGGTTTTGTCAAAGTGTTGACGTCCCCAGGAAAAGACAATATTTTGGGCGTAACCATTGTGGGCGACCATGCCGGTGATTTACTAGCCGAATACGTGTTGGCGATGAAGCATGGTTTAGGATTAAACAAAATTCTTGGTACCATTCACACTTACCCAACCATGAGTGAAGCCAATAAATATGCCGCAGGTGTGTACAAACGCAGCACCGTTACCCACGGACAAATGCAGTTTGCCACTGCCTACCAAACTTGGATGCGTGGCGAGGCGGGCTTTGGCAGTGTGCTGGGGGCAGTCGGCGCTTTGCTTAGCGATAAACGTCAGTATTACACCGCACCGGAAGCGCATCCGGCGCCTGCTGAAGGTAAAGCCGCACACTAATTGGGTCGCGGTCAGTAGTTTGCAGGTTTTGGTGCCTTGATGATTTCTATTATTGTGCCGGTGCTAAACGAAGCTGCGCGCTTACCCGCTTTCTTAACTGATTTGCAAAGCTTAGCAATTGGGTGCGAGCTTATTGTGGTTGATGGTGGCAGTGATGACGCAACATTAGCCATTGCGCAAAGTCTAGGCGCATCGGTTGTGACGTCGGCAAAGGGTCGGGCCGCGCAGATGAATGCAGGTGCCGCCATGGCGCACGGTGAGCACTTGCTGTTTCTACACGCAGATACCCAATTGCCCGCTAATTTCGCCGGCGTCATTGAAGCAGCCTGCGCTAACAGCCAAGCCGCTTGGGGGCGTTTTGATGTGCGTATTGACGGTGAGGGTGCGTCGTTGCGGTTGGTGGCCGCCATGATGGGCTGGCGATCGCGGCTCACAGGTATTGCCACTGGCGATCAAGCCTTATTTATGCATCGAGCGCTGTTCGCCACCGCGGGTGGTTTCCCAGCGATTGCGTTGATGGAAGATATTGCATTTTGTAAGCTGGCTAAAAAAATTAGCGCACCAATTTGCTTGCCGCAGCGGGTAGTCACTTCAGGTAGGCGTTGGCAGCAACGCGGCGTGTGGCGCACCATTGTGCAAATGTGGTGGTTACGCTTGGCGTACTTTTTTGGGGCTGCACCGGAGAAGCTGCACCACAAATATTACGGTAGACAACACCAGTGAAATTAATGCCTCAAAGCACAACGATTGGTATTTTTGCCCGCGAACCCATTGCTGGGCAAACCAAAACGCGGCTAATTCCGTTGTTGGGTGGTGAAGGTGCCGCGCAATTTCATCGGCGCTGTATTCGGGCAGCGGTACACACCGCGCAGCAAGCCGCGCTGGGCGGCACGACACTTTTTGTCACGCCCGCGCCTAATGCTGATTCGTTTTTTTACACCCTTCACCCCGCGCCATTGTGCGTACTGCAAACGGGTGATGATCTGGGTGCGCGGATGCACAACGCTTTTGTACATGGCCTACAAAACGCGCCGCACATGATAATTATCGGCACTGATTGCCCGGCTCTTACCGTTACGCACTTGCAAGCCGTGGCCGCGTGGCTACAGCATAATAGCGGAGCGTGCTTTGTTCCCGCAGAAGATGGTGGCTATGTGCTGGTGGGGTTGTCCACGCCGCAAGCAGCGCTCTTTGCGCACATCGATTGGGGCACGGATAAAGTGATGCTGCAAACGCGATTGGCGGCAAAAGCGGCCAATATCACCTCGCATGAATTGTTATCCTTATCCGATATTGATACGCCAGATGATTATTTAAAGATTGTTGAAGATGCCCGTTATTCGGGCATCTTCAAGGCGTAAATGATGCGTAAAAGCAATGGAATTTGTCATGCCGTAGCGCTATTTGTGCTGGGTTCAGCAGGCTTACTTAGCGCAGAAACAAGCGTAGCGCAGCCCCCACCACAACCACCAAAATTCTCAGTTCAAGCGCTCGGTAGTGCCACAACTATTGCCGGTTGGCGCCAGGTACAAATACCAAAGATAGCGGCAACCCAGTATTCGATTGTGATGGATACGGGAAGCGACACACAAGCGCACGTGTTGCAAGCGGATTCAAGTAATGCCGCATCAAGCCTGCTTGCGGCTGTCAACGTGGATCTAAAAATAACGCCCATCCTGCAATGGCGCTGGCGCACTGCGACTGTGCTTAAAAACGGTAACGTGGCCAGCAAAGCGGGTGACGATTATCCGCTTCGTGTTTATGTGGTGTTTGATGTACCGCTGGAAAGTTTACCGTTTGGAACCCGCACTAAAATTCGCATGGCGCGATCGCTATTTGGTGCTGATGTGCCCGTGGCGGCACTGTGCTATGTGTGGGATGCGCGGCAACCAGTTGGCACCACTGTGTGGAACGCCTACACCGACCGTTTGCGCATGCTAGTACTGCAAAGTGGGGCGTTGAAGCAGAACCAATGGGTGCGAGAAAGCCGCGATGTGGCCGCAGATTTCAAAGCGGCCTTTGGTTTCGATGCGCCTAAGATTACTGCAGTGCTGGTGGGGGCGGACACCGACAACACGAAAGAAACGAGTCGTTCTTGGTTTGGTGATTTAAGCTTTAGCGCCAAGATACTGGCTGAAAATCAGGCAAAATAAGGCATTACCGTATTCTAAGAAATTCATGAGCGCACACTTAGTACTTTTAGGCGCAGGTCATGCGCACATTCAGGTGCTCAAAGCGCTAGCTAAAGCACGGCTTAAAGTAACTGATCCAGCAAACCCAAATGCCATTGTAGACGCCCGTATTACGGTCGTCTCGCCCTATGCCAGCCTAGCGTATTCCGCTATGATTCCTGGCTGGATGGCAGGCCATTATAATTTGGCCGATTGCGAAATTCCGGTGCGCCCCCTCGCTGATGCGGCTAAGGCGCAGTGGGTGCAATCCAAGGTGGTATCTATTAATCGTGATAAAAAGACCGTTGCCTTGCTAGATGGCCAAGTGCTTAGTTATGATTTTTTATCTATCAATACTGGCCCCATCGCGAATGTAGAAAGCATCATTGATGCGCGCGATCACGGTATATTGCTGCGGCCACTCGAACAATTTGTGGCGCAGTGGGAGACCGTGTGCGCGGAAATTTCTAGTCAAGTTAGCGCAGAGAAACACGCGCATATCGTCGTCATCGGCGGCGGCGCCACCGGCATCGAAATCGCGCTTGCTGCACACCACCACTTTAGTCGTCCGGGTTTTTATGTTGGTGTGACACTGATTTCGGGTGAGTCAAATTTTCCAAATGCCGCCGAACCGCTGTTGGCTGAGGCCTTGCGCGTGGAGGGCGTGAGCATCATGCGCGGCCAACGCGTGACTAAATTATCCGCTGGAACTGTGCATTTAGAAGGCGGTGGAGCAGTGTCGGCCAGCTATATTTTCATTGCGGCTGGCACGGCGGCAGCACCCTATTTACGAGCCTCTGGACTAGATTGCGATGCCCATGGTTTTGTCCGAACTAATGACAGTATGCAATGTATCAACGATGCGGCAATATTTGCCGCGGGCGATTGCGCGTCGATGGACGATGCGCCCTATCAAAAGTCAGGCGTATTCGCGGTACGTGCAGGCGCGCCCTTGGCCGCAAACTTAGTCTGCGCAATCCAAGGCGCAAAACTCAAGGCGTATCAGCCAACTTTAAGCGCGCGCTATTTGATTTCAACCGGCGCTAAACACGCCATCGCTGTTAACGGTGAAAGCTGTTCTAGTGGCCGTTGGGTTTGGTATTGGAAAAACTGGATAGACCGTCGATTTGTCGCGAAGTACCGATAAAAATTCGCAATACTAATGCTTGACATAATACGAACGGTCGTATTATTATTGGTGTATTCCAATTTCAAAAGCACATCGCTATGTCGTCCTTCAATCCAGCAACCGCAACCGGTTTAGAAATTATGCAGGCGATGTTAGCCGGTGTCGTTCCGATGCCAGCCATCGCCAAGTTGGTGCCGATGCAAGGTGTATCGGTCAGTGAGGGCGCTTTAGAATTTAGCGCGCGCGCTGATGACGCGCACACCAACCCCTTGGGCGGCGTGCACGGCGGCTTTGCAGCAACCGTGCTTGATTCTGTAACTGGTTGCGTCACCCACACCGTGCTGGGCGCGGGCATCGGCTATTCCACCATTGATTTGCACGTAAAAATGCTCCGCCCCGTGCCTAAATTCGTAACCCTTAAAGCAACCAGCAAGGTGTTGAGCCAATCCACCAATGTTATCGTGGCAGAAGGCTTTTTGCATGACCCCGAAGGCCGTCTGTTAGCGCACGCCACTTCCACCTGCATGGTGTTGCGGCCAAAGCAGGGCAAGCCCGAATGACTGCGCCAGAAGCCATAAAAAGTAAGGGCGAAATTACCCGCGCTATTATTCTGCAAGCAGCACTGCAACAGGCCAGCGTATCGGGTTTTGAATCGCTTACCATCGGCACCTTGGCCGAGCAAACTGGATTATCTAAGAGTGGGCTATTCGCGCATTTTGGCTCGAAAGAAGATTTGCAATTAGCAGCGCTGGATGAATCCGTGGCGCGTTTTAACCGGCTGGCGTTTATACCCGCTTTGAGCGCACCGCGCGGTTTACCGCGCATGCGTGCCTTAATTGAAAACTGGCTTACTTGGACTGAAAAAGCTGAGCTAGCCACCTGCCCACTGATGGCTGCAAGCGCTGAGTTTGATCGTCGCGATGGTGCTGTGCGTGACGCCGTTGAGCGGCACTTGCGACGCTTGAACATCGAATGCATGAAAATGATCGACATGGCCAAACAAACCGGTGATTTTGCTGAAGATATCGACACCGAACAGTTTGCGTTTGAGTTATTTGGTATCGTCGCCTCCTGCAATCAGGCGCGCAATTTGTTCCGCGATAAGTTAGCCACCCAGCGCGCGCAAATTGCATTTGAGCGGCTCGTCGCTTCCGCTTGTAACCCCCAAAAAGCTGCAAAGATTAAAACCCAAAAGGTTTGATTTAAGCCATTCCAACCCAAGGAGCAAGAAATGCTTAATCCCTACATTCCAACGAATACAAATAGCACGATTGTGCTATTAAATGACGCGCTAGAAACTGCTTGGAAACGCTCTAAATACGGGCTTCTTCAGGAATCCAATCGTGGCCGCTGGCTTGCTGTACGGGCTGCGTCCACCGTTGCTCCACAGTTTGTACTAAAGCGTGCCAGCGCCCTGTTTATCAAGCCGCAACGCTACGCAGCACCCGCACCTGAACAACGGGTGCTGGCTACTGGCGCTGCATTTTCGGTACCCAGTACGTATAAAAACGGCACTGCCAACATCGCCGCATGGCGCTTTGGTGCTGTCGATGCGCCCGCCATTATTTGTAGCCACGGTTGGAGTGGTCGCGGTGGCCAGTTCCGCGCATTTGTTGAGCCCTTGTGCGCAGCGGGTTATCAAGTCATCTTGTTCGACCATTTGGGTCATGGCCAAAGCACAGGTAAAAGCGCCACGTTGGTTGATTTTTGGCTTGGCTTAGAGTCCGTCTGGGCGCACCTTGAAGCACAACAAATACCAGTGGCAGGACTGCTCGGCCATTCGCTTGGTGGCGCAGCCGTGGCAAGCAGCTTGCGCCGAAGTTTAAGCAAAAATAGCAAGCGCGCTTCCGCGCCAAAAGCTATTCTCATCGCCCCGCCCAATTCACTCATTGGCTTTTCCAAATGGTTCAAGCGCTTCACCGGAATTAGTGAGCCAGTACGCGCTGCGATGCAGTGGCGTTTTGAGCAAAAAACAGGCGTGAAGTGGCAAGAATTTGAGCTACCCCAATCGGTAAACACCATCAAAGCGCAAGCGTTAATTATTCACGACGCCAATGATGACGCCACATCGCAAGCCGGTGGTTTGGCCATCGCTGTAAATTGGCCTAAGGCACAATTTTTAGGCACCGAAGGGCTAGGGCATTTGCGCGTGTTACGCAACAAAGCGGTGTTACAAGCGTGCGTAGATTTTTTTGATGGCACTGTTGAGTTCTCCACGCCACACGCACACCAATTTGCGGCTACGGTACCTGCACCCTTGTACTAAAGTCCCTGTAGATGCCCTAATTTCGGGCATCTACAGATAGTATCCGTCACCACAAAAACGCGAAAATCAATCCATTCATGCTGAAATTAAACGCCGCATGTGACGCCATCGCCGTATAAAGGGAACCGCTGCGGCGTTTAAGCCATGCAAATAAATACGCAACGCTAAACATTAGCGCCACCCAAATAGCGCCTGATACTGGCAGCAAAGTAAGCCCAGCCGCAGTGGCTATAATGCCGTGATGGCAAAGGTGCACCAGCCCGAATGCACTGCATTCGATAAAGGTGCTGGCATTGTTGCTCAAGCGTTCTTCCAACGCGCGCTGCAGCAGCCCTCTAAAAAACAACTCCTCGCCAATCGGGCTAAAAATTAAAGCAGGCAGCGTAAAAATCAAGTGCAGTTTCCACATCGGAAAACCATCTGTTTTCATCGTGCCACGATAGTTATTGGCAATGCTGATAAACCAGTTATCCGTGCTCGTGGCAAATAACGCCACACCTAACAAAAAACACACCGCCGCAGCCGCAGCGCCCAACGTTATCGCCAGCAAATAGCAACTTTGCGTGGGCTTTTGTAAGCCAATTTGTGTGCGCCCAGAACGGCTCAATAGCAGCCAGGGCATCGCCGTCATCAGCATAAAACTTAACGGCAACACCCAGCGCCACGCCATACCGCCAAACATGCCAATAAAGCGCAGAACGGCAAATACGCCGATTAGTGCAATCACGATAACCAGCAGCACCTTTGCGGGTGCAAATTTAGCCCACATAAAGCCTCGCGTTCTTTAATTGTTGATTAACATGCATCCAACTGCGTGAAATTGCCGTCACGCTCAAGCTTACCAAACTTAGGCGATGATGAACTTGCCCCGTCTTGGGCGCAGGATGCGTTAAAATAGCATTGCGGCGTCAATTACGTTGGTCTCCACGCAACGCCTGCGCGACTTCTTCTTCAACTTTGGACAATTCACCATGACAATTCGCATCGCTATCAACGGCTATGGCCGCATTGGCCGCAACATTTTGCGCGCCCACTATGAAGGCAACAAAAAGCACGACATTCAAATTGTGGCCATTAACGATTTAGGCAACGCTGAGTCCAATGCGCATTTAACCCGCTACGACACCGCCCACGGTAAATTTCCCGGCACGGTGACTGTTGAGGGCGACACCATGGTAGTCAATGGCGACAACATTAAAGTGTTTGCCCAGCGTGATCCAGCCCTGATTCCGTGGGGCGAATTAAACGTCGACGTAGTCCTTGAATGCACTGGTTTTTTCACGACTAAAGAAAAAGCCTCGGCTCACATAAAAGGTGGCGCCAAGAAAGTTATTATTTCGGCACCGGGCGGTAAAGATGTTGACGCCACCATCGTATACGGCGTGAACCACGGCGTGCTCAAAGCGACAGATACCGTTATTTCAAACGCCAGCTGTACGACTAATTGCTTGGCCCCGTTAGTCGCACCTTTGCACAAAGAAATTGGCCTGCTAAATGGCTTGATGACAACCGTCCATGCTTACACCAATGATCAAGTGTTGACTGATGTAATGCACGAAGATTTACGTCGCGCAAGGTCGGCTCCCGCCAGCATGATTCCAACTAAAACCGGTGCTGCCACGGCAGTAGGTTTAGTGTTGCCTGAGCTTAACGGCAAGCTGGATGGCTATGCTATTCGCGTACCGACCATTAATGTTTCTATCGTTGATTTATCGTTTGTTGCGGCGCGCGACACCACGGTAGAAGAAGTGAACGCGATCATGAAGGCGGCGTCTGACAAGCCAGAAATGAAAGGCATCCTAGGTTACAACGTTGCGCCGTTGGTGAGTATTGATTTTAACCACGATAGTCATTCATCCACCTTCGACGCCACGCTAACTAAAGTATCGGGCCGCTTGGTAAAAGTCTCAAGCTGGTATGACAACGAGTGGGGCTTTAGCAACCGGATGTTGGATACCACTACTGCGCTAATGGCAGCGAAGTAGGTTTAATCCGCCAAATGATGCCTGAAGATGCCCGAAATAAGCGCACCTTCAGGCATTTAGTATGTTCAATCAATTAAGGCAACCCATGAAGTTTTTGCGTCTAACCGATCTACCGCTCGCCAATAAACGCGTATTTATCCGCGCTGATCTAAACGTGCCGCAGGATGCGGATGGCGAAATTACTGATGACACCCGCATTCGCGCGTCCATGCCCGCTATCGTCCACGCGCTAAAAGCCGGCGCAGCGGTGATGGTGACATCCCATCTAGGCCGCCCAACTGAAGGCACAATTACTAAAGCCGATTCATTGCAGCCGATTGCCGACCGAATGGAAGATTTGCTTGGCCGCAAGGTGGTGGTAAAACAAAACTGGGTTGACGGCGTGGATGTTAATTTTGGCGAAGTGGTGTTGCTCGAAAATTGTCGCACTAATGTGGGTGAAAAGGCCAATAGTGATGAGCTCGCTAAAAAAATGGCAGCGCTCTGCGATGTGTACGCTAATGATGCGTTTGGCACCGCGCACCGTGCGGAGGCAACTACCCACGGCATCGCCAAGTACGCAAAAATTGCATGTGCTGGGCCGTTACTGGCAGCTGAATTAGATGCCTTGGCTGCAGCACTAGCATCGCCAAAACGGCCACTGGTAGCCATTGTTGCAGGTTCTAAGGTGTCTACCAAGCTCACTATTTTGAAGTCGCTCGCGGGTAAGGTGGATAAGCTAATTGTTGGCGGCGGTATTGCCAATACATTTTTACTAGCCAAGGGTTATCCCATCGGCAAATCCCTAGCTGAGCCCTCCTTAGTTGAAGAAGCCAAAGAAATTATCGCGATGATGAACGCACGCGGCGCGGCAGTGCCAATTCCAACGGACGTGGTGTGCGCCAAAGCTTTTGCAGCTGATGCGATAGCCACCACAAAAACCGTAAGCCAAGTGCTCGAGGACGACATGATTTTTGATGTGGGGCCAGATACCGCAAAGCATTTAGCGCATATTTTAAATGGCGCTGGCACCATTGTGTGGAATGGCCCCGTTGGTGTGTTTGAGTTTGATCAATTTGGTGGCGGCACCAAGGCCGTAGCCGATGCAGTCGCCCATTCTGCAGCTTTCTCCATCGCTGGCGGCGGTGACACCTTGGCGGCTATTTCGAAGTATCACATCGCAGATAATGTCAGTTATATTTCAACTGGCGGCGGTGCGTTTTTAGAGTTTTTAGAAGGCAAAGTATTGCCTGCTGTGGAAATTTTAGAAAGCCGCGCCAAGTAATAAGGCCGTACTATTTTCAATTCAGAATTTAAGGAAATGCATGCGCGCCACCAAAATTGTAGCTACGCTCGGCCCATCTTCTACCTCACCAGAAATGTTGGAGAAGCTTATTCTTGCTGGTGTTGACGTTGTGCGCATGAATTTTTCGCACGGAAAAGCGCAAGATCATATTGATCGCGCGAATACCGTCCGTGCCATCGCAAAAAAAGCTGGCCGCAGCGTGGCTATTTTGGCAGACCTGCAAGGCCCAAAAATTCGCGTAGGTAAATTTACCGACGGTAAGATCACGCTTAAAAATGGCGACATCTTTACCCTAGACGCAGCCTGTGAGCTAGGCACCCAAACTGTAGTCGGTATTGACTATAAGGAGCTTGCGCAAGACGTAAAAGCGGGCGACGTATTGTTGCTAAATGATGGCTTGCTGGTGTTTGATATTCGCCACGTGCGGGGCACAAAAATTGAATGCGTGGTGCGTGTAGGCGGTGTGCTCTCCAACAATAAAGGCATCAACCGTCAGGGCGGGGGATTAACCGCGCCACCGCTTACCGCCAAAGATATGGACGATATTAAAACCGCCGTTGCCATAAAGGCTGACTTCCTGGCGGTGTCGTTCCCCAAAAGCGGGGCTGATATGTATATGGCGCGCGAGCTCATGCGCGCAGCCGGCGGCAAGGCGATGCTAATTGCGAAAATTGAGCGCTCCGAAGCGGTAACCCCAGAAGCGTTGGAAGACATCATGAAAGCCTGCGACGGTATCATGGTAGCCCGTGGTGATTTAGCGGTAGAGGTGGGCGATGCGGCAGTACCCGCGCTGCAAAAGCGCATGATTCGCATGGCGCGCGAGATGAATAAGCTCACTATCACCGCAACGCAAATGATGGAGTCGATGATTTCCTCGCCTATCCCCACTAGAGCCGAAGTAAGCGACGTTGCTAATGCGGTATTGGATGGGACGGACGCCGTCATGCTCTCGGCTGAATCAGCTTCTGGCTCCTATCCGGTAGAAGCGGTTGAGGCCATGGTGCGTGTGTGTAAGGCTGCTGAACGCAGTATCGACGCGCGTCTTGACCGCGAATTTTTAAACCGCACCTTCGCCCGCGTGGATCAATCCATTGCGATGGCGGCGCTGTTTACCGCGCACCATTTGCGGGTCAAGTGCATCGCATCGTTAACGCAATCAGGTTCTACCGCATTGTGGATGTCGCGGTTAAATTCGGGTGTGCCAATTTATGCGTTAACGCCAGAATTAGCAACTCTCACCAAGTGTGCCTTAATGCGTGATGTACGGCCGTTTGTGCTCGACTACGAAGGCCATGATCGCGAAAAGCTATTGAACGATGCGGAGCAAGTTTTACTTGCCAATAAAGTAGTGGAAATTGGTGATTTAGTGGTGCTAACCATGGGCGAACCGATCGGCCAATCTGGCGGTACTAACACGATGAAAATTTTGAAGGTTGGCGAAAACCGCCGCGCTTAGGGCGTCTTCAGTCATATCGCATTTCAATACTCGACTTTAACTTAAACAAAGGAATCCCCATGCCATTAGTTTCCCTACGCCAATTGTTAGACCACGCCGCTGAAAACAACTACGGCCTACCCGCTTTTAACGTCAATAATTTAGAGCAAGTGCAAGCCATCATGGAAGCCGCGCACGAAACCAATAGCCCCGTGGTGATGCAGGCTTCTGCTGGCGCGCGTAAGTACGCGGGCGAAACGTTTCTTAAATACTTAATTCAAGCAGCGGTGGATTCCTATCCACACATTCCCGTGGTCATGCATCAAGACCACGGCCAATCGCCCGCCATTTGCGATTCCGCCATGAAATTAGGCTTCTCGAGCGTGATGATGGACGGTTCCTTGGAAGCCGACGGCAAAACAGTAGCGAGCTATGAATACAACGTGGACGTCACCCGTCAAGTGGTACAAGCTGCCCATGCGCAGGGCGTTTCGGTTGAAGGCGAACTAGGTTGTTTAGGTTCGCTCGAAACCATGATGGGCGACAAAGAAGACGGTCACGGCGCTGATGGCAAGATGACCCGCGAGCAATTGCTTACTGACCCTGACCAAGCGGCGGATTTCATTTCTCTTACCAAAGCCGACGCGTTGGCAATCGCCATTGGTACATCGCATGGCGCCTATAAATTTACCCGTAAGCCTACCGGCGATATCCTCGCAATCGACCGTATTAAGGCCATCCACGCGCGTTTGCCTAATACCCACTTAGTGATGCACGGTTCGTCATCGGTGCCGCAAGATTTGTTAGAAATTATTCGTCAAAACGGTGGTGAGATGAAGCAAACCTTTGGCGTGCCGGTTGAAGAAATTCAAGAAGGCATCAAACACGGTGTGCGTAAAATTAATATCGACACCGATATTCGCCTTGCGATGACAGCCGCTATCCGTAAGTTTATGAACGAAAACAAAGGTCATTTTGATCCGCGTGATTATCTTAAACCAGCCCGTGCCGCCGCGAAAGCGATTTGCTTAGAGCGCTATGTGCAATTTGGTTGCGCCGGACAAGCTTCAAAAATTACGCCGATGAGTTTAAGTGTAATGGCAGGGCACTACGCATCAGGTTCATTGAACCCAATCGTTCGCTAAGTTAGATGTCTGCATCAGGTAGCAGCACGCATTGCCGCAATTGTGGAACATTTTTAGGCGAGCCCGCCGGAAATTTTTGCCCCAATTGCGGCCAAGATACGCTCAACCATCCGCCATCGTTTTGGGAATTTATTCACGAATTTATTACCCATTACGTGGCGCTGGAAGGCAAGTTGTGGAAAACGTTGGTGCTGCTATTTTTTAAGCCGGCACAACTCACGCGTGAATATCGAGAAGGCCGTAAACAGCGCTATATCTCGCCATTACGGCTTTACATCACCGCGAGCTTTTTGTTTTTTTTAGTGTTTAAATTGTTGGATTTTGGAGGCTTTTCATCCGGAGATGCAGTTGTAGTCAGCTTCATGCCGCCTCCATCGCCCCCAACACTCGCCACCGAAAAAGTCGACAAACCCGCGTTCAGTATTCAGTTTGGTGGGGACGGTGTGAATGCGAAGTCGAATGAAAAAATAGCGGCCGCCGTTGCTTCGGCGCAGCAAGTACAATCTGCGGCTGCGCAAAAAGGGCAATCCGCCGATAAGGATGAAACCTATCCCACCGGCATGCCTGACCCAGTTGGTGTTGCAGTTGATGAATGGAAAAAAACGGGTAGCTTTAATTTGGGCTGCGATCGCTGGGAGACACCCACGTCGTGCGCGTGGCTTGAGAAGCGACTAAAGAGGAAGTATGAAGGTAAAACCGACGAGCAAATGTGGTCTACCGTTAAGCTAGGCTTGGCCGCCAACGTGCCTTACGCAATATTTTTAGCGCTCCCGTTTTTTGCGATGTTCACTAAGCTACTTTATGTGCGGCGCGGCTACTATTTTGGCGAGCATTTTGTATACGCCTTGCATATTCATGCGTTTACCTTTTTTGTAATGCTGCTGATGATGTTAGCCGCTTCAACAACGGTTTTTGCAATTTTCGCGTCCCTTGCATCGCTATATTATTTTATTGGCTTGCACCGATTTTTTGGTGGTCGTTGGTGGATGAATGCCTTGCGTTATTTCGTTTTGGCATTTTTGTACCTTTCGTTTTTGTTCATTGTTGCCGCAGTTTTACTACTTGTCGTTTTTATAGGTTAAACCATGTACCAGTCTTCTATCAAGTCTTTACCGCTCGTGGCGCGTGGCAAAGTGCGCGATATTTACGCCGTGGGTGACGATAAGCTACTCATCATCACTACCGATCGGCTTTCCGCTTACGATGTAATTTTGCCCACGCCAATTGCCGGCAAAGGCGAAATTTTAGTCTCGCTTTCAAATTTTTGGTTTGAAAAATTAAAGCATGTCGTGCCAAACCACCTAACCGGAATTGATCCTGAATCGGTCGTGGCCGCAGACGAGCGCGACCAAGTGCGTGGCCGCGCGGTGGTGGCCACTAAATACAAGGTGCTGCCCATTGAAGCCGTAGTGCGCGGTTATTTAGAAGGATCGGGCTTTGCTGAGTATCAACAAAGCCAAACCGTGTGCGGCATAAAATTACCGCAGGGGCTAGTGCGCGCATCAAAATTACCCACGCCTATCTTCACGCCAGCGACCAAGGCCGAAGCTGGTGAGCACGATGAAAATATTGATTTCGCCACGTGCGAAAAAGCCATCGGCAGCCATTACGCCAACCTAATTCGCGACACCGCCTTACAGCTTTACTCCACCGCTGCCGACTACGCGTTAACACGCGGCATCATCATCGCCGACACCAAGTTTGAATTCGGTATTGACGCTGAAGGTAAATTGCATTTAGTTGATGAAGCGCTCACGCCCGATTCATCGCGCTTTTGGCCGCTGGATACCTACGCACCTGGTAGCAGCCCCGATAGCTTTGATAAGCAATATATTCGTAACTGGTTGGAGTCAATCGGCTTCAATAAGCAACCGCCAGCACCCGCTGTACCGGATACGATTGCCGCGCAAACTACGGCTAAGTATCGTGAAGCGCTAGTGCGCTTAACCAAGATTTAGCGACACCAAACTACCGTTCAGCAGTTTTTCGCATCAAACAATGCCCTGAAGACGCCCTACTTTAGGGCGTCTTCAGGGCATTTTTCGCATCAATCTTGAATGTGCCAGACCCATTATTGGAAAATACGTTGGTATCGCCGTGGTCAATCTAGTCAATATAAAATATCTATTGGAAATTAATTTTAAATAGACATAACATATGGTTATCGCACTTAAGCATTTGCTTTTGGCGACGTATATAAGGAGTCTCATCATGTCAAACGAAATGAAATGTCCGTTCGCAAGTGGCGCTGGCAAACAAACATTAGCAGGCACTAAAACCAATGCAGATTGGTGGCCGAATCAGCTTAATTTGAAGATGCTGCATCAGCAATCTACAAAGTCCGATCCGATGCATCATGGTTTTAACTACGCGGAAGAATTTAAGAGCCTTGACTTACATGCGGTCGTGAAAGATCTCACGGCGTTAATGACTGATTCGCAAGACTGGTGGCCGGCTGATTATGGTCATTACGGTCCATTTTTTGTACGCATGACTTGGCATGCAGCCGGCACCTATCGTATTGCTGATGGCCGTGGCGGCGGTGGTTCAGGCTCGCAACGCTTTGCGCCGCTAAACAGCTGGCCAGACAACGGCAACTTAGACAAGGCGCGTCGGCTGCTTTGGCCAATTAAACAAAAGTACGGGCGCAAGCTTTCTTGGGCAGATTTAATGATCCTGACGGGCAATGTTGCCATGGATTCAATGGGTTTTAAAACCTTTGGTTTTGCCGGTGGCAGGCCTGATATTTGGGAGCCGGAAGATGACATTTATTGGGGTGCCGAAACAAAAATGCTGGCCGATGAGCGCTATGCCGGTGATCGCGTGCTGGCAAACCCGCTAGGCGCCGTGCAAATGGGCCTGATATATGTGAATCCCGAAGGGCCGAATGGCAATCCTGATCCGCTGGCTTCAGCCCGTGATATTCGCGAAACTTTCGCCCGTATGGCCATGAATGACGAAGAAACAGTTGCGCTGACCGCAGGCGGTCATACCTTCGGGAAAGCCCACGGCGCAGCCGATCCAGGTAAGTTTGTGGGCGCTGAACCCGAGGGCGCGAGCCTTGCAGAGCAGGGCCTAGGCTGGAAAAATAGTTTTGGTAGTGGTAGGGGCGTACACACAATCACCAGCGGTATTGAAGGTGCGTGGACCAATAATCCAATTCAATGGGACAACGGCTATTTTGAAAACCTGTTCGGCTATGAATGGGTGTTGACGAAAAGTCCAGCCGGCGCACATCAGTGGACGCCAAAAGAAGTCGCTGCTGCAGACACTGTTCCTGATGCCCATGATGGCAGCAAACGTCACGCGCCAATGATGACCACGGCCGATATGGCCATGCGCATGGACCCAGCTTATGAAAAAATCTCGCGCCGCTTCATGGCTAATCCAGCTGAATTTGCGGATGCCTTTGCGCGGGCATGGTTTAAGCTCACTCACCGAGATATGGGGCCGCGTGCGCGCTACCTTGGTGCCTTGGTTCCGGCTGAAGTGCTTATCTGGCAAGATCCTGTTCCTGCGGTTGATCATCAGCTAATCGATGCGCAAGATATTGCCGCCTTGAAAGCTAAGGTGCTCGCGTCAGGCTTGTCGATTTCGCAATTGGTCACGACAGCTTGGGCTTCAGCGTCCACATTCCGTGGCAGCGATAAGCGCGGTGGCGCAAACGGTGCACGGGTTGCCTTAGCGCCACAAAAAGATTGGCAGGCCAATCAGCCGGCTGAATTGGCGACGGTGTTGCAAAAGTTAAGTGCGATTCAGTCGGCATTTAACGGTGCGCAGAGCGGTGGCAAAAGAGTGTCGCTGGCTGACTTAATCGTGCTCGGTGGTGCGGCAGCCGTTGAAGCTGCGGCAAGCAAAGGCGGTCAAGCCGTCACTGTACCTTTCACCCCAGGGCGCACTGACGCTACGCAAGCGCACACAGATGTGGCTTCTTTTGCCGTACTTGAGCCACTCGCCGATGGCTTTCGAAACTATGTGCAAAAAGGCAGCGAAGCATCTGCTGCGCAGTTACTGATTGATCGCGCTAATCTGATGCAACTGACTGCGCCTGAAATGACAGTGCTAGTAGGTGGCATGAGAACGATGAATGCTAATGTTGGGCAGGCTGCACATGGCGTGCTTACGCAGCGAGCTGAAACGTTGAGTACGGACTTCTTTGTTAATCTGTTGGATATGAACACCCAATGGAAAGTGTCACCAACGGCTGCAGGCGTGCTGGAAGGACACGATCGTACTAGCGGAAAGCAGCGGTGGAGTGCAACCGTAGTTGATTTAGTATTTGGTTCCAATGCACAACTGCGCGCCATTGCCGAAGTGTATGCTTCGGCAGATGCGCAACAAGTGTTTGTGCGCGATTTTGTGGCGGCCTGGAACAAGGTAATGAATTTAGATCGCTTCGACTTAGCCTAAGAAGCGCATTACGCAGCAAACGCTGCTGAGCGATGCAACCGCTATCTCGAACGCACTTGTGCGAGCTAGCGGTTGTTTTTGCCTGTGCGTGCGCTGTAAAATAGTGGTTAACAATCCGAATCGCGAAGTAAAAAATGGCAATCTCTCCAGCAATCCACGTTGTATGCTTTGACATTGGTGGCATTCTTATCGAACTTAATGGCGACGATCACCTGCGTGAGTTTTACGGACCCGAAATGAGTCGTGCTGAAGTATGGGATAAGTGGATGCATTCGCCCTCGGTGCACGCCCACGAAACAGGACAAATTAAAGCCGCAGAATTTGGCCGGGCATTTTTGGCTGAAAATGGCGCAGCCGTAACAGACGCCGCAGCCGCCCATTTTTTAAGCCGTTTTGATTCATGGCTCGTGGGCCCCTATGCGGGCGCGTGCGAGCTCGTGGCCGAAACCTCAGCACGTTACACCACGGCTTTGCTTACCAACATGAGTGCAGTACACTGGCCCACCGTAGAGGCGTTTGGGCTGCATGTAGGGCCGCAATATTTCGTGAAGTCGTATGAAGTTGGCATCATGAAGCCAAAGCCAAAATATTTCGAGCACGCACTAACAACGATCGGCGTCGAAGCCCAAAATACGGTGTTCTTCGACGATTCGGAACGTAACGTGGCGGCCGCAAAGGCAGTGGGTATGCAAGCGTATTGCTTGATAGGTGCGAAGGCAGTGCGCGAAAAAATGGTGGAACTAACGTTGCTCGCTTAGCGGCGTTAGTCTGCCGCTGGATCGATATGGGTCATCAAATTCAGCACCCGATGGCGCTGCATTACACGTTGTCGCGCGGCAACTGCAATGTCATGGCCTGCTGTAACCGTAATGTTGGCGTCCACTACAATATGGGCGTCGGCCACAATCATGTCGCCCATGCGGCGGGTGCGCAAATCATGTACATCAATGACGCCCGTTGTCTGTAAGATCGTCTCGCGAATACTGGTCACTTCGGCATCATCCACGGCGCGATCCATCAAATCATGGAGTGCATCCCACGCAAACGACCAGCCCATTTTGCCAACCATGAACCCCACCAACACTGCCGCAATCGGATCAAAAATTGGGTAGCCTAACAAGTTCGCCGCAATGCCAACGCCAACCACGAGCGACGATGCAGCGTCCGAACGTGCATGCCAAGCATTGGCCACCAACATGCTGGATTTTACAGCCTTTGCCGTTTTGAGCATGGTGCGGAACAACAGCTCTTTAGCAATCAATACCGCGCCCGCCACCCACAGCGCCGCGACGTGAACGGTGGCAATGGCACCTGGATTTTGCAGCTTTAGCGCCGCGGACCACACCATTCCAGCGCCGACCGCTAGTAACAGCACACCCAACGCAAAAGATGCGCCGGTTTCAAAGCGCTGGTGACCATAGGGATGTGTTTCGTCAGCGTCTTTTTGCGCGTGATGGCTTGCAATAAGCACCACAAAATCAGCCACTAAATCAGCAAGCGAATGGATGCCGTCAGCAATCAAACCTTGAGACTTTGTAAACACCCCAGCCACAATTTGTAAGCAGCTAATTACTACATTTACGACGATGCTCAACCACGCGCTACGCCGAACCGCCGCCATTTTTACGGCGGGGCTAATGGTACTGTGCTCGTCATCGTCAAATTGTTCGTTGATGCGCATTTTTAGAAGCTTAACCATGCAGAAAACGATTTTCCAGCAACCAGTGTCGCGATACCAAGTAATGCAAAAATAGCTGCAACAACACCGTGAATTACCTTCAATGGTAGGTTTTTGCCCGCGCTTTTTCCTAGTTTATCGCCTAGCAGTACCGCAGGCACATTGGCTAGCATCATACCCAATGTGGTGCCGAATACCACCCAGTAAAACGAAGAATATTTTGCTGCCAACGCCACCGTCGCTATCTGGGTTTTATCGCCCATTTCAGCCAGGAAAAATGCGACTACGGTGCTAGCAAACACGCCATAACAGCCTGCGGTCGAGGATTGCTCTTCAACTTTATCGGGAATTAAAATCCACACTGCCATCGCTAAAAAACCGATCCCAACAATCCAGCGCAATGCATCAGGGGCTATCAAGTTTTGCAACCAGGCACCCAAGGCGCCGGCACCAGCGTGGTTCAGAATTGTGGCGACAAATATACCGGCAATAATCGGCAGCGGGTTGCGATATTTAGCCGCCAGCATAAATGCCAATAGCTGTGTTTTGTCGCCAATTTCAGCTAGGGCAACGATGCCTGTTGATACTAAAAAAGCTTCCATATTGGCGCTAAAGTTGTTCAATTCTGCCGCAAAAATGCCTTGAAGACGCCCAATATTAAGGCATCTTCAGGTGCTTTATATTTCCACTTGGGAGCCTAATTCCACTACGCGATTAGTCGGAATACGGAAGTAATCCGATGCTTTAGCCGCCAAGTGTGACATCCATACAAACAGATGCTCACGCCAAATTGCCATGCCGCCGCCAGGGGTCGCTATAAGTGTTTCGCGATTGACGAAAAAGCTTGTTTCCATCATTTCAAAATGCATAAATTGCAGGCTGCAATCTTGCAGCATCATTGGAATATCGGGGTTTTCTTTGAAACCGTAATGGCCCGTTATCCGCCAAAATCCGTGCTTCAAATCTTCAATCCAGACATAGTCTTCTTTAGGAACGTAGGGGATATCTTCCACTACCACCGACAACAGCACCACACGTTCGTGTAGTACTTTGTTGTGCTTTAAGTTGTGCAATAGCGAGTTCGGTACGCCTTCCGGATTGCCGGTTAGGAATACGCCGGTTCCCGGCACACGTGGCGTACTGCTTTCAGCCATGCTATCAATAAACAATGACATGGGAATGGAACCCTCGTTTAAATTACGGCGCAAAATTTCACGACCGCGACGCCATGTGCTCATCACCGTGTAAATGAAAACGCCCACAAGCAACGGTACCCAGCCGCCTTCGGCTACACGCAATGCACAAGCCAAGAAAAAGCTCACGTCATTAATAAGTAAAACAGTGGTGAGACCAATAGTAACAAAGCGATTCCATTTCCACACGCTGGTCATAATGACAAACAGCAATAAGGTGTCGATAAGCATGGTTAGGGTCACGGCGATACCGTAAGCTGCCGCTAAATTGTCTGAGGTTTTAAAACCAACCACCAAGCCAACCACGCCAATGAGCAGTGCCCAATTAATGAACGGCACGTAAATTTGGCCGTACTCTTTATCCGACGTATATTTGATCGCGAAGCGTGGTAAATAGCCTAACTGAATCGCTTGACGCGTGAGTGAGAACGCGCCAGAAATCACCGCCTGCGACGCGATGACGGCAGCACAAGTCGCCAGTACAATCATCGGCGCGAGTAACCAGCTAGGCATCATCGAATAAAAGGGGTTGCTGACCGCTTTAGGGTCAGCCAATAACAGCGCGCCTTGGCCGAAGTAGTTCAAAATTAAAGCAGGCCAAACCAAGGTAAACCAGCCAAAGCGAATAGGTTTTTTACCAAAGTGCCCCATGTCGGCGTAAAGCGCTTCCCCACCCGTTACGCACAGCACTACCGCGCCAAGAGTTACAAAAGCGATAAATTTGTGCGTAAACAAAAATTCAAAGCTGTAAATGGGGTTAATGGCCATTAATACTTTTGGGTTCTGGATGATTTGCGAAATACCCAAGGCCGCCAAAGTCACAAACCACAACACCATGATTGGACCAAAAAATCTCCCGATAGTCGTTGTGCCTTTTCGTTGTACTAAAAATAGCGCTACTAAAATGCCGATTGAAATGGGGATGACGAATTTACGGAAATTAGGGTTTAGCTTTTCTAACCCTTCAACGGCTGAAAGTACCGTCATGGCTGGAGTAATAATGCTGTCGCCATAAAACATCGCTGCGCCAAACATGCCCAAGGCGGTTATAAGCCATCGCTTTTTGCCTGCGGGCACGCAGCGCTGTGCCAAGGCCGTGAGCGCTAAAATACCGCCTTCACCTTTGTTATCGGCGCGCATCATCAGTATTAAGTACTTCACGGTAACCAGTGACACCACCGCCCAAAACATGAGCGACAAAATACCAAATACGGTCGCTTCCGTTACCAAAACACCGTGTCCTGGCTTAAAGCATTCTTTTAACGCATACAGCGGACTGGTTCCAATGTCACCAAAAACAATGCCAATTGCACCAAACGTTAAGGCGCCTAGCTTTTTATTAGACGAATCCATAAAAGTCCTGAAAGTATGTTGCACCGCAACATGAGGGTAAGAAGCATAAACCTATTTCTCAATATTTACAATTTTGGCTCGTTCTCTGTCCCTCAAGCCCCACGCGGCGTAGAATCACGGTCTACCGACATAACCTTCACGCCAATAATCGCAATATCTATTTGAAACCGAAAAGACCAACACCGTTATTTGCAATTTTGGCGCAAGAAAACTATTTATGATGACGCTGAGTAAAAAAAACGTTTTTGTGAGCATTTATATCCTCGGTGCATCCTGCGCCGTGCTAGCCTTTATAGTTACGCTTTATTTGCGCAGCACCGTCGCTAGAACCACTGGAGAAGTCCAATTAACGGGCATCTCCGGCATTATTGAAATGGTGCGTGACGGCAACGCCGTGCCACATATTTATGCCGCTACGTTCGATGATGCCTACGCTGCCTTGGGTTACGCGCATGCGCAAGACCGGCTGTGGCAGATGGAGTTAAATCGGCGCCTACCCGCAGGGCGCCTAAGTGAGGTGATGGGTAAATCAACGCTTGAAACCGATCAGTTTTTTCGGGTTATTGGGATGCGTCGCGCCGCGGAAAAATCACTGGCTTTTTTGGATGGCCCAACGCAAACAGCGTTGCAACGCTATGCTGACGGTGTAAATCAATTCATCAATACGCCAACCAACAATTTGCCCATTGAATTCGCGTTAGCTGGAATCAAACCCGAACCGTGGACGCCTTTAGATTCGGTTACCTTCGCCAAATTAATGGCCTGGGATTTAAGCTATAACTGGCGCGCTGAATTGATGCGCCTACGGTTATCGAGCCGGCTAACGGCGGCGCAAATAGCGCAATTTATGCCGGCGGGCAGAGGGATTGCTTTGGCAACATTGCCCGACTTAAAACAACATTATGCTGCGGTTGGTTTGGTTTTTCCCGCGCCTGCAGTTGTAACCACGGCAGCGGCAAAAGCTGGTGGATCACGGGTTGACCGCAATTCTGATCCAACCTTAGCGCAATGGCTAGCGCAAGCACAAGAGTTGCAGCCAGACGGCTTGGGATCAAACAATTGGGTAGTTTCAGGTGCGCGAACAGTCAGCGGTAAACCGCTTTTAGCCAATGATCCGCACCTAGGGTTATCGGCACCAAGTATTTGGTACTTTGCCCATTTAAACGCAGCCGATACCAATGCTAGTAGCAGTACCAATAGTAGTGCCGCCGCCAAACGGCAAAATATCGTGGGCGCAACGCTACCCGGCGCTCCTTTTGTGGTGCTGGGGCGCAACGACTATATCGCCTGGGGTGCCACTAATACTGGGCCCGACACGCAAGACATCGTCATCGAACGTTGCTTAATCGATTGTAAAACGCGCTATCAAACCCCCACGGGTTCCGCACCGTTCATCAAGCGGACTGAAACCTTTAAAGTGCGCTTTGCCAAAGATGTGGTGCTGGATCAATTTGAAACCCGCAATGGCCCCGTAATCAGTGGTTTTTCAAAAGCGGCTGAAGGTATTCTGCCGGCGGGTTACGTGTTCAGCCTACGCTGGGCCGCATTGATAGATGGTGATACCACAATAGCCGCGAACCGCGCCCAGCAGCTCGCGCAGGATTGGCCTAGTTTTGTTGAAGCCACAAAACTATTTACCAGTCCGCAGCAAAGCATGGTGTACGCCGATGTGGCAGGCAATATCGGCATGATTGCCGCGGCGCGCGTACCGATTCGCCAAGCCGGCAATGCGCTACATGGGCTAGCACCCTCCATTGGTTGGAATGCGCAATATGATTGGCAGGGTTTTGTGAGATTTGATGATCTACCCAAAACCTACAATCCAGCGCAGCAAAGCATTGCTACGGCCAACAATAAAATTGTGTCTGACGATTACGGGCCGATGTTGTCGCATGAATGGGCAGTGCCATATCGTATCAACCGGATCAATGAACTTATAGCAGCCATCCCGAAGCACAGCATGGCATCTATGCAAGCGTTGCAGGGAGATACCCACTCAGGGTATGCCAAGAAAATGTTGCCGCTGTTATTGATGCCCGAGCCGAAAAGCCCTAGGGCTGCGGCTGCGCGACAATTGCTAAAAAGCTGGGACGCCAACGCGCGCGCGCAAGATGCTGCCCCGCTTATTTTTGCGCAGTGGTTGCGTGAGCTAACCAAGCGTATTTACGCCGACGAATTAGGATCCGAAGTGTTTGATCGCGCGTGGGAGCAGCGCCCAGAATTTATGCTCAATGCGCTTAGTGATCCAGCATTAGGGGCGTGGTGCGACAACGTAAACACAGCGCCAAAAGAAACCTGTGGCAATCAGATTGCCGAAGCGCTTGATGCCGCAATGATGCAGTTGCAGGCGCAATACGGCTCAGATATAGATAAATGGGCGTGGGGTAACGCCCATGTGGCGTTGTCCGAGCATCGTCCGTTTGCCCAGTTTGGGGCGCTGTTTAATTACTTCAATATTCGCCGCGCGATGCCTGGCGATAGTTTTACGGTGAATGTTGGGGGCTATCGCATCGCCAGCAAAACCGAGCCGTTCGCAGCGAATCATGCTGCCAGCATGCGCGCGATCTACGATTTTTCTAATTTAGAAAATTCTGGCTTTATGCATGCGACAGGCCAATCAGGAAATCGTTTTTCAGCGCACTACGAAAGCATAGCTGATCGCTGGGCCGCCAATGAGATGCTGACGATACCCACGGCGCGCGAAAAGGTGCAAACTAGTCAGATTGGAACGATGAAATTTGTACCCAAACTGCGTCTGCCAACGCAAAAATAATAAATGGAACGACTCATGAACTATACCAAAGCTGAAAAGAACGAGACACGGCTAAGCTTTATGGCCGTCATTTTTTTATGTAACACCGGGTTGGTCAGCATTGCAGCAGCTGAAACTAGCCCGCGCTTTGCCGTACCGCCAGCGCCAATTGTGGATATGATAGAAACGCAGGCCGCGCCCCAACCCATCGTATCGCCTAACCAACAACACTTGCTTTTTATTGAACGTGCGGGACTACCGAGCATCAGCGATTTGGCGCTACCACAAGTTAGAGTTGCTGGATTACGGATAAATCCACGAAACAACGATGTCAGCCGCGTAAGTTATGGTGCCACGCTAAAATTAATAAAGCTAGTGGATAAGGCCACAGAGAAGGCAACTGACAAGCAAACCGATAAGCCAACTGATAAAGCGCCGGAGAAAACGATAGTACACGGCTTTCCAGCGGGTGCTTTGATCGGTGAGGCGTTATGGTCACCAGACAGCAAGCGTATTGCGGTGTCCATCGCGCGTGAGAGTACGTTAGAGCTTTGGATTGTGGATGTTGCCGCAGCCCAGGCCAAGCGCTTGACCAATAGTAATTTAAACGGCGTATCAGGGCGCGCGTTTGCATGGTTAGCCGATAGCCGCTCCTTGGTGGCGATGTTAGTGCCGCAAAATCGAGGTGCTGTGCCCATCGCGCCTGCTGCCCCTATCGGCCCCAACGTACAAGAAACCAGTGGTAAAACCGCAGTTGCCCGCACCTTTCCAGATTTAATAAAAACAGCGCATGACGAGCAGTTGCTGGAATATTATCTGCAGGCGCAGCCCGCTAAAATAGGCCTTGATGGCGTTGTTACCCAAATTGGCCGATCGGGGTTAATACGTACTATTTCAGCTTCTCCAGACGCTAATTTTTTACTAGTACAAGTTACCGGTAGACCCTATTCGCGCAGCGTGCCAATTGGTCAATTTGCGATTAAAACCGAGTTGCGTGATTTGTCCGGTACCGATACCGGAGAGTTCATCAAAGCGCTTTCTGCCAACAATGTGGCTGAAGAAGATGATGGCGAGCCGGATGCGGTACGTCGCGGTCCTCGCGCCTATGCGTGGCGCGCCGATGCGCCCGCTACGCTTACTTGGGTGCAAAGCAACGAAGCTGACAAGCCGATTAAAAAGCGCGATGGTGATTTTTTGTACGCTTTGAGCGCCCCCTTCCAGGCCGAGCCTACATTGGTGCTGAAGCTAGATTTTCGCTTTCAGCAAGTGGTCTGGGGCACGGATGAAGTAGCGCTGGTTTATGAAGGTCAACGCAAAACCCGACGCAGTATTGTGTGGCGCGTTTATCCAGGGGACTTAACGCGCACACCGGTAAAGTTATTCGACCGGTCTTCAGAAGATCGTTACGGTGACCCAGGTACGCCGCTTTTTGAAACGTCCCCCACTGGGCAGCGGGTATTAAATATGGCGCCTAATAAACGCGCTATTTATTTAAGCGGGAACGGCGCCAGCGCCGAAGGGGATCGACCATTTTTAGACGTGTTTAATTTTGATACCAAGCAGAGCACCCGCTTGTTTCAATCGGAGCCACCTTTTTATGAAAGCGTGGCCGCCGTGTTTGATAGAAACGGCATTCGCCTGTTGACCCAACGCGAATCACAAACCGAAACGCCAAACTTGTTTATGCGCAATGTTGAAGCCAAAACGATTGCGCCCATTACGCAATTTGCCACGCCCAAAAACCCGATTGCTGGTGTGAGTAAAGAGCTTATTCGCTATAAGCGTAAGGACGGCACGGAGCTTTCAGGCACGTTGTATTTGCCCGCAAACTACAAGCGTAGCGATGGCGCACTACCCACTATTTTATGGGCCTACCCGCGTGAATTTAAAACCGCAGAGGCTGCTGGTCAGGTTGCCGGCTCGCCCTATCGCTATGTCCGGCCCAGCGCTTCGGGCCCCTTACCGTGGCTTACCCAAGGCTACGCGGTGCTTGATAATCCAGTCATGCCGATCATTGGTGAAGGCAGCACCGAACCGAATGATAGCTACGTACCACAACTCGTTGCCAGTGCTGAAGCGGCCATCGATGAGCTAGTACGCCGTGGAGTCACGGACAAAAACAGAGTGGCTGTTGGCGGGCATTCATACGGTGCGTTTATGGTGGCTAATTTGCTCGCGCACTCAAAACTGTTTGCGGCAGGCATTGCTGAAAGTGGTGCCTATAATCGCACGCTCACGCCCTTCGGCTTTCAAGCCGAAACCCGCAATATGTGGAAAGCCCGTGATGTATATAACCAAATGTCGCCGTTTAATTTTGCAGACCAAATTAAAGCGCCGATACTGTTTATTCACGGTGAAAATGATTCTAATTCAGGTACTTTTCCAGTGCAAAGCGAACGCATGTATCAAGCTATTCGCGGCTTGGGTGGCACCGCAAGACTGGTGTTGCTACCGTTTGAAGACCACGGTTATCGCGCCCGCGAATCGCAATTGCATCGAGCCGCCGAAATTACTAATTGGCTCGATAAGTTTGTGAAATCTGCCGCGCCCACTAATAAGTTGGCAACACTATTTGGTTGGTAATGCGCTATTTGATGCCTGAAGATACCCTATTTTCGGGCTTTTTCAAGCATCTATAAACGTCGCTGTAAGTGTAGGTGCCGAGCGAAACAAGGTTAATTGTTGATCTATCGCGAGGAAGGTTGCGCCTTGGGTTTCTAAAAATGTCAGGGCTTCTTTACCCTTGAGCATCGCAATGGTGCTCAACGCGCCCGCCGCCACGCACGCGGGTGCAGTCACGCTGACAGACGCCCAAACATGCACTGGCCAGCCGGTTTTCGGGTTTAAAATATGGCAGTAGCGTTCGCCCTCAATTTCAAAATAGCGTTCGTAGTCTCCTGAACTTGCCAACGCACCCTCGGTTAAGTCGACGCTGGCGATCGTCGCTGGTGTAGTGGCATCGTCGTCGAGTTGGCGTGGATGTTGAATCCCAAAGCGCCACGGCGCACCATTTGCCCGCGCGCCCAGCACGCGAATATCGCCGCCAAGGTTTACAAAGCCGTGGCGCATGCCCGCGGCGGCCAATACGGCCATTGCCCTGTCAGCCGCGTATTCCTTGCCAAAGCCGCCAAAATCAAGTTCCATGCCGCGTTGCGGTAGTTGAATAGTCGGCGCCGCCCATGCCACTTGCGGCCAGCCGATTAAGGGCAGTAGGGCGTTGATAGCGGTATCATCAGGAAGTTGTGGGCTGGAAAAATTCCACGCGCGTCGCAACACGCCCGAGGTGATGTCAAAAAACCCATCGCTCATGGTGTGCAGCGTGTGCGCAAAGTCGAGTAAGGCGGCGGTTTCGGTATCTACTTCGATGGCATCGGTCGTACCCGCAGCGGCGTTGATGCGCGATACGCTGCTGTCTGGCCGGTAGCGTGAGTACTTTTGTTCGATACGCTGCACTTCTGCAATGGCAAGTTTGGCAGCTGCTGCTAATGAAGCTTCATCACCACCCTCAAGACGAATTTCGCACGCGCTCGACATGGCTTGAAACGCAAAGCCGATCGATTCCAGCGGCTCATCGGTGCTTAACCGCATGGCTTAAAACTTTTTGCTTGCGCCAAGCTGAATAAAATTAGCGCGAAATGGCGCGATGCCCGGTGAGCCATCGCCCGTAAAGACCCAATTGCTGCGCTGTTCATAGCGTTCCAGCTTTAAATCTAGAAGCCATTCTGGCGTTGCTTGCCAGGCAAATTTTACGCACAAGGTGATACCCCCAAATGCTGCTAGGCGTTGATCAGCCGAAATAATTTGCGTTGGATTGTTGAAAAAGCCCGGTGGAAATGGCTCACCAGCAACTGCATCATAAACAGGATCAAAATAAAACGATGCGGCGCGTTGGCTGTAAGCTCGCAGCGACGGTGTAACCGTAAACACCTCATTGACTGGCTGCACCCATTCGGCGCCCACGGTGTGGGCTTTAATCCCGAAGCTATCGCTGTAGTACCGATAGCTGGTGCGTAGCGTAGCGCCAAGGTCAGTGAAGTGGTGGTTAAGACGCATCAGCACAATGTTTTGGTTACGGGTACGCGGGCGCTCATCAGGAAACTTGTAGGGATCGGTATAGAAGCCACGCCCCTGGTTACGCGTTAGGTTTATCTGTAATAAATCGTTGGCTGTCAGTGCTTGGGTGATGCCCACCATAAACTCTGTAGTGCGTTTTTTTTCGTTCAGCGTGTTGTCGTTAGACGATGTAATTTTGTCATTCGTAAACCCTAAACCGACGTTCCATGTGCGGTTATTGTCGTCAGATGAGAAGCTTGCATCTAAGCCCAATGCGGTACTTTCATAATCGTGTTCGCGTGATCGGCTGAGGCTTGCTGAAGTGGTAGCACGTTCAAAATAGCGCGTTACTTTTACGTCGCCCGCGGTGCGTTCGTCTTTCATTTTAAGTGTGGCGCCAGAAATCGCGCTGTGATAGCGCGGTGTCGCGCCAGAAACGCTATCGCCCACCAATGAGCCTTCTACAGCCCATTGCGGTGAAACGGGCACCATCAAATACAACGAAGGTGAGGTCACCTTGATGCGCTTTAAACCCGGCTGCGAATCTTGATATTGCAAATACTTTAGCGCCACGATCGCGCTTTCAGGCGCAGTTTCGGCGTGCGCTATTTGACTAATCACGCCCGGCAGCATCAACGCTGCGGCAATGATAGCGCCGGCTTTGTCGGCAGGCTTAGTTACAATCTTAGTCGCCGTCTTAGTCGCCGTCTTAGTTGCAGCTTTAGTTGCAACCACAACCGCCTCCACCAACGCCATAGCCACCAGAAGCATTTTCTTTGCTAGCGTAAATGTGCTGGGCAAAACGTTGATCTAGCGGGTCGGACGCCATCGACATAGCCGGTTTGGCTAAATTACCTTTTTCCCATGCTTGCGGGGGCGAATACGCGCAACCGCCGAGGGTAAGTGTGAGTAAAGCGAAGGCAATTGTGCTCTTAAAGTGTGCTTGTTTCATGGCGACCTATTTTAGTGTTGTTGGCTGCAGCATCATTATTTAATCACTAAAGCTTGCGCTATGCGCTTTTCTAAATCAATCGTATCTTCTGCTTTAAAGCCTCGATGCACCGCTAGCACCTTGCCATCACGACCTATTAAATATGATGACGGCATGGCTTTTACTTGGTAGCGTTTTGGGGTGTCGCCTTTTGTGTCGAATGCAACTGTAAAATTGGCGGGTACTTTGGTTAAAAACGCTTTGGCGTCCGTACTCTTGGCGTCCACATTTACCGCAATTATCTCAAAGCCTTGCGCTTTGTATTTAGCCTGCAAGGTGTTCATAAACGGGAACGATTGCTTGCACGGTCCACACCAAGACGCCCAAAAATCAACGTACACAAGCTTACCCTTGAAGTCAGCTAACTTTACGAGGTCTTTAACGCCCGGCAGAGTGATGTCGGGCGCGATGCTGCCAACATCCGCAGCCTGAACCACTGGTGCCACCGCGAGGAGCGCTGTGCAAATCGTCGTGGTCAATATTGCTTGCAGCAATGTTTTGGGGGTCATTATTGAGCCTGCAGTGATATGAAATTATGCCCGAAGATGCCCTAAAATAGGGTGTCTTTAGGCAACTGTTAAGTGGTAGATAGAGTAGCTACGGTCTTAAAACCCTTGCCGCATAATTTGCTTTGTTTGTGTCGTGCCCATAAATGGACCCGCCGTAAAAGTATAAGTCAGCGTGGCGTTGCTGGATTTTCCGGTGTTAGCACCTGTCGTGTCAGGCGTGAAGGCAACGCTGATGGTGCCTACGGGCGTGACTTTTACCGCGTTTTTATCAAACACGGTGCCTAGCCACGGAGAGCCAACGGTTGAGTAAATTGCACCCGTGTAAGTATTGGCTGTAGCCGGTGTTGTGCCCCAATCGCCACCCGGCATCACATACCACGTAGCTGCACAGCCAATATTGGTACCCGTACAAGTGGCGCCGTAGGTGTACCACACACCAAACAAGGTGCGGTTTTGTTGCGCAAATGTAATGCCCCAACCGTTCTGCGGTTCGCCGCCCCACCATAAATCGCCTACATCTAAGCGAGGCGTGGTGCTTGGGGGGCCAAAAATCTGCCGTTCAATATTCTTGCTCGCGGTGATGCCATTGATGGTGTATGCGAAGGTGGCTGTTGAGCTAGTCTTAAACGTTAAAGTAGCGGTGCCAACACTTGCACCCACTGCAATGTTGCCTGTTACAAAATTATCCAGCTTGGAACCCGTGGGGCGATACAAGGCGCCGGTGAACACCGTAAAGTTGGCGTTCCAGGTGCCGCCCGGCATCACATACCAAGTGGGCGTGCCGTTAGCTTCGTAAACATAAAACGCGTTGAACTGAATGTTGGATGGTGAATGCTGTGTGATGGCCATGCCCCAGCCATTTTCGGCTTCACCTGCCCACCACATATCGGTGTAGTTAATTGGGGTAATGGTGCTGGCAACAGCAAAGTTTGCGGCTATAGTTTTAGCACCAGTCATTGCCACGACGCATGTCGGAGTGTTGCCGGCACACTCGCCAGACCAGCCGTTGAACACTGCAGTAGCGCTGGGGATCGCGGTTAGCGTTACTGTTGATCCACCCACAAAAAATGCGCTACAACTCGTGCCGCAATTAATACCTGATGGGCTGGACGTCACCACACCACTGCCAGAGCCCACGGTGCTCACGATTAATTGCGCGTCGGGTACAGCGGCCGTGTCAAAGCGCGCGGTCACAGTTTTAGCGGCATCCGTCGTTACGCTGCAAGTACTAGACGAGCCTGAACAAGCACCCGACCAGCCGCCGAAGGTAGAACCCGTGCTGACCGCGGCCGTCAATGTGACTCGCGTATTCACGGCAAAATTGGTCGTGCAGGTGCGGCCACAATCAATACCTACCGGGGTGGATGTGATGGTGCCTGCGCCGGAACCGACCAAGCTTACCGTCAATGTGGCATTTGCTACGCTGCTGTTAAATGTAGCAGTGACCGATTGTGCGGCACTCATCGTCACCGAACAAGAAGGCGCGCTGCCCGTACACCCGCCCGCCCAGCCGCCAAAGCTCGCGCCGCTGCTGACTACTGCATTTAAAGTCACCACTGTGCCCGCAGCGAACTTCGATGAACAGGTTGCACCGCAATTGATGCCCGCCGGTGTAGACGTTACTGTACCGGCCGCACTGCCGGTGCCAGCTTTGGTGACGGTCAAGGTGTTGTCATTGGTGACCACCACATTCGGGTTGCCAATGTAGGCGGCCATATCAATTAACTCGCCCTGCGAAAACACGCCGCGCAAAAATTGCATGCTATTTACGCTGTTGATCGCGTTAGAAATTCTGTTGGCATTGTTGGCCGCTCTTTGCGCGCCGCCCGAGGGCGGAATGCCGTGGCAACTTGCACAATTGAGTGTATAGAGTTCTTTTCCTGCAGCGGCATTGCCAGTTTGGGCTGAGGCCATTGTGGCGAGTAAAAGTGCAAATAATCCAAACGCAATAGATAGCAATTTCATTTTAAAACCCCGAATTTAAGTTTCGTTGCAGCCGCTGCAATTAAAGGTGACCACGCCCATTATTTTTACTATCGTAGCGCATTCACCGAGCGTAACAAAGTAAAAATCACACACTTCGTGTTATTGCTACTAGGCGAAAATCTGCTGCATGTGTGCAAAAATGTGGGCCAAATCGTATACGAGTCACAGTAGCATTCGGATTCCCGCTAAATGTTGACGTAAAAAAACCTTGGAGACACCCTATTTACGGGCATCTTCAAGGTGTTTCGGATGATGTTTGGCTTAAAAGTGCGCAATAACCTGCAGCATCAAGTGATCAAAAGCTCGCATTCACACTCGCAATAATCGTGCGCCCCGGTTGCGGTGCAAATGATTTTAAGTAAGACGTATGACTGCGAATTTCGCGGTTTGTGAGGTTTTTACCGCTAACCGCAAGCGTTACTTGGCTTTGTGCACTCATATTGATCTTCCACGCTAAGTCAGCATCCACGCGGGTATAACCTGCTGTTGGTGTTTCAAGTTCGGCCAACCCGCGCGCCCGAGAAACCGCTGTGATGGTGGTGCCGACGGTAAATGCATCAATTGTCCATTGCCCACTAACACCCACGCGCGAAGGTGCGATGCGTGGCAAGTTGCCGTTGTTTACACCAGACTTATCCACTGTGGCACGTACGGTATCGGCAAATGCGCGTAGGTTTAAGTTAGGCAAGGGCTTAAACGAAATTTCCGCTTCAATTCCACGAAACAGGACCGAGCCTTGGGTGGTGCGCTGCAGTAAAAATTCACCGTCTGCCGCTAGTTCGCCTTCTTCATCCAATAAATTAGCAACACCGTCTCCATTACTATCTTCGCTCACGCGATAAACGAAGTTCTTAACTTGATTTGCGAATAAGTTTAGCTTCCAACTTGCGTAACCGACCCCTTCAACACTGCGTGCAAAACCAAGCTCAATGTTGCTTGATTGCTCTTTGCGTAAAGTAGGCAGACCAATATCAAAACTTTGCGTGGCGATGTGCGCACCGTTGGAATACAACTCCTCGATACTCGGCGCACGTTCAGCGTAGTTTAACCCTGCAAATAAAGTCGTTTGCGGTGCTAACTGTGTAGTGCCGGAAATGCCAGCAGACACCAAACTAAACTTGCGCGAAGGCAATGCGGCTTCAGGTCGATGCCGTTCTTGCTCAACCCGTCCGCCAAGCTCAAACTTGTTTTGACCTACCAACATTTGCTGCACTAAAAAGAAACTTTGGGTATCGGTTTTCGTTTTCGGCACAATGGTTTCTTCGCCAATGGCTGAAAAATCGCGATTGGAAAACTGTAGCCCAAACACGCTACGATCGGTTTCGCTGGCAGCACGATAAAACTCCACCCGAGTTTCCGAGGCTTTGTTATCAAACAGCGTACCGGCAGCGCCGTTCGATTCAAATTCAGTGTGTTTATAGTTATTGTTACCAGCCCGCAGTTTAATTTTTTCAATACCTGCAAATGGCGCCAGCACTTCACCCAACACATCTACCCGCGTTTGCTTTAACTCAATGCGCGCAGCATCGGGGTTAGGGATGCCGTACTCAGTTTCAAGACGTGAAATACTCACGCCCGCACTTGCCTGACCGCCAAATTGTTGGGTAAAACCAGCAGCACCTCCACGTGATTTTGCCGCACTATTTAGCAGCTTGCCGTTACCCGTGCCTTCTGGAAAATCCACGTTAGCCGTCACCGGAATTTTAATATCGCCGTTCGATCGGCTAAAACCATCAAGATGCCACGCGCTGGTTTTGTCACTATTCCAATTGTTATGCGCTACGGCTAAACTGCGTTCGGCAGTCGCGTCGGCTAAACGCGCTTCTAGCTGGCTATTTTGGGTTAGTTCAGCAGTATTCTTTACATTTATAGCCACTAAGGGTATGCGATCGCTCACCACGTTCACTAAACCGCCAATGGCGCCACTGCCGTAAAGCAGCGTCATCGGCCCGCGCAAAATCTCAATTTGCCGCGCGTTGAAGGTGTCGATCGACACTGCATGATCGGGGCTGATGCAGCTCACATCCAGGCTATCAATCCCGTTATCCATCACGCGGACGCGGGCTGAATCTTGGCCGCGAATAATCGGTCGCGCAGCACCTGGCGCAAAGGCGCTAGATTGCACGCCAAGCTCGCCGCTTAGCGTTTCGCCAATGGTGGCACCACGCTTTTGCCGCAGCGCATCGCCCTTTAGCACTGTGACCGGCTTAGCGGTGCCAAAGAAAAAATCGAGGAAGGGATTCGCCGTCACAACTATAGTGTCGATGCGTTCAACATTGGTGGGCGCGGCTGTAGAAGCGGTCGTGGACGTTTGGGCGCCACTGATTTGCGCAAACAAACAAGTGCTCAGAGCCAACAATAAGGGTGATTTTTTAAGCTTCAGCATCGCAAATTCCTGAAAGTGAGATTGCCAGCATCTTACCTTCAGCGCAACCGTGTTGCAAGATAAATGCAACTATATTGCATAAATTGCCAGAAGGGCTCGCACTATATACCTGCTTCAAGGTAATCATTATCGTCAAAAAGCCAGTTTTTCATCTTTCCCGCGAAGGCGGGGATGCAGCGGCTCTTGCGAACAACTCTGGATTCTTGCCAGCGCGTGAAATACGGCAGTCGATACTCTCGGTCCGAGCGCTCATAGCGAGGGCAAACCTGTCACCTAAAGATGCCTTAAAAACGGTCTAAATACTGGCATCTCCAAGGCATACCTTCAGATAGCGCATCGTACTTTTTATATCGCGCGAAACAAGGGCATAAACGCTTGGCTTACCGTTAAGGTTTCGTCGCGCGCTTTTAGCTTTAGTGTGCCTTTGCCGGTATCGTCGCGCGTGATGCTGGCAATCGCCTTTAAATTGACGATCGTGGAGCGATGGATTTGCTTAAAGTGCTTCGCATCTAATTCCACCAATAGTTCGCGTAACGGCTTGCGTACTAGCGCTTCGCCAGTCACGGTCATCACTACGGTGTATTTATTGTCGGCTTGAAAGTACAGTACATCGTCCATCATGATCAAACGCGTTTCACGACCTGCACTGGCGGTAATCCAAACTAGTGGGGCAGTGGCGCGAACGGTAACCAAACTTTGTTGCAGCTGGGTTACCAGTGCTGAAAGATCCGTCGCCTGACTCATCACAACGGGTGTTTTTGCTTGTAAGCGCGCCTGCAAACGAGCGACGGTGCGCTGCACACGCTCGCGTGAGATCGGCTTTTGAATGTAGTCAACCGCACCTTGTTCAAACGCTGAAATAGCGTACTGATCGTACGCCGTCACAAATACTATATGCGTTTGCGGTGCGCATTGCGCCATTGCGCGCGCCACCTCTAAGCCGGTTAAGCCGGGCATGCGAATATCCAAAAACACAATATCGGGCTGCTTATCGCTAATGATTTCTAGTGCTTCAGCACCGTCTTCACAAGCCGCTAAAATGCTGAGCGTGGGCCATGTTTCGTTCAACGTTGCGACGAGAGCATCGCGAAATAAGGCTTCGTCTTCAGCGATTACACAATTAGCCATTTTGGCCTCCATTACTTCTATCTGCTACGGTCGAAGAAGCTGCAGGAACGCAAATGCTTGCTGGATTTGGAACGCAAATGCTTGCTGTAACACCCTGCGGAAAATTAGCAACGATACTAAATTGCGCTGCGGTGCCGTAGGTTAAATTTAAGCGTTCACGCACGTTTTTTAAACCAATCCCTGTGCCAGTGCTGTCAGGATTGAACCCACAGCCGTCGTCAGCCACGCTGATTACCACACCGTCGTTAGCTGGTTTCGCAATGATCCAAACGGTACCGCCGCCGCTCTTCGGTTCTAGCCCGTGTTTAATCGCGTTTTCAACTAAAGTTTGTAGCATCATGGCTGGAAACGCCACTGTTTTTAAAGCTTCCGGCACATCGACTTGTACGTTTAAGCGCGCGCCCATGCGAATCTTCAGAATCTCTAGGTAAGCCGTTGCACGTTCTAATTCTTCGCCAATCGTTGAGGGCGTATCTTGGGTGCGCGGTAGCGAATGTTGTAAATAGGTAATCAAATTGCCCAACATTAAATCGGCACGGGCAGGATCGGTGCGGGTTAAATATTGGGCGCTGGCCAAAGTGTTGTACAAAAAATGCGGCTCGACTTGCGCGTGTAACAAGCTTAGTTTGGCGACTGTAAGTTCCTTTTCAGTCACGGTTTGTTTAGCGGAGGCTTGATCGTTGCGACGGCGCTCGGCAATCCGACGAGCAATGGCCCGGGTAATGGCTTCGATGTTTTCCAAGTTAGTTGCGTAATCTACTTGATACCAGTCGCGCCAAGCATGGTATTCGGGCTCGCAAACCAGCGTCACGCGACACGTCCCATCACCAGGCGTCACGGTCGCCAACACCCGATCACGCGGCAATTGCCGGTTGAAGCTCCAATAGGTAATTTGCTCAATCCACTTTAAAAACGTTAAGTTGGGCTCAGCACTGGGTGCCGTACTGCCTTTGGCGCTGCTATGGCTATTATTTACGCTATGACGCACACGGGCACGCGCTTGCAAGCTATCGGCGGCACTCTCAAGGCTTTCAACGCGGGGCAAGTCACGCAAGGTGGCTTCCACCAGCGCAAAGCCCTCATTGGCATCAAATGGGATTTCAATATGGCGACGGTGCCGGTTAGCCAACATGCTGCTATCAACAGCGGTGGTAGCTGCAGTGAAACGCACCCGGCGGACATGCGAAAACGCATTGGTCAGTACATAAGTGAGGGTAATGAAAGCTGCCAGAAATATCATTGAGCTCGGGACGCTGCTCGAACGTTCTGGCTTCACCGCACTGGCAATGAGCAGTACGATTAGCCCGGTAAACACCCACGCAAATAACTTGCGAAAGATAAAAAAGAAAGTGGTTTTCATTTGGTGCTCCAGAAAGTGTTGTTAATGTGTGGAGCATAGCAACTGGACTAATTTTGACAACTTAAGCCCGATAAAACCAAGCATAGCGCGATGAAATTGGCTAAACGGTGACTGAAAGGACGCATCGAAGGCGCATCTAATTGACTTGCAGCATCGTACAACTAAACATCAGCCATTTTGAAAGCCACGCCCATGCGCATCCCCATTTTATTATTAGCCGCCTGCTATGGTGCCAACAGCTTCGCCCAAGCGCCAGTGTGTGAAACCCGTACTGGCGCGCTGCAAAACCAAGTAATTGAACTCTACACCTCTGAAGGCTGTAGCTCCTGCCCGCCCGCCGATAAATGGCTGACGACGCAAAAAGCCAGCGCTTTGGTCGAGGGCGCGGTGGTGCAGTCGTTTCACGTTAGCTATTGGGATTACATCGGTTGGAAAGACCGTTTCGCCGCCCCTGCTTATAACGTGCGCCAGCGCCAAATAGCCGCGTGGAATAAATCAGCGCAAGTGTACACCCCGCAAATTGTGCGCGATGGCAAAAGCGCACAGCCGTTTATGTTGAAACGCAACGAAACCCCTGCACAAGCTAGCATCGTCCTTACGTCCAGTCAAAAATCAAACAGTTACAGCGCCGATATTGTGCCTAATAACCCCACCAAGCCGTGGGCAGCGTACTGGACCGTGACCGAGGACGGCCACACCACAAAAGTAAAGGCGGGCGAGAACAGTGGTGAATTGCTAAAACATGATTTTGTAGTGCGCCAATACGAAACCGTAGCCGAGCAAAAAGGCCGCGCCAAGCTGAGTTTTACAGCGCTGCCGAAGGAGGGCGCATTTGCGCAGCGGGTTAATTTGGTGGTGTACGAACCAAGCTCTGGCGCGACGTTGCAGGCGGCGGCGCTCAGTTGCAATTAGCATGTCTGCGATAGGTTGTAGACACCCTAAAATAGGGCTTTCCCAGTGCTTTCTTAGTCGAGAGATGTCAGATTCAAACTACTGGGGTGATCATAGGGCCTGTGCGTGCTTCATCTGTTATTTAAAAATACAATGCTATAATTTGATTTATGATTCGCAAATTATTCATTATCTTCATCCTATTGCTCATCCCATTGCAAGTTACTTGGGCGAGTGTAGTCACGTATTGTCAGCATGGAAGCAGCTTGGCGGTGAATCATGCTGGGCATCATGATGTTGCGTCCACTAGTGTCGCTACCGATGAAGTGGGGAGAGTAGCCACTGAACCTGCTAGTTCAGTACATTCTGATTGCGGTGCGTGCCATATTGCTTGTTTGGTCGCGCAAGTAGGTCCCACCTATCAATTTGAGCAAGCTGCAATTGAATCCCACGCTTCACGCTATACCCTCCGCACTTCTTCCGCGCCGCCGCAGCGCGTCGAACGCCCGCAGTGGCTGCACCTCGCCTAGCTGGCGAGGGTGCGCAACGCTGTCGTTTTGACGGCTAAGTTGTCCTGTGAAAATACGCGATGTATCGTGCTGCAATATTGAGCATTTGACGCCTATTGTTACGTTTCAACGGTGATTTAATTCACCCACCTCGCCGATTTCTTCCCCTTTTTAAATGGAGAATCGGATGTTCCGACCTTATCAATTTCGTAATTTATATCGCGCACGTGCGGGACTGCTTTCCTTCGTGTTGGGCGGTGCTGGGCTTAGTGTTTGCATGGCGATCGGGCAGCCGGTTGCTACGACGGCATTAGCTGTGGCACCAAGCACTGCTAGTTTCAATATCAAAACCGCGTTTGAAGCGGCGTGGCAGCGCCAACCGGAGGCTAAATCGTTTAGGGCGTTTCAAGCTGCAGCGCAAGAGCGGCAACGTGCGGCCGATAGTTTTACCGCGGCGCCAGTGTCGCTTGGTTTGAGCACTAAAAGTGACCAGCTCAATCAAAACCAAGGCAGTCGTGAAGTAGAGTTGGGCGTGGCGGTGCCCTTATGGTGGCCTGGTGAACGTACTCGCGCTGGTTCGCTGGCGCAGGCCGAAGCTGTCGCCGTAAGCGCGCGTCTGCAGGCAGCGCAGCTGCGCACAGCAGGCGTGGTGCGTGATGCGGTGTGGGCGTGGCAACGGGCGCAGCTCGATGCGGCATTGGCGCAAGATCGGCTGCAAGCTGCGCAAGTGTTGGCTGGTGACGTCGCTAAGCGGGTGGCGGCCGGTGACCTAGCGCGTGCCGATCAACATCAAGCCGATGGCAATGTGGCAGCAGCTCAAAGTGGTGCTATTAATAGTAAATCTGCTTTGTTGGGTGCGGTGCTGCAATTGCGCTTACTCACAGGTGTTGCACCACCGGTCGAACAGCTTAACGTAACCGAAGCGACGCCCACGCTCGAAGTAAGCGCATCTGCATCCACTCTCTCAGCCCATGCCGAAGTGGCAGATTATGTGGCTCGCGCTGAAATTGCTAAACGCAATACTGATCTAGTAAAAGTGCAGCAAGAAGGCAGCCCCGAGTTAAGCATTGCCACTACGCGCGACCGTGGCGGGTTTGCTGAACCTTACCGGCAATCGCTCACCGTTGGGGTGCGATTGCCGTTTGGTTCTGGTGCGCGGCAACGGGCCAAAGCGGCAGTGGCTAGTGCTGAATTTTTGGAGCTAGACGTGCAAGCCAATGCGGTACGTGATCGGATTGCTGCTGGTATTGATGCCGCAAATCAGCGTTTGGCGTTAAGCCAGCAGCAGCAAGACACGGCAAAAAAACGCGTCCAATTAACTAATGAATCACGCGGTTTTGTTGATAAAGCATTTCGTGCTGGTGAGGCCGATTTGCCCAAACGTTTAGCCGCAGAACGTGAAGCCGCCGAAGCCGCAAGCGCTGCGGCGCGGGCGCAAATTGATGTGGCAGCCGCTGTGTCAGCGCTGCGCCAAGCCCTAGGGCTATTGCCAAACTAACTGTGTGACGCCATGGCTGTCACCACCACTTTTAGGAAACGGATGATGAAAAATATTTTAATTACAACTTGTAATCGAAGCCCCGTTAAAAACCTTGCCCTACCGTTAATGATCGCGATATTGCCAGCGATCGCGACGGCAGGCCCCGGTCATGACCACGGTGAAGCTGCACCAACGACGGGCGTTTCCAGCTTGCCACGGTTTTCGGTTGTGTCGGATATGTTTGAACTGGTCGGTGTAGTAGACGGTAAAAAAGTAACGCTGTTTTTAGACCGTGCGCAAACCAATGAAGCCATTAGGCAAGCCAAAATTGACTTAGTGCTGGGCGGCACCAAGTTACAAGTCAACCCCAACGCCGACGGTGAATTTGTAGGCGAACTAGCTGCACCGTTAAAAGCAGGAGTGATCAGCGTCATCGCCAGCCTAACGGTGGGGCAGGAATCAGATTTGCTTGCAGGCGAACTTGATTTGCATCCCAATAACCATGCGGTAGACACTGCGCTTTCTAAGTTTTCAAGGAGGCATATCGCTGCCGCGATCGCGGTTAGCCTGGTGCTGATCACATTGTTGATCGCGCTCTTTCAACGGGCGCGTCGTAATAAAAATCAATCTAAATATGCAGGCGGTGCAATATGAAAATTAACGCCCGCCAACATCTTGTAGCGATCCTCATTGCCGCAAGTTTAAGTTTTAGCGCCTACGCCGGTCTTGGTCATGACCACGGTGACTCACCCGCTGCGTCAAGCACCAACGGCCCCATGCGTAATCCTGATGGGAGCGTATTTTTGCCGAAGCCTGCGCAACGGCAAATTAATGTGCGCACAACGCCAGCCGTGCTTGAAACCCTGCCGCGTAGCGTTGAGCTATCGGGCAAAATTGTGATGAACCCGAACGCCGGTGGGCGCGTGCAGTCAACGCAAGGCGGCCGAATTGTTGCTGGCCCTGCTGGGTTGCCGCATGTGGGCAAGGCCGTGAGCCGTGGCGATGTATTGGCCTATGTGGTGCCCACAGTAAGCAGTGTTGAAACTGCAAACCAATCGGTGCAAACTGCGCAATTACGTGCCGAACAACAATTGGCGCAAAAACGGCTCACTCGGCAAAACGCACTGATTGATACCGTGCCGCGTAAAGAAATTGAAGCCACCGAAAACGAGCTACAAAGCCTAAATGCCCGTATTTTGGCCATCTCCACGGGGCAGGTCGCGCGTGAGGCGCTAGTTGCACCGGTAGCTGGTGTGATTGCATCGGCGAATGTGTTGGCAGGCCAAGTGATCGATGTGCGCGAATTGGCGTTTGAAATTATTGATCCCACGCGCTTGCATGTGGAAGCGTTGGCCTACGATGCAGCCGTAACGGGCGACATCGCCAGCGCCAGCATGGCTGTGGGTAATCAGCGCATACCATTGCGCTTGGTCGGTGCGGCGCGTAGCTTACGCGAGCAAGCTTTGCCGATCACATTTCAAATTGAAGCGAACACCAAAGCACCCGCAGTTGACCTTGCATTGGGTCAGCCGGTGCAAGTGTTTGTGCAATCAGCAAGCAAAGTTAAAGGCGTGAGCGTACCTTCAGCATCGCTAATGAAAAACACCGCAAATCAAACCGTCGTGTGGGTAAAAACCGCACCCGAACGCTTTGAAGCGCGGGTGGTTACGGTGGAGCCATTAAGCGGCGTAGCGGTGTCCATTACCGCTGGCTTGCAAGCGGCTGATCGCGTGGTGACGCAGGGTGCCACACTCATCAACCAAATTCGTTAGGAGCCAACCATCATGTTTAAGTGGCTCCTTGATAACAGCCTCAACAACAGATTGCTGGTGATTATTGCCAGCCTGATGGTGATGGCCTACGGCGCGTTTACGCTCATACGTGCGCCGGTAGATGTGTTTCCTGATTTAAACAAACCCACCGTCACGATCATGACTGAAGTAGGCGGCATGGCCGCTGAAGAGGTGGAACAGCTAGTGACGTTTCCGTTGGAAACGACCATGAATGGGCTGCCTAGCGTGGAATCGATACGCTCGGTTTCAAGCGCTGGCTTAAGCTTTATCTACGTCACATTTGATTGGTCAACCGACATTTTCCGCGCGCGGCAATTGGTGGCCGAACGGCTTGCAGCAATGGAAGAAGGCTTACCTGCGGGCGTGGTGGCGCGCATGGGGCCTATCAGTTCCATCATGGGTGAAATTATGCAAATTGCCATCCCTGTAGACACCACTAAAATCACGCCGATGCAAGTGCGTGAATATGCCGATTGGGTGCTACGCCCGCGCTTATTGGCCGTGGGCGGCGTGGCGCAGGTGATCCCAATTGGCGGTGAAGTGCGGCAGTTTCAAGTGCAGCCAAACACGGTGCGCATGGGCGAGCTTGGTATTACCCACGAACAAATTGAAGGGGCGCTTAAAGGCTATTCATCCAACTCATCGGGCGGATTTTTAGAGCTAAACGGGCGCGAATATTTGATTCGCAATTTAGGGCGCACATCAAAATTAGATGATTTAAAAAATTTAGCGCTGACGGCCAAAAAAGGCCAGCCCATATTGCTGCGGCAAATAGCGGATGTCACTTTCGCGCCCGCCATTAAGCGCGGCGATGCTGGCTATGAAGGCAAGCCCGCCGTTATTTTGGGTATTCAAAAACAACCTACAGCCGACACCATCGCACTCACTAAAACCATTGAAGCTGCGTTGGAAGAAATGAAAAAAACGCTACCCGCAGGCATGGAGGCGCCGCGCGTGACGTTTCGGCAAGCAAGTTTTATCGAGGCGTCTATTACCACTTTGCAAGGTAAGCTCATCGGCGCATCCGTCTTTGTGGCGGTAATTTTGTTCGTTTTTTTAGGCACGATACGCCCCACCTTAATTGCGCTTACCGCGATCCCCGTTTCAATTTTAATTACGGCTTTGGTGTTTAAATATTTTGGCTTGTCCATTAACACCATGACCTTAGGCGGCCTGGCCATTGCTATCGGTGGCTTGGTGGACGATGCGGTGGTAGACGTTGAAAACATTATTCGACGGCTAAAAATGAAATCTGCTACCAGCAGTATCTTAGAAATTGTGCGTGCGGCATCCATGGAGGTACGTTCCGGTATTGTGTACGCCACGCTCATAATCGTGCTGGTATTCTTGCCCTTGTTTGCGCTGCCGGGCATTGAAGGTCGCCTATTTGTGCCGCTTGGCGTGGCTTTTATTATTTCTACGGTGGCGTCATTGTTGGTGTCAGTCACCATCACGCCGGTGCTGGCCTACTATTTATTGCCCACCATGAAATCGCTACATCATGACGACACCGCGTTGCTGCGCTTCTTAAAGAAGCACTACCAGCGTTCATTGCAATTTGTGTTGCAACATCCTGAAGCTGCGTTAGCTGCGGGTGCCGTTTCGGTGGTGTTGGCGATTGGCGCTGTGCCGTTTTTCCCGACCACATTTTTGCCGCCGTTTAATGAAGGCACGTTGTTGGTGGGCATGCGCTTGAATCCGGGCGTAACCTTGGCAGAATCATCGGCCTTAGCCAAGCAAGCCGAAGTGCTAATTCGCAAAGTGCCTGAAGTGACGCATGTCGGGCGGCGGAGCGGTCGTGCTGAGCTGGATGAACATGCTGAAGGCGTGCATGTGAGTGAGCTGGATGTGGGCATTAAACCTGCGGGGGAGTTAACGCGATCCATGACGGCGATTCAAGCCGATATTCGCGCCAAGCTCATCAACTTGCCCGCATCAATTGCATTGGGTCAGCCAATTTCGCATCGGATTGATCACATGCTATCGGGCGTGCGGTCGCAAATTGCGATCAAGATTTTTGGTGAAGACCTTGATACCCTGCGCGGTCAAGCTGATGTGTTGTGTGCGAAATTAGCGGGCATACAAGGGCTGACTGATTTAGAAATTGAAAAACAAGTGCTTGCGCCGCAAATTAAAATTACGCTGGACTACGCTCGTGCCGCGCAATATGGCTTGCCCGCACCGCAATTGTTATCGACCTTGGAGGCCATGATTGAAGGCGAAAAAATTTCGCAAATTGTGGAGAACGGTCGCCGCTTTGCGCTCGTCATGCGCCTCCCCGAAACCGCCCGCACGGTTGAAGGCTTGGCACAAATTCTAATTGATACGCCAAGTGGTCGCGTGCCCTTATCAAAGCTTGCTAACATTGAAGAAGGCGACGGCCCCAACCAAATAAGTCGTGACGATGGCAAGCGTCGCATCGTCTTGTCAGCCAATGCCCAAGGCCGTGCGCTGTCTGAAGTGGTGGCCGATATTCGCGCAGTGGTGGCCGCAACAAAATTGCCAGAAGCCTATTTCATCACGCTAGGCGGGCAATTTCAGGCGCAAGAAGAAGCATCGAAGTTGGTTGGTTTGCTGTCGCTGGTGTCGCTCAGCTTGATGTTTGTGGTGCTCTACAGCCGCTATCAATCCACGGCATTATCGTTGCTAATTATGGCCAATATTCCATTGGCGCTGGTCGGTGCGGTCCTAGGGCTGTGGCTTTCCAACCAGCCGCTATCAGTGGCAGCCTTAATTGGCTTTATTACGCTAGGCGGTATTTCGGTGCGCAATGGTATTTTAAAAGTTAGCCACTACATTAACTTGATGCGGTTTGAGGGCGAAGCGTTTGATCTAAAAATGATTGTGCGTGGTTCGCTAGAACGCCTGTCGCCGGTGTTAATGACAGCCTTGGTAACAGCCTTTGCGTTAGCACCACTTTTGTTTGAAGCCGAACGACCAGGCACCGAAATTTTGCATCCCGTTGCTGTGGTTATTTTTGCAGGCCTAATAAGTTGCACCCTGCTCGATACGTTTTTAACGCCCGCCTTGTTTTGGTTATTTGGGCGAAAGGCAGCGAATCGTTTGCTGGCAGCGGATAGTAAAGAAGCGTTGTAAGTTTTGTAGTCGTTAACTGTAGCTAATGCGTTATTGTTTTTGTATGCCACTAACCACAAAAGGAAAATCTAATGAAATCCGTACTTAATCTTGTTGCTGCCGTATTTGTTGCCACCCTTGCCACCGCCAGTCTAGCTGGTGGCGATCACACGCCGCGTCACGGCGGCCAAATGAAGGAAACCAAAGCATTCGATATGGAATTCGTCGCAAAGCCAGACTTGCTGGAAGTTTACTTAAGCGATCATGGTAAGGCCGTAGACTTTACCGGCGCAACAGGAAAAGTTACGCTGCTAAATGGCGCTGATAAGCAAGATTTTATCCTAGCACCAGTCGTTGGCAAGCTGGAGCTTAAGGGCAAATTTAATGTGGCTGCCGGCACCAAGGCTGTGGTGCAAGTAACGGTGGGCACTAAATCTGCAACTGCGCGCTTTGTTTTGAAATGACAGTGAGTGCGTTGTAGCGCTTTGTTTTCCTGCATTTAAATTCCGTAAATTTATTGCGCCCGAAGAATAGACCGTACTTTTAGCTAAAAATTGCGTTTTCGCGCGCGTAGTCAGTCATTTTTGGCGGCTTCGCGCGCGCGCGGGCGCTCAAAAGCACGCTATTTTCCTTGACAAAATGGCCGCGTCAAGCCACAATTCGCCCCCTTCACTGTTGCATTGCACTGTATTTTTTAGGTGTTTTGCGCATATTGGCCAATTAGCTCAGCCGGTTAGAGCGACGGAATCATAATCCGCAGGTCCCCTGTTCGAATCAGGGATTGGCCACCAATATTTTCGGTTTGACACCTTTCTGTGTTGAACGCCTCGGAGCTCCGCATGACACGCTCATCCGCACGCTACGCGCAAGTTAAAAATCCCGATTTAACCCTGCCACAGACCAAAAAAGTCTTCATCCGCACCTTCGGCTGCCAAATGAATGAATACGATAGCCAAAAAATGGCAGACGTATTGCATGAATTTGAAGGCTACGAAAAAGCCGAAACCCCTGAAGATGCCGATATTGTGCTGCTTAACACTTGCTCCGTGCGCGAAAAAGCGCAAGAAAAAGTGTTCAGCGATTTAGGGCGTTTGCGCGAGCTAAAAGAAGCCAAGCCCGGTATGTTAATTGGCGTGGGCGGTTGTGTGGCTTCGCAAGAAGGCGACGCGATTGTGGAGCGCGCGCCCTATGTTGATTTTGTGTTTGGCCCGCAAACCTTGCACCGTATTCCCGCTCTAATTAAGCGCCAACGCGCCACGGGTGTGAGTCAAGTAGACATTACCTTTCCGGAAATTGAAAAGTTTGATAACCTGCCGCCGGCACGGGTTGAAGGTGCATCAGCTTACGTGTCGATTATGGAAGGGTGTAGCAAATACTGCAGCTTTTGCGTGGTGCCCTACACCCGTGGCGAAGAAATTTCGCGTCCGTTTAACGACGTGCTGGCAGAAGTTAATGCATTGACTAAGCAGGGCGTGAAAGAAATTATTTTGCTGGGCCAGAACGTCAATGCTTACTTGGGCGAAATGGACGACGGCACTACCGCAGATTTGGCTTTATTGCTCGCTGCTGTTTCGCGCATCGAAGCGGTGGTGCGAATTCGCTACACAACGTCGCATCCGGTTGAATTTACGCCGCGTTTAATCGAAGCATTTGTAAAGCTGCCTAAGCTCGTGTCGCAATTACATCTACCGGTGCAGTCGGGCTCAGATAGAATTTTGTCTGCCATGAAGCGCAATTACACGGCGCTGCAATATAAATCGATCATCCGCAAAGTGCGCGAAGCACGGCCTGATATTTCAATCACCAGTGATTTTATTGTTGGTTTCCCCGGTGAAACTGAAGAAGATTTCGCCAAGACGTTAAAGCTGGTGAAGGACGTAAATTTTGACGGCAGCTATAGCTTTATCTACAGCCCACGCCCCGGTACGCCAGCTGCTAATTTGCCGGATGATGCATCGTACGAAACCAAGCACGCCCGCTTAAAAGTATTGCAAGACCAGCTAAACGCGCAGGCCGCCGTGATTAGCCAAGCCATGTTGGGCACATTCCAGCGTGTGCTCGTTGAAGGCACGTCTAAACGTGACGACAAAGAACTTACCGGGCGCACAGACAATAATCGGGTCGTGAATTTCCCAGGTTCGGCAAGTTACATCGGTCAATTTGTAACGCTTGAAATTGATGAGGCAATGCACTATACCTTGCGCGGAAAGATCGTTGAAGAAGCCCGTAATGAGGGCGCCTCCAAGGCATTGCTGATTGAGCATAGTTAGTGAAAAAGCATGTCGTCGAGCTGCATTTTACGCCAGTCGATAACCGACGATTAGCTGGTTTATGCGGCGCGTTAGACGCGCACTTGCGGCAAGTTGAAAACGCGTTGGATGTAATAATTTCACACCGGTCTGAACGCTTCAGCATCGGTGGTGATAAATCCCAAGCTATCCTCGCAGGCAAAGTGCTCACGCGTTTATATGCGCAAGCCAACGACAAAACCGATGCTGAAGATATTGAATTAGCGCTGCTTGAATACGTAGATCGTTCTGAAGAAAATGACCAAAATCCGCCGCGCCAAAAGCGTCGCGTGACCGCACTTGCTTCGGATAAACGTCCGTTGGAGCAGCAAGCTGAATTACCCTTGCATACGCGTCGCGCCGACCTTCGTGCGCGCACCGAGCGCCAACTTGAATACGTGCAGCAAATGCAAACCCACGACATCACCTTTGGCGTAGGCCCTGCAGGCACCGGTAAAACTTACCTTGCCGTCGCCGCCGCCGTTGATGCGTTTGAGCGTGATACCGTAAAGCGCATCTTGCTCACGCGCCCCACAGTAGAAGCCGGTGAGCGCCTAGGTTTTCTGCCGGGCGACGTATCGCAAAAGGTTGACCCTTTTTTGCGCCCGCTTTACGATGCGCTGTATGAGCTCATGGGCTTCGATAAAGTCGCTCGCATGTTCGAACGCAACCAAATTGAAGTAGCGCCCTTGGCCTACATGCGTGGCCGTACGCTAAATCATTCCTTCATTATTTTGGACGAAGCGCAAAACACCACGCCCGAACAAATGAAAATGTTTTTAACCCGCCTAGGCTTCGGCACCAAAGCCGTCATCACCGGCGACGTCACGCAAGTAGATTTGCGCAACGGCCAAACTAGCGGCTTAATTGATGCCAGAAACGTGCTCTACGGCGTGCGCGGCATCGGCTTCACGGTATTCCAAGCCGAAGACGTGGTGCGTCATCCGCTAGTGCAGGCGATAGTGGGTGCATACGAGGCTAACAGCCGCACAAGGCGTTAAATTACTGGTTGGAGAAACCCTGTTTTAGGGCATCTCCAGCCATGTTTACAGAGAGTAGGTCATGGCAAAATATAATATAGATGTGCAACTAGCCAGCCGAATCGCGCACGTACCAGATGAAAAAAACCTCATCAAATGGGCAAAATTAGCGCTGCAAAGCTGTGACATTGAAAGCGCCACGCTCACAATAAGAGTAGTCAACCAAACTGAAGGCCGCAACCTAAACAACGCCTTCAGAGACAAAGACTATGCCACCAATGTGCTTACCTTCGTGTATCACGATAAAAAAACTCGCAACCTAGAAGGCGATATTGTGCTCTGCGCCCCAGTGGTAAACCGCGAAGCCAAAGAACAAAAAAAGCCCCCCCCAAATCACTACGCCCACTTGACGATTCACGGCACACTACATCTGGCGGGATTGGATCACGTTCGGCTAAAAGACGCGAAAGTGATGGAGGCGCAGGAAGTTGCTTTGCTTAAGAAATTGAAGGTGGCGGACCCTTATGCGGATGGTGACATTAATCTAGGGTAGCCGTCACCCAAAGTCACACCATTTTCGCCCCATGAACGCCCATTTACGCGATAATAGAAGGTTATAAAATCACCGAGCCTTCGCTTCATGTCCCTTTTTGAGCAAAACAAAGATTTAGTCGCGCAGTTGTTTCAAACAGCTACTTTAAAAGCGTTTCCGCAGTTGATGGAAAGTGCAACTGCACGCGCGCCCTTTCGAATAGAAGTAGAAAAGCCGAAGAACCCCGACCATGGGCACTTTGCGGTGAATAGTGCGTTGCAATTAGCGAAGGTTTTAAAGCTTAAGCCGCGTGATGTAGCGGAAGGTATTTTGGCGGCGTTACCCGTCATTGATGCTGATAGTGTTTTGGCACAAACGCCTGAAATTGCGGGGCCGGGGTTTATCAATATTCGCTTAAGCGCGCATGCGCAAACCCGCGTAATTGCCGCCATTGCAGCTGCTGGCGATAGCTTTGGTAAAAGCGCCATGGGAGCAAATGAGCCAGTGATGGTGGAGTTTGTATCCGCCAACCCCACTGGGCCTTTGCACGTGGGGCACGGACGGGCTGCGGCTGTGGGTGATACGTTGGCGCGCTTGCTTGAGTGGCAGGGATACAAGGTGGCACGGGAGTTTTACTACAACGATGCTGGCGTGCAAATTGATACCCTTACTATTTCCGTGCAAGCGCGATTGCGCGAGCGTTTGCTTAAAGAGGGCGAAGTGGCGGCGCCGTTCCCTGAAAACGGCTATAAAGGCGACTATATTTGTGACATAGCGGCTGACTATGCGGCTGAATATGCCGATGATTTAAGGGGTGAAAATGCTGAGCAAGTACGGGCATTTGCGGTAGCGGCATTGCGCCATGAGCAAGATTTAGACCTGCAGGCGTTTGCCGTCACCTTTGACCAATTTTATTTGGAATCAAGCTTGTATAGCGATGGTTTGGTGGATAAAACTGTGGCGGCTTTAAAAGCCAGCGGACATACCTATGAAGAAGGCGGCGCCACATGGTTGCGCACCACTACATTTGGCGATGATAAAGACCGTGTGATGCAAAAGTCTGACGGTACGTACACCTATTTTTTACCTGACGTAGCTTATCACGTTACCAAATGGCAGCGCGGTTTTAAGCGCGCCATTACAGAGCTGGGTGCTGATCACCACGGTACACTCGCGCGCGTGAGAGCGGGCCTACAAGCCCTAAATATGGGCATTTCCAGCGGTTATCCCGATTACGTACTGCATCAAATGATTACCGTAATGCGTGGTGGGGTGGAAGTAAAAATTTCTAAGCGCGCCGGCAGCTATGTAACCTTGCGCGACTTAATCGACGAAGTAGGGCGGGACGCCACACGCTATTTTTTCGTGATGCGTAAATCAGATTCGCAGCTGAATTTTGATATTGATTTAGCTAAAAGCAAAAGTGAAGAAAACCCAGTTTATTATGTGCAATATGCACATGCACGTATTTGTCGCGTACAAGAGCTTTTTGCGCAAAGTGGTGGCTCAAATGGTGCTTGGAAAGCCGCTAATTTAGGGCGTCTTCAGGCACCTGTTGAGTCTGACTTGTTGCGTTTGTTAGCGGAATTTCCGGAGCAACTAGCGGTTGCTGCGCGCGAGTTAGCGCCGCATTTGGTAGCAGCTTATTTGTCGGAAGTAGCAGCAAAATTGCATAGCTACTACAATGCCGAAAAATTCTTGGTCGAGGATACCGAATTAAAGCTGGCCCGTTTAGCCTTGATAGCGGCGACCAAGCAAGTGTTGCGCAACGGCCTAGATTGTTTGGGTGTCAGCGCACCTGAAAAAATGTAAATTGAAAACAGGATAAAGTTAAGCAAATGAGCTCAAATACTGAAGGCCCACGCGCTACGCGCGCAACAGCTAAACCACAGGGCCGGGGACTAAACCCGATGTTTATCGGCATTATCATCGGCCTACTGCTGGGCATGTTGATTGCGCTATCTGTTGCCTATTTTGTAAGCCGCAACAGTGGTAGTGCCAATGTGGTGGATAAAGTAAAGCAGCCTGAACCGTTAGCAAAAGCCGCGCCGCCGTCTGGTGTTAGCACGCCTAGCCAGAGAGTTGCACCAGCTGTTGCTAAAGCCGGAGAAGCCCCGAAAGACGGGACAAAGCCGCGCTTTGAGTTTTATGATATTTTGCCCGGCGATAAGCCAGCTGATCGCCCCGTAGATCGGCCTATAGACAAGTCCGGTGCGGTTGCAAAGGCGCCAATCCCTACTCCTGCGGTAGCCACGTCGCCCGCTATGCCGAAGGCGGCCACCCCGCCCGTTTCGGCTACTGCTCAGGCTCCAGCGCCTGCTGGTGCTGTAGCGATGCCGTTGGGCGGTCGTCCGGTGTTTCCGCCCGCTGCGGCCACGACGGGAACAGCTGCGGGGGCAACTGCGGTTCCCCAAGCCGCTGCACCCGGGCCAAACTACGCGTTGCAGGCGGGTGCATTTCAAAACGAATCTGATGCGGAAAGTTTGAAGGCAAAGATTGCTTTTGCGGGTTATGAGGCTACGGTGCGGCCTGTCAACGTGCCAGACAAGGGTACGTTATATCGAGTACGCCTAGGTACTTATCGTAACATTGAGGAAGTAAATCGTGTGCGTGCAGCGCTTGCGCAAAACGGCATCACAGCAAGCGTCGTAAAGGTGGAGTAGTTCCGTAACCACCGCTTTTACCCAGTGTTAAAAATTAACTTTCAGGGAGTTTTATGGGTTCTCAGCAACTTTTAAGTACGGCCGTCGGCGCTGCGGCGCAAGATTCTCGCTGGTTTCGGGCGCTATTGGCGCCGTTAATAGTGCTAGGCGTTATGGTGGCCATTGCTACCACAACAGTTAATGCGCAAGGTTTGCCCGAAGTGGTGCGCCTAGATCCGCCGCAGGCCACGCCCAACAACGGCAAGGTTGAAGTGCTTGAGTTTTTTGCTTATGGTTGCAGCCATTGTGCAACGCTTGAACCACGACTTGCCGATTGGGTAAAAACGCTTGGACCTGAAGTTGGTTTTCGTCGGGTGCCGGTAAGCCAAAACGGGTTTTCGATTCGCGGCATCGATTCTGCGCCAATTTACTACACGTTAGAAGCGATGGGCCTGCTGAATACGCTGCACGAAAAAGTATTTGCCGCCCTAAATAATGAGGGCGAAATGCTGGGAAATCCGAAGGTATTGCGCGCGTGGCTCATCAAGCAAGGCGTGGATGCAGATAAATACGAAATCGCGTCAGCTTCATTTGGGGTGACCGCTAAAGTAACGCAAGCTAGAAAAATGACCGGCGATTATCAGTTGCGTTCAACCCCAACAATTACGGTAGGCGGTCGTTATGCCTTAACGCAAGGCGCTAATCCCAGCCCGAAATTATTGTTTGCCAAGGTTGAAGAGTTGGTTGGGCAACTAAATGGCGCTAGTAAAACCGTGAAAAAGCCCTAAAATAGGGTGTTTGCAGCCATATTGAATTTTTATTGACTGCTCCTGTCCAATATTTCTGCACTGTGTTTTCAGGTAATGCTGCGGGACTGGAAACTAAGTCGTTAGCGCTATATTCATTTTATTTAAGGATTTGCCCTCATGTTATTAAAATTTAAATCATTTATGGCCGCATTGCGCACACCTCTAGTCGTGGCTGCTTTAGGCTGTGCCACGATCGCAGTACCGGTGAGCGCGCAGTTTAAGCAGGGTACGGACTATCGCTTGATTGACCCCCCGCAAGCCACGTTAGAAGACGGCAAAATTGAAGTGCTGGAATTTTTTGCCTACGGTTGTGGCGCTTGTGATGCGTTGGAGTCAAAGCTTGAGCAGTGGGCAAAGCGCCAACCCGCCGATGTCATGTTCCGCCGCGTACCTGCCGCTGTCCCCAATTTTAAACTGCGGGGTATCGACAATGCGCCGCTGTTTTACACTTTAGAATCGATGGGGCTGCTTACGAAATTGCATGAAAAAATATTTCAAGCCGCTAATCGGGATGGGGTGATTCTCGCCAGTGGGTCTGATCTGAACAAGTGGTTGGAAAAACAAGGCGTAGATACAAAAGTATTTGAAGCTACTGCCAAATCCTTTACTGTCGACGCAAAAACTAAGGGTGCGATAAAACTTGCTGAGCAATATAAAATTAGCTCCACGCCCACGATGGTCGTTGGTGGAAAATACATTTCATCGCAAACGCAAGGTCCCGATCACTTTTTGGCGGTGATCGATTTTCTTGTAGCGCAAGTGCGTGCCACTGCGAAGAAACCTGTATCTAGCGTATCTACAGCCGCTGTAGCGGCAGGCGCCGTGGGTGCAACCGCTGTAGTGGGCGGTGCTGCAGCAGTAGCTGCTACGAAGGCGGTCGCAAAGCCTAAAGTAGTTAAGCCTAAAGTAGCCGAGCCAAAGGATTTTGCCAAACCTGCTGTGGCAACACAGTAAAGGTTGCCGTACGAACGCACTTTTAGCTCAGTTTGAAAACCGTCTTCATCACCGGCGCATCCAGCGGCATCGGCGCAGCTTTAGCGCGGCATTACGCCAGCCAAGGGGTGCAGCTTGGCCTAACGGCGCGGCGTGCGGACTTGCTAAATGAACTCGCAACCGCGATTGCAGCCGTCGCTCCTGCCCCGCGCATTTACGTTTGCGATGTCCGCGATCCGGTAGCGCTCAAAGCCGCCGCCGCAGATTTTTGCCAAGCCTTTGGCGCACCCGATATCGTGATTGCCAACGCCGGCGTATCCAAAGGCACGCTGACTTCCGAAGGCGATGATCTGGCCGTATTCCAAGAGGTATTTGATATCAATGTGATGGGTATGGTGAATACCTTCCACGCCTTTATAGGGGTAGTGACCGCGCGCAAAATCGGTACCTTGGTAGGCATTGCCAGTGTTGCCGGATTTCGGGGCATACCCGGCGGTGGCGCTTATTCAGCGTCGAAGGCGGCTTGCATTCGCTATTGCGAATCGCTGCGGGTGGAACTGCGCACCAGCGGCGTGAGTGTTGTCACTATTTGCCCGGGCTACATTCGCACGCCGATGACGGCGGTGAATAAATTTAAAATGCCGTTCCTTATTGATGTGGATGAAGCGGCGATCCGCTTCGCGCGCGCTATCGATGCAAAAACCAGCTTCACGGTGATTCCGTGGACGATGGGTGTTGCAGCGCGGACACTGCGATTTATACCTAATTGGTTGTATGATTTAATTTTTAGCAGAATGCCGCGCAAGCCACGTTAAAAACGTGTACTCAATGGCTGTAAAGTGCCGAAAATAGGGCATCTGCAGGCTCTCGAAATGCCGTAGATTTCGTGCTGTAAGCAACTAATTAAACCCAGAAAAAAGCCAACAATGACCAAAATCACACCGAAGTCGCCCACCGCGCAATATACTGAAGTGGATGGCGTTGCGGTCATTGCCCTAGACGGCGCGCCAATAAACAGTATGGGCTTGGCTACACGCAGCGCGATGATGGCTGGTTTTGAGCGCGCGCGGGACAGCGCAAGTGTGACTGCGATCATCGTTACGGGCGCAAACGGCGTGTTTACGGGCGGCGCGGACATTAAAGAATTTGGGTTGCCCACAGGATTGCAGTATCCTAATTTGTTCGATTTCATCGCGTTTTTCGAATCTAGTAAAAAGCCGGTGATTAGTGCAATCAATGGCGTCTGCATGGGCGGCGGCTTAGAAATTTCATTGGCCTGCCATTATCGAGTGGCAACAGCGAAGGCCTTAATCGGACTGCCAGAGGTGTTGATCGGTATTCTGCCAGGTGCCGGCGGCACGCAGCGCTTGCCGCGTTTAAGTGGTGCGGCGGTGGCGTTAGACATGATTTGCAGCGGTAAGCCAAAGCCCGCCGCGTGGCTCAAGGCCAATACAAAAGTGCTTGATGCCGTGTTTGAATCTCGGGATGCGGCATTTTTGCAGGAAGCGGTTGCTTTTGCAAAAGCGCAAGTTACTAGCGCCAGCCATCCGCGTGTTTGCGACATCACTTTGTCTCTTGACGCCGCTGCGACAGCGCTTATCGTCACGGCGCGCGCGCAAGCGCTGGGTGCATCGGCAAGCTATCCTGCCGTAGCAGCTTGTGTAGATGCCATCGAAGCGGCGCACCAATTGCCCATCGAGGCGGGCTTACAAAAGGAATTTGCGCTATTCAATGCTTTGCTGAATACACCGGAAAGTGCTGCCTTACGCCACGCATTTTTTGCTGAACGCGCCGCTAGTAAACTTCCAGAGGGGTTGAAGATGCCCGATAATCGGGCATCTTCAGGGCATATTCGGAGCATCCGTAAAGTTGGGGTAGTGGGTGCGGGTACGATGGGTTGCGGTATTGCGCTTACTTTTTTATACGCGGGATTTGCCACCACCTTGGTTGAAACTTCAGATGTTGCGCTGCAACGCGGTGTTGAACACATCAGAAAAGTGGTTCAAGCCCAAGCCGATAAAGGTCGGATTACCGCAACACAGGCCGCACAAAAAATCGCCAACCTTAATCCGCAACTGCAGCTAGCGGCGTTGGCCGATGTAGATTTAGTCGTGGAAGCCGTGTTTGAAGATTTTGCGGTGAAATGTGAAGTGTTTAAAGCGCTGGACGCCATCTTAAAGTCTGGCGCCATACTGGCCAGCAATACCTCTACCCTTGACGTTGACGCGCTAGCAGCAGTTACCGCGCGCGCCGCTGATGTTGTCGGATTGCATTTTTTTAGTCCTGCAAACATCATGCGTTTACTGGAAATTGTACGCGGCAAGCACACCGCAACAGATGTGTTGGCAACGGCAATGGCGCTGGCAAAACGTTTAGGTAAAGTAGGCGTAGTGGCTGGCGTGTCGCAGATATCCGATGGCTTTATTGGTAACAGAATGATTGAGCAATACGTCCGCCAAGCCCTGTTTTTGCTGGACGAAGGCGCTACAGTGGCGCAAATAGATGGCGCCATGGAAAGCTTCGGCTGGGCGATGGGCCCGTTTCGCATGGCGGATTTAGCGGGCAATGATATTGGCTGGGCAATTCGCAAACGCCGTTACGTACAATATCCAAACATGCGCTATTCCACCATTGCCGATAAGCTCTGTGCGCTGGGTCGCTTCGGGCAAAAAACCAATGCGGGTTGGTATGATTATGCGCCCGGCGAGCGCCATGCAAAGCCTTCAGTTACCGTTGCTGCGCTACTTGAAGAACACCGCACCAGTATTGGGTTGGTGAGTCGCCCCATTGACGATACGGAAATTGTTGGGCGCTTAATGTTTGCGCTCTTCAATGAAGGGGCTGCCATTATGCGTGAAGGTATTGCCGCCCGTGCGTCCGATATTGACGTGGTGTATTTAACTGGTTACGGCTTCCCGCGGTTTCGTGGAGGGCCGATGTTCTATGGGCGGCAGTTTGGGGTACAGAATGCGATCGCTGCAATGCAACGCTTTGCGAAATTACCCAATGCCGACGCAAGCTTTTGGCAACCTGATGCGTGGCTGCTCGATAGCGCTAATAATTAATGAGGCGACTAATGATCGATTTTTGTTGTCTATCTATACCCAAAGACGCCCTGTTATCGGGCATCTTTAGTTACTTAGCTGATGATTTTTTGAAAGCGATAGCGCAATGAGTGTGCCGCGCTCTCTAATTGCTTCCGAACGCGATATTGCTTTTTTGCTCTACGAATGGTTAAACGCAGAGGCGCTTTGTGCGCGCCCACGCTTTGCCGAGCACAGCCGCGAAACCTTTGACGCGGTGTTAGAAACGGCCGCAAGTTTAGCAACTGAAGCCTTCGCGCCGCACAATAAAAAAAGTGATGCCAACGAACCTTATGTTGAACACGACGTGATTGTTCAAATCCCAGAAATTAAAACTGCACTTGATAAATTTGTCGCGCTCGGATTCGTTGCGGCGGGTCAAGACGAAGCATTAGGCGGTATGCAGTTGCCCAAAGTGGTTGAAAACGCAATGATGAGCTGGTTCATGGGTGCCAATGTGGCTACTTCGGCTTATGTGTTTTTAACGACAGGCAACGCAAATTTGTTGTGTGCACACGGCACGCCGGCGCAAATTGCAACTTTCGCTAAGCCGCAATTGGCGGGGCGCTACTTTGGCACCATGTGCTTGTCGGAGCCGCAAGCAGGCTCCAGCTTGGGTGATATTCAAACGCGCGCCGTTGCTGATATCACGCTGCCTTATGCCGCCGAACTGGGACAGTGCTATCGACTAACCGGCAATAAAATGTGGATATCCGGTGGCGATCATGCGCTATCGGAAAACATTGTGCATCTGGTGCTCGCAAAAATTCCCCAAGCCGATGGTAGTTTGCCGGTGGGTGCAAAGGGGATATCGCTGTTTATCGTGCCTAAATTCCTAGTCGAAGCTGATGGTGGTTTGGGCGCGCGTAATGATGTGGTTTTGGCGGGCTTAAACCATAAAATGGGCTATCGCGGCACCACCAATTGTTTGCTCAATTTTGGCGAAGGTAAATACACGCCGCACGGTGCTGCTGGTGCGGTCGGTTTTCTTGTCGGCGAGTCGGGTCGCGGCTTACAAGCAATGTTCCACATGATGAACGAGGCACGCATTGGCGTAGGTTTAGGTGCGACCATGTTGGGCTACACTGGCTATTTGCATTCGCTTGAGTATGCGCGACAGCGGAAGCAAGGGCGTGCTGTGGATGATAAAAATCCTACTGCGCCACCGATTGCCATCATTGAACACGCTGATGTTCGGCGAATGTTACTGGCGCAAAAAGCGTATGCCGAAGGCGCTTTGGCATTAAATTTGTACTGCGCTAAATTGGTTGATGAAGAAAAAACCGCACTTGAGCCTAGCGCACGTGCGACGGCCACATTGATGCTAGATATGCTCACACCGATCGCTAAAAGCTGGCCGTCGCAGTGGTGCTTGCATGCGAATGATTTGGCTATTCAAGTGCATGGTGGCTATGGCTACACGCGTGATTACAATGTGGAACAGTTCTATCGTGACAACCGCCTAAACCCAATTCATGAAGGCACACATGGCGTGCAAGGTCTAGATTTATTAGGCCGAAAAGTATGGATGCAAAACGGCGCCGGCTTAGCGCAGCTTGTGGAAATTTGGCGTGAAACAGCCGTGAATGCCTTGAAAACGCCCAATTTACGGGCGTTTTCAGCCAGTTTTGATGCCGCAATTACTGATTTGCTAGCCACGACTCGAGTGCTGGGTAAAGCCAACAATGCTGCTTTAATGTTGGCTAATGCCTCCCTGTATTTAGAGGCTTTCGGGCATAGTACGTTGGCTTGGATATGGCTTGAGCAAGCTATTTGCGCCAACGCTAAATTCGATGCAGCTAGTCCGGCTGAGAAAAGTTTCTATGCTGGAAAGCAGCAAGCTTGCGCGTACTTCTTTCAATATGAATTGCCTCATGCGCGAACGCAGCTTGCGCTATTGGCTTCGCTGGACAATACCACGCTGGATATGCAGCAAGACTGGTTTTAGAGTCTGCAAGGGGCAATCTTATAAATCCACTTTTCATCGCCATGTGTTGTTGCTCACGAAAAATTTCTCCCTATAGATCAAGCATATGCGCCGTCGAAATTTGTCGTTCGTGCCGTATTTGCCAAATAAGCTACCTTAGAAAACTGAATTTATAGAGGTGCCCTTATGGAAAAAATCCAGCTGACCGTCGTAATCATCACCAAAAATGCCGCAAGCCAACTTGGCGCATGCTTAGAAAGCGTACGCTTTGTCGATGATGTCGTGGTTGTAGATTCTGGCTCTACCGACACCACTGTCGCGCTGGCGCAAACGATGGGCGCGCGCGTAATTGACCATGCGTGGCTGGGTTTTGGCCGACAAAAGCAGTTTGCTGTTAATGCCGCCAGGCATAATTGGGTGCTGTGCTTGGATGCCGATGAACGCGTAACGCCTAGGTTGGAAGCCAGTATTTACGCAGCTTTTGAGGGTATTGAAAGTGGCAGCGCAAAGCAATTTGCATGGCGCATGCCACGCCGCAACAGCTTTTTGGGGCGCTGGCTAAAACACGGTGAAGGGTACCCTGATTATTCCTTGCGCTTATTCCATCGCCAACATGCTGCATGGAGCAATGATGAAGTGCACGAAACGGTAATCACCACTTCGCCTGTCGGAACCTTGAGGGGCGACTTGTTGCACGATTCTGCAGAAACGGTTGAGGCCTATTTGACCAAGCAAAATCGCTATTCAAGCTTGCACGCGCGAGCCTTATTTGATCAAGGTGTTCGGGTGGGCTACAGCAAAATGCTGTTGAGTCCACTGGCGCGTTTTGTTAAGTTCTATTTTTTGCGGCTCGGCTTTTTAGACGGCGGCGCTGGGTTTGCGCATATTGTTATTGGCTGTTTTGCGGCGTTTTCTAAATACGCAAAGCTAATTGAGCTAAGTCGGAGGACATAAATCACAAGCAATTTGAGCCAGCACTCGTCAACATTGATCATAGGCGTTGGCAATGAGCAATTCTCATGAGGCTTCTGGTGTGCCAGCACAAGGTATGCAAATTAACTAGCGGTTACACTTCTGTAATGGTTTCGCGCTTTTGAATCTGTTAAAATTATTGGTTGGTTAAGAAGCTCTAGCGTAGTGGGTGCGCCTGTTGGCAGCTTGTTGATTTAATAGCGCGGCTCAGTACTTAAAAAGTAGCGTAATACATTGATTTTTAAAGATAAATTATGATTATTGTCACTGGTGGTGCAGGATTTATTGGCTCAAATTTTATTCGTCAATGGCTAGCGGAAGAGTCCGAGCCCGTCATTAATTTAGACAAATTGACCTACGCCGGTAATTTAAAGTCGCTTGAGGACGTCGCTAGCCATAAAAACTACAAATTTGTAGAGGCTGATATTGGTGATCGCGCCTTTGTTCGCGCTCTGCTGGCGGAAAACAAACCGCGCTTCGTCGTTAATTTTGCAGCAGAAAGCCATGTCGACCGCTCAATTTTAGGTGCCGACGAGTTTATTCAAACTAATATTGTGGGCACTTTTGGTTTGCTCGAAGAGGTAAGAGCGTACTGGGGCGCGCTTGAGGGTGCGGCCAAAGAAGCGTTCCGGTTCTTGCATGTATCCACCGATGAAGTATACGGCTCGCTTGGCATGGATGATGCCGCTTTTGCCGAAACACACCCTTATGCGCCAAATAGCCCGTATTCGGCATCTAAAGCGGCATCTGATCATTTAGTGCGCGCGTGTTTTCACACCTACCATATGCCGGTTTTGACGACGAATTGTTCGAACAATTACGGCCCTTATCACTTCCCTGAGAAGCTGATTCCGCTCATGATCCAGAATGCATTGGGCGGCAAAAATTTACCTATTTATGGTGATGGTTTGAATGTGCGCGATTGGTTGTATGTTACGGATCATTGCACCGCGATTCGAGCGGTATTGGCGCGTGGCCGCACGGGAGAAACCTACAATGTTGGCGGTAAAAATGAACGAACCAACATGGAAGTAATCAATACCATTATTGCAATATTGGATGAATTGTCTCCTCGTGCTGATGGTGCAAGCTACGCGGTCCAAAAAACTTATGTAAAAGATCGGCCCGGTCATGATCGTCGGTACGCCATTGACGCGACCAAACTGGAAACCGAATTAGGTTGGCGCGCGCAAGAAAATTTTGAAAGCGGTATCCGTAAAACCGTCGTGTGGTATTTGGCGAACCAAGATTGGGTAGCGTCAATTACGAGTGGTGAATATCGTCAGTGGATGCAAAAGCAATACGGCAAAATTGCTTAATTTTAAAAGAGTGGGAATTTAGATGAGTTCAGTAAATCGTAAGGGAATTATTTTGGCCGGCGGTAGCGGCACGCGTCTGTATCCCGTGACGCAAGTGGTATCGAAGCAATTACTGCCAATTTACGATAAGCCGATGGTTTATTATCCATTAAGCACGCTAATGCTAGCGGGTATGCAGGATATTTTGATTATTTCCACGCCGCAAGATACGCCTCGGTTTCAAGAGTTGTTAGGCGATGGTGCAAAGTGGGGTTTAAATCTGCAATATGCGGTGCAGCCGAGCCCTGATGGCTTGGCGCAGGCCTTCCACATTGGCCGTGATTTTGTGGGTAACAACCCTTCCGCCCTCGTGCTTGGCGACAATATTTTTTATGGGCATGACTTTTCGGTGCAGCTCGATCGCGCTGATAAACGTATTAGCGGATCCACCGTATTTGCTTATCGCGTGCACGATCCAGAGCGTTATGGCGTGGCTGAATTCGATGATCAATTGCGGGTATTGTCGCTAGAGGAAAAACCGTTAAAACCGAAATCGCATTACGCCGTCACGGGGCTTTATTTTTACGATACTCAAGTCTGCGACTTAGTGCGTGATCTTAAGCCGTCATCGCGCGGCGAGCTTGAAATTACCGACTTAAACCGTCTATATCTTGAAAAAGGTCAGCTATCCTGCGAATTGATGGGGCGCGGTATGGCTTGGTTGGATACGGGCACCCATGAGTCTTTGCTGGAAGCGTCGCAATACATCGCAACTTTAGAAAAACGCCAAGGCTTAAAAATTGCCTGTCCAGAAGAAATTGCGTATCGTCTTGGGTGGATTTCGGCAGCGCAAGTTGAGGCATTGGCAAAACCAATGCTAAAAAATAGCTACGGCCAATATTTGATGCAAATGCTCAGTGACACGGTGTACTAATGAAGGTTGTTGATACAGCAATTGCGGATGTAAAAATAATTGAGCCGAGCGTGTTCGGTGATGCGCGCGGTTGGTTTTATGAGAGCTTTAACGAAAAGAAGTTTCGAGAGTTACTCGGCGTTACCGACGCATTCGTGCAAGATAATCACTCTAAAAGCGCTAAGGGCGTGTTGCGTGGCTTACATTACCAAATTCAAAGCGCGCAGGGCAAGCTTGTGCGCGTGGTAGCGGGTGAAGTCTTTGATGTGGCGGTAGACATTCGTAAGTCGTCCGCTACGTTTGGAAAGCACGTCAGTGTGATTCTTAGTGCTGAAAATCAAAAAATGTTTTGGGTGCCAAAAGGCTTTGCGCATGGCTTTATGGCGCTCACTGAAGGCGCTGAATTTTTGTATAAAACCACTGATTACTGGGCAAAGCCACACGAACGTTCCATTCGTTGGAATGACCCGGCGTTGGCCATTGCGTGGCCTACAGAGCGTGTAGGTGTGCCCTCGGTGAATGAGAAAGACCAGGCAGGTAACTTGTTAGCTGATGCGGAAATATTTGCATGAAGATTTTGATTACTGGAAAAAATGGGCAAATGGGTTATGAGCTTGCGCAAGTTTTTGCCAAACCCGGCAACACCGTTTTTGCACTTGACCGTATCGCGATGAATTTGTCGGACGCCAAACAAATACGCGAGGTAACGCGGGCAATTGCGCCTGATTTAATTTTGAATGCTGCCGCGTACACCGGGGTAGATCTAGCCGAAACAGAATCCGTGTTGGCGTACGCTGTAAATGCTGATGCACCTGCAATTTTAGCTGAAGAAGCCAATCGTTTGGGCGCGCGAATTATTCATTACTCAACTGACTATGTGTTTGATGGCGCTGGCACGCGCCCGTACCGCGAAACGGATACCGTTGCACCGACGAATGTCTATGGACGTTCTAAATTAAAAGGTGAAGAGGCGATCACTGGTATCGCTAAGCAACATTTGGTTTTGCGCGCAAGCTGGTTGTATTCAAACCGACGTCATAATTTTTTGTTAACCATGTTGCGCCTTGCAGCAGAGCGAGAATCGCTATCAGTAGTCAACGATCAGTTAGGGTCGCCCACGTGGGTGCGTCATGTGTCGACCACAACGCAAGTTTTGGTGGATGCGGCTGGAGAATTGTTGGCGCCGAGTGGCGTGTATCATCTTACGGCTGCGGGTGTGACATCCTGGCACGGGTTTGCAGCAGCGATCATGGCAAAAGCTAGGCCGTCGGTCAAAGTTTTGCCAATTAACAGCGCTGAATATAAAGCGCCTGCAAAACGGCCAGCGTATTCTGTTTTGGATAACACTAAAATTGAGAGCGTGCTGAAGTATAAAATGAGCTTATGGGATTCGCAATTAGACGCGTGTTTGGCTGAGCGTGACGCGCTTAGTGCCAGCTGATTTTTAGTCTATTTCAATAATTAGGAACAGTATGGCTATCCAACTTTTTGTACCAAAATTTAGAATTGAAGAGTGTCTTGCCGAGATCCGTGAATGCCTCGAAAAAGGCTGGACCGGCATGGGATTTAAAACGATCACGTTTGAAGAGGACTGGAAAAAGTATACCGGTTTACCGAACGCACATTTTTTAAACTCCAATACCGTTGGCCTACACTTGGCCGTAGAAGTATACAAGCGCAAATTGGGTTGGAACGACGGTGATGAAATAATTTGCACGCCGCTCACTTTTGTGTCGAGCAATCATGCCGTCATGTACGCAAAGTTAAAGCCCGTTTTTGCTGACGTAGACTCAAGCTTGTGCTTGGGTCCAGCCGATGTGCTCAAAAAGATTACGCCAAAAACGCGCGCTGTGATGTTCGTCGGGCTAGGTGGCAATGTAGGTAACTATGCCGAAGTATTAAACATTTGCCGTGAAAAAAATATTGTGATGATTTTAGACGCCGCACATATGTCGGGCACTAGAGTTAATGGTAAACATGTAGGTCACGATGCGGATGTAACCGTGTTTAGCTACCAAGCCGTGAAGAATCTGCCCACCGCTGATTCCGGCATGATCTGTTTTTCTGATGCGAAGGATGACGAATTAGCCCGTAAGCTTACTTGGCTTGGCATTAACAAAGATACCTTCTCTCGTACAGCCGCACAGGGCGCTTATAAGTGGATGTATGACGTGGAAGATGTCGGTTTTAAGTATCACGGAAATTCAATTATGGCCGCGATCGGCATTGTACAATTAAAATATTTGGATATTGATAACGCTTATCGCCGCCAAATAGCGACGTGGTATCGAGAGGGATTAGCTGAGGCTGCCCACGTTGGTACCGTTGCCATCGCCGCTGGTTGCGAATCGGCCAACCATCTATTTCAAGTGCGCGTTAAGAACCGCGAAGCAGTAATGTTGGCGCTCAATCAACACGAAGTGTTTCCGGGTGTGCACTATCGCGACAACACGGAGTATCGAATGTTCGCTTATGGCAAAGGGACCTGTCCGCACGCCCATCAGGCATCGAATGAAATTATATCGCTACCGTTACATATGAATTTGACGCGACAAGATGTAATGCTGGTGGCGCAGTTGGTTAGTCAATACGCGGCTAAATAAGCCTAGCGCCGGCAAACGATGAAACCCGCTCTGCATCCAATTGAGTTTGGTAGTGTGCGGCTTCGGTTATTGTCGCCTGATGACTTGCCCTACACGTTAGCATGGCGAAATCAAGATGACGTCCGCAAGTGGTTTAAATATAATGGTTCAGTGACTGCCGAGCAGCATCTAGCGTGGTTTGAGAAGTATCGCGTTAACGCGGACGATTTTGTGTTTATGGTTGAGCATAGGGAAAATCAAGAGCGATTAGGGCAGGTGGCGATATACGATGTCGATGGTGTGCGACGCCAGGCCGAGGTAGGCCGTTTTATCGTTGCGCCGGCGGCGATTGGTCGGGGATTTATGACCCAGGCCATGCAGGCTTTGGCAACCTGCGCGACTCAGCAACTTGGGCTTTCGCGATTATTTTTGGAAGTATTCGCCCATAATTTGCGCGCTATTCGGCTCTATGAGCGTGTGGGATATAAACAATGTCATGCAAACGATGATTTGATTGTGATGGAAAAACTACTGTAGTTTTAGTCGCATTTTATCAAAGCACCAAAATAAACAGATACTTTTGACTGGAAATATGCAAACACAACTGGCAGTATTGCTCAATGATAATAGAACCGCACTCCGCAATTGGCGTGTGTGGGTGCATATGGGCGTATCCGACTTGAGTAATCGCTTTTCCAAGTCGGCGTTAGGGCCGCTATGGATAGTGCTTAATTTGGCGATGTGGGTCGTCGGCGTTGGGCTGGTGTACGCGAAGCTTTTTAATATGGAAATGCGCGAGTTTTTACCATTCCTCACCATAGGTTTTGGAGTGTGGGGTTTTCTGGTAGCGACTCTCAGCGAGGGGGGGCAGGCATTTGTGATGGCTGAAGGCTATATAAAACAGTTCACTTACCCTAAACAGATATATTTGCTGCGTTTTTTAGTCAATTACTCATTGGTGCTGCTTGTTAGTATTGTTGCGTTTTTTGTGGTGGCAGCTTTGTACGAGCGCCGGATTGATTTTGGCACTCTTTGGGTTTTCGTCGGACTTGCCGTGCTGGTACTTATTAGTTACGCACACATCACTATCATGGCCTATCTCACTGCGCGATTTAGAGATCTTCCGCATGGCGTTGCATCGTTAATGCAGGTGCTGTTTTTTCTAACCCCTGTAATGTTTACGGCGGAAAAGTTGGCGGAAAAGGGTTTGGATTTTATTTACAGATATAACCCGTTATATTACCTGATTGAAATCGTGCGTTACCCGCTCATGGAGGCTAAAGCAGCGCCAGTCGAAGTTTATGCCGCTTGCGGCATCTATTTGGTGTTTGTTTACCTCGCGGCCTTCATCACCGCAAGAATGCTAGATAAGCGCTTGGTTTATATTTTATGAGTCAAATTGGTGTTACGTTAAAAAATGTCGGTGTGCGCTTTGATGTAGCGCCAGGTGACGGCCACAGTTTGAAGGGCTTTGTCGCTTCGCTACGTGCTGGCAAGCGGCAGATGCTCGAGCCGGTGCACGGATTAAAAAATATTACCGTGGAGATAAAGCCCGGTGAACGTGTGGGGCTGATTGGTTTAAATGGTGCGGGTAAAAGTACGCTTCTAAAGGTGATGGCTGGAATCTACCCACCAACGAGTGGCGAGGCGAAAACAGTAGGTCACGTTTGCCCAATGTTTGAGTTTGCCACTGGCTTCGAAATGAACCGGTCGGGTTGGGACAATATCCGCATTCGCGCCATGTTGTTGGGCATGCAACCACAAGAGATCGACGCGAAGATGCCTGAAATTGCGGCATTTACGGAACTTGGTGATCGACTAAACTACCCCGTACGTACTTATTCGGCGGGTATGTTTATTCGTTTGGCGTTTAGCGTTTCAACGGCTCTCAATCCAGAAATTTTACTGCTCGATGAAGTAATGGGTGCAGGTGATATGGGCTTCACCGAAAAAGCCGGGGCACGGATGCGCGAATTTATGGACCAAGGCAAGATATTGGTGTTTTCCTCGCATAGCATGGAGCTACTAAGCCAGTATTGCGCACGTACCATTTGGCTCGAACGTGGGGAAGTGCGCATGGACGGCGATACCAAGGATGTAACTCGCTTGTATGCCGAATCAGTAATAGCGCGAGCAGTTTAATACGGTCATGGCGATAACACAAAACAGCAGAACCTCCGTTTCGGCCCCAATTCTAGTGATTGCGCTAGGTCCGGTGCAGGCGAGCGTTACGTTATTTTTTGACCTGCTACCTATTCAAGTTCGGCCCTTCGTGCGCGTCATTTTTGCCGGAGACGCGGATATAAAAACGCAAATCATTGAAGCGCAGGCCGTAATTTTTGTCCGCGGTTTCTTGGAGTATGAGGAGCTAATTGCCTTTACAAAGCATGTAGGCGTACCCATGTATCACTACTGCGATGACAATTTCATTGTGGTTGGTGAAGAGGTAGAACGTTATGGTGCTGATTATGCATTCTATACGCGCGATAATGTAAGGCGAATGTTGGAAGGCTTTGCGGGATGTTTGTTGTCGGTACCTAACTTGGTAGATTTCTATCGCCAGAATATGCTGCATACCAATTTGTATTTGTTCCCCCCAATAGCAGCATTCGATGAGTACGGCGATGCGGCGCATGACTACCCAGAGTCACGTCCTTTCACCCTTTCGTTTTTTGGTGGCGGCGATCGGCATCGCGCGTTCGTAGATTATATTGTTCCCGCTGTAAAGCGGCTTTCAAAAGCGCAGGCGGTAGACTTGATCGCGTTTGGCGTTGCGGTCGGCGCCGTTGATTGTCATGGCTACCCCAACTTGCGCGTCTTTTATCCTCCGTACGAGCCTGATTACCGATTAGCAATACGGCAATTTAGGCACTACGCCCCAAGTGTTATGCTTCATTCGAGTTCCGCCACCCGTAACAACGCCTACAAAAATTGCAACAACATTATTAATGGTGTGCTGGTGGGTGCTGCCATGATTTGCAGTCGAACAGAGCCTTATTTAGGGCTGGACGAAGTTTCTGCGACTTTATTGGCTGATGATAGCGCGGAGTCATGGTATCTATCCTTGTGGCAGTTTGCGAACTCCCCGAGTAGGCTCGAGCAGTTCAGGCGCGGTGCAAAGGTGTATTGTGAAAGCACCTATGGCGGTACTGCAAATGTTGCAGCCATTAAAACAATAGCGCAAGAGACTCAAGTCGTCAGTGAGAACGCAGTATATCTGCGCTGGATTAATGCAGTAAAGTACACTAAGGGCGCAATCGAACGACAAGACGCTAAAAGCGAGGTGCTTCGCCGAACTATCACGAGCCAAGCTGCTTTGCTTTTGGCGGGCGAGACCGAATGCCATAACATTCGCTCAACGCTTTATCTCAATGGTGAAACATTGGCGGCAAGAGAACGAGGAGCGGCTTAATGATTGCACCAATTTTGGCGCTTTGCCGAAACCCGCGCGAAGTCAGCGCACATCATTATTTACGTTCAGCAATCGTCGAGAGATGGGATGCGGACGACACGCGCGGTTACACAAAACTACTAAGCGCATCTGCAGTTATTTTTAACCGCGAAATGCTTAGCATGCCTACTTGGCTAGATGCTGCGCGAATGTTAGGCGTGCCGCGCTACTATTTCATGGACGAAAATGTAGTAACGATGCGGGATCAGCCTGAGTATCACACCCATACGTTCCATCAATATAGCAGCACGGAGTTGTGCGCATCCATAGCAGATTTTTCAGGCGTATTCGTTTCTAGTCAGACGCTGGCAAGCTACGTACGCGATAGCGGTATTCATCAAAACGTGAGCGTACTTTCGCCAATAGCGACACAATTGCCGCTTGCGCCGGCGGCTAGTACACTTGATGGGCTTGGTTATAGCGCGTCTCGCGTAATTCGCGTGGCTTTTTTTTCAACGCCGATTCGGCAAGGATTGTTTGCCACCTATGTCTTGCCTGCGCTCCGTAATTTAGCGCACGACTTTAATATTGAGTTAGTAGCCTTTGGGTGCGCGTCAGGAAGCTTAGACGATGAAACATCCCCACTCCGCGTTCGCACGCCCAAATGGAACATGAACTATGAAAGCGCGTTGGGAGAGCTCAAGGACTGGAATCCTGAAATAATTCTCCAGCCAGAAATAATCACAGATAGTACGCCCTACAAAATGCCCACCATGCTCATTACTGCAGCGCATGTTGGCGCGGCATTGATTGCTAGCAAAGTTCCTCCCTACATCGCGCTCGCGTTAGATGTCCATCAACCGGTCATGCTGGCGACAAATACGGTGCAAAGTTGGACCGAGTCAATTAGACTTTCGCTCCAGTCGCCATCGCTTCGTTATCGTTGCGCGCAAGCAGCCATCGATTGGGTTGGAGAGAATTGGCCGAGTGAGCAAAATCTTGCAACGTTATCGAAGTTGCTGCAGTTGCATCCGGCGCCGTCTGATGCAACAAAAGGCGAGCGTGCTAAACGATATTTTCCCACTATGGCCGCCAGTTTTGAACGAGCGCGCTCCCTTACCCACAGCCAACTCGAAACAGTTAAAGCGCAAACGGCACAAGTAGAACAGAGTATTCGCGATTTGGACGAACTTCGAGCAGCGTTACTGGATTCTCAAAGAATGATAGCGTTAGAGGCAGTGCCGCAAGCATTGAGCGTGGAATGAAAGTAAAGCATTTAATTGAGAACACACAGTGGTTGCCAGGAAGTTTGTATGGTGTTGATAATCCCGCGGTCTCGGTGCTTTTACCAACATTCAGGCGGGCACAAAGCGGCTTGTTCAAAAAGGCGGTTGAGTCTGTACTGAACCAGACATTAGCTGCGCTAGAACTAATTATTATCGACGATGCTTCGACTGATGGAACTGCTGAGCAAATCGCTGCGTTCATGGCGCGCGATGGCAGGGTGAGTTGCTTAAGGCACCCTGTAAATATAGGGCTGCCGGCAGTCTCTGAATTTGAGGGTTATCAAAAAGCGCGAGCGGAATATCTGGCATTTCAATTCGACGATGACGAATTTAATCTTGATGCGTTGGAAAAAATGCGGTCCGCCGCAATTTCGCTTCGTGCAAAATTTGTTTACGGCTATGTCGACCTGATGGCAACCAATATGGAGACAGGTAAAGCATTTACGCTTCATGATTTTGGTCGCGGTACGACGCCGCAAACTGTATTGCATACGTTGAACTATATTTCGAACAATGCGGTAATGTTGCATCGATCTGTGATCGAAACTGTTGGATTTTACGACCCAAATATAGCAATTACTCGATTATGTGATTATGATCTTTGGCGCCGCTGCGCACAGCACTATACCCTTCATAACAGTGATTTCTCCGTTGGTACCATCACCGGCCCCGCAACGGCCGACAGCCTTGGGCACACCTATTCGATGGAACGCTGGTTAAGTTATGAATGGATGGGATTGGCGCGCAATGAACAGCTCTTGCCATGCAATTTCGCTGAAGTAGATGTGTTACATTCCCCTCAAGAACTCAGTTTGGCGTCGCTCCAGGCTCTTTCAGAAATACAGGAGCAGTTTAAAACGCGTGCGTGGTATCCACTTGCGCCGCGTGCAATACCGGTGCGCAATCCAGTAATCCCAGACGGTTACATTTTGGTAATTGTTGCCTCGCATGATGCGTCAGTATCGTTATACTTCGAGGGGCTGCGCGACGGAATTCAGCGCCGTATTCGCATTGCAAATGCAAGTTTGATGGCTGGACAGCTGCACGAAGAGATGATTGGGGCTTCGGCAATTGTTTTTTGCCGAGCGGTGTTCGACTTTATTTGGTGGATCGAATATGCACGCAAACTTCGCATCCCACACTATTATTTTATTGACGACAACTTAAGCGAGCTGGCAAAACTACCCGAGTATCAACTTGAGTATGCGAGCTATCGAACAGAGAGTTTGCGCAATATCCTGGAAAGTTTTCAAGGGGTATGGTGTTCAACGATAAAGCTGGCTGGCTATTTTGAGACACATAAAATACACCATCAAGTACGAGTTCTGCCCCCTGCTAAAATCCCTATTGAATTATTTGATGAAACTGCGCCGAATGAAACCGTGGTGGGTGAGGTGGCGATCCTGTTCTTTGGAGGAGGTCATCGTGGCAATGCATTCTTAGAATTTGTGTTGCCAGCCGTTATAGCCTTAAGCGCTAAGTTTCCGGTGCGTCTCATCACGGTTGGCGTGCGCGCTGAAGTTTGTCGCCAACTCGTTGGCCTACCAAGTCTGCGATTGTTGCACCTAGAAAAGGAAACATCCTACCTGCTTGTTACTGGTAAGTTGAAGCAACTGAAACTAGATATTTTGGTGCACCCCGCCCATGAGAATCCAAATAACCAGTTTAAAACGCTTAATGTGCTGATAAATGCATCACAGTTTAATGCGGTGCCGGTGTTGAGTAATTGCGAACCGTTTTGTCATCTTGTTTCTGGTGATATTGCGCACCTAGTTGACGCAAATGTTGCTGCGTGGACGGAGCGCTTGATTGACATCGCAAGCGAAGCCAACGAGCGAATGGCGCTGCTGAGCCGGCTCCATGCCTTTGTCTTGCGTCATTACGACGGACAATTGAATGCGAAGCTTATGGTTGAAACTTTGGCTGCCCACGCCCCTGCAGGTCCGGTACTACGGCAACGGCGATACGATGCTGTATTGCAGATATTAAAAACCCAAGTAGCTGGGTTGAGCGGAGAAGCGGAAAGACTGCGCCAAAATGCAGCGAGGTCAAACGGTGCGGTTCGGCCCAAAGCCAAGGTGCGTTTCAGCGTAGTTGGTGAATTTGCTAAAACTACAGCGCACAACTTTTGGTCGCGTATGCGCACTGGTTTGGACAAGTTACAAGAAATTTCGGCGTGCGACCCTCAAGAATATAGTCGTTACACAAGTCATCTGCAAGCCGTTTCAACAACCGCTGGGGAGTGTATTTGTAAGACACCAATTTCTCAGCGTACGTATCGTGAATATCGACTGCCTAGCGAAGGTACGTTTAATTGCGTGCGGATCCCATTGTCGTTTCAACCGGATAAAATTGGAAATTTAAGCGTCGGCGTAGAGATTGTCGCTCCGGATGAGCGCATTGTATTGAACGCCACGGAAACATTTTTAGTCTGTGCCAAAAATGATGTTGCTTACCTGAATTTTAAGCCAATTTCCGTTGTAGGAACGGGTTGGAGGATCAGGCTATTTGTGCGCGGACAAGCTGGGGTGGTTTACTTATACGAGCGGCGACCTAAGTCTTTTTTGGAGCGGATACGCTCTAAACCGATGCCGTTTTTCGAAATTTTTCCTGGTGCGTACACGCGAACGGAAGGCTAGAAAAACCTGCGCATTACATTTGTACCAAGCCACGTAATTCCTTTGTGTAAATGGAGATACGGCGAGGCTTTTTTAACGGGAGCGCGGTAGTTTAGCCACGGTGCAAGTAGCAATTCAACTTTTCTGCTGACCTCATCTATATTGTTTGTGGAAGCCACCTGACTTTGTGCCGTCATCGCAATTTGAGCACTAACTTTCGAATTTTGCACTAAACGTAATGCTGCTGCCCAAGAACTAATTTGATTTTTAACGAGAAACCCATTTTGCAAGTCAAGCACAATGGTGTTAAACGGCTCAACATCTGAGAACAAACAGGGAATTCCAGCGGCCGCGAATTCTACATATTTGTTGATGAATTTGCATCTATAAAAATGGCCGGCAGGCAATGGCGCTAATGCCGCATCCCACTGCAAAGAATTGCGGACTGCGAGCCACGAAGCATAGTCTGCGGTTACTGGAAGATTGGACACGAACTTTTGCCATCGAGGGCTGACAATTAAACTGGGGCCGATGAGTTGCAAATGTATTTCTTGACCGTCGCGCCACAAAAGCTCTAGGGCTGGCGCAATGAGTGTCTGAAGCACTTCTGTTTGATCAGCAGAGCCAGCGTAACCTACGGTATATTGTCGCCCACCAACGGCGCGCTTAGTTGTGTGGAATGGCGTGGGGTTTATGTCAAGCGCTGGTACGGGCAGTACCAAAGCTGGGGTATGGGCTTTGCCATTGCGAGCAAGTAGGGTTTGCAAGTGTTGGATGAGAATATAGGACGAAGAGAGCACCACGTCCGCTTGTAACAGTGTCGCAAGAGTCAAGCGACGCACACCTGGCCGTGCAAAATATGCATAGCTACTTGAAGCGTGCGGTATCGACAGCAAGTCGTCATCCCAATGACACATGACAATCCGCTCAATCCGTTTGGCTTCGGATACAAGTGCAGCCATTGCTGCATTTGCCGGACGTATCGCAAAGACCACATCACACCATGTTAAATCGTGTGGCGAAGCCTCGCTCGATGTGCGTATCCGCAGTTTTAGCGCACCTTGATTTTCGAGCGCTCTAAAGGGGTAGCCTGCCACTAATTCGAGAGATGCGCTCATTTCTGGTGCGATGACGAGCAAATGGCAAAGTCTTCGCGTTGAGTTCAAGTAAATCCGAAAGCCTTTGAGAATTTGGAAAGTATCGGCATTTAAATAAACAATAACATGTTTTGTCGGTTAGAATTTTGCATCATTCCCTTTTAAACTAAGTAAAACTTGAACGTTCAAACGCTAATTGCTGCAAGCACGTGGCACCCCGGGCGTAATTGGCAGCAACAATTACCCGTCGACGTATCCGTATTGCTGCCAACATTTTGCCGCGCACAGTCTGGGCTGTTTATGCGCGCAGTGCGTTCTGTGTTGGGGCAACGCAATCTTAGCCTTGAGCTTATCATTGTTGATGATGCCTCGGTAGATGGCACCGCCGCACTTATTCTCGAAATTATGCGTGAAGATCCACGCGTTAGTTGTGTAAAACACAGTACAAATATTGGGCTTCCAGCTGTTTCTGAGTTTGAAGCGTACCAGTATTCTCGCGGTGAATTTATTGCGTTTGCGTTTGACGATGATGAGTTTTTGCCCGATGCGTTGAGTCAATTGCTGGCTGCCGCAAGAAGTAGTGCCGCAATGTTCGTGTATGGATATGTTGATATTCATTTGCTTGATGCCACCACTCGGCAGCCTGCGATCATTAGCAATTTTGGTTTGGGGGGCTCACCGCAAACCATGCTGCATAGCCATAACTTTATTTCTAACAATGCGGTGTTGGTACATCGGGATGTGCTGGGCGATGTTGGCTTGTATGATCCGCATATCGCCATCGCGCGGCTTTGTGATTGGGATTTATGGTGTCGTATCGCTGCGTCATATGAGCTCCTAGCTGTTGATGTCTCGGTGGGTCGCATTGATGGGCCAATGCGCGGTGAGAGTTTGGGTAATACCTATGGCGTCGAATTGTGGCTTGCGAATGAGTGGATGCATTTGCCGCGCAACGAAGCACTCCGCCCCGTAAATTTTGCGCACTACGATGTCCTCGCTGTGCCGAAGGAACTTTCAAAGCAATCGGCCGATGCCGTCGTTGCAATACAAGCAACTTTTCGATCGAAGTCGTGGCATTCATTGGCTGTACATGCCCTAAAAACCGACTTCTTTAACATAATACAAGGAAGTGTGGTGGTTGTAGTGGCGTCTTACGACGCCTCAATTACCCTCAGTTTTGATCGCTTGCCAGCCGTGATTCGAGCGCGATTGCGTGTGATTGTTTATCAACAATGGCTTGGAACTTTGCCAGAAGAGCTCATCGGCGCGTCGGCAATTGTGGTGGCTCGAGATTTGTTTGGGATGGGCGCAGTAATTGAATTTGCTCGGCAATTGCAGATACCGCACTACTATTTTGTCGACGACAATCTTTTAGTGCTGGCTGATTTAGAGGAATTTCGCCTTGATTATGCAGCTTACAAGCTAGACGCCGTGCGCTCAGCCTTGCAAGGTTTTAGCGGCGTATTGGTTTCAACGCCATCGCTACAAAGTTATTTTTTAGATGAAAATCTTCATCAACAGGTGGTTGTTTTGCCGCCAGCTGAATCGACGTTGAGCTCCAGAGCATCTCCGCTTTTGCCTATTGCGCAATCACAGCGCCTGAAATTAGCCTTTATTGGCGGAGGGCATCGCGGCGACGTGTTTTTGCAATTCGTGGTGCCGACGCTAGTGACGCTATCTGCCACCTACATGCTGGAGCTTCATCTCGTGGGCGATAGTAATGCGCCGCAAATCGCCCGAATAGTTGACGCGCTAGCCGGACATGCACCCCAAATTACGCTCGTGGTAAGCCCATTTCAATACGATTTAGATGGTTTGTTGCGTTTCTTACGGAATCTAGGCGTCTCAATCTTGCTTCACCCGGGTGAGCCGCATGTTAACGGTAAATTCAAAACTCTAAACGTTTTACTCAACGCAAAGCAAATTGGTGCAATACCGATATTGAGCGCCGTAGAGCCCTATTTGGCAATACGCGATCTAGGCGTTGCGCACGTTGTCGAGAACACTGAAGCCGCTTGGCAAAACGCACTGCGGCGCTGCGCTGGGTCTTCGCAGCAGCCAATGTTTGATCAGCTAGATGAGTTTTGTGCGCGCGAATATTCAAGTGCGGCTAGTGGCGCCGTAATGGTCAAGATTTTGGAAATCCATCCGCCGGTCACCCAAGTGGTGCGCGATGCGCGTTTCCGACGGGCAATGGCGGAGCAAAAAGCGGTTAACCAGCGGCTCAATGCGCAATTAGTGTCGCGACGCTTTGTCGTGAAACGCGCGGTAAAAATGATTTGGGATGCGGTTTTGGGAAAGCTTAGACTGCGTTGATATTGATCAGTATATTTTTCGCGTGATCTTGAATCGCTGTGCGCTCGTCTTGATCAAACCGCGCTACGTTGCGCACCATCAGCGATGTGCGCGGATTTTTCGTCATTTCGGTCTCGTGCTTAATTAAAAAATTCCAATATAGTGTGGTTATCGGACACGCTTTTGGCCCTGTTTTTTCTTCTGGTCGGTAGCGGCAAGAACCGCAATAATTACTCATCCGTTTCACATAGGCACCGCTGGCGATATAGGGTTTAGAAGTAAATCGACCACCGTTGGCATATAGCGCCATTCCCGCAACGTTGGGTAATTCTGCCCATTCAACGGCGTCCACGTATACCGCTAAGTACCAGTCGGCTACCTGTGTAGGGCTAATTTCAGCCAATACGCCAAATATACCGGTAATCATTAGGCGTTGGATATGGTGTGCGTAGCCATAATCTAGAGTTTGCTTTATCGACTGCTGCATGCATTTCATTTCGGTTTTACCCGTCCAATACCATGCAGGTAACGGGTTTTGATGATTGAAGTGATTTGCGCTTTTCATCTGTGGCATGTCGAGCCAATACATCCCGCGTATGAATTCACGCCAGCCTAAAATTTGCCGAATAAATCCTTCAACCGCTTCGATCGGCGCGCGCTCCGCACGCAATTCGGCAAGTGCCGCCTCAATTACTTCACGCGGATTCAATAGTTTCAAATTCAGCGATGACGAGATTAAGCTGTGATACAGCAAAGGCTGATCAATCCACATAGCGTCTTGATATTGACCGAATTGCGGCAGACGATCGCGCATAAATGCCTCCATCGCGATCAAAGCCTGTGTCCTAGTCACCGGCCATATAAAGTGGGTGAGGCTTCCGGGGTGGTTCTGAAAGTGTGTTTCAACGAGGTTAAACACAGATTTAGTGATGTCGTCCGGGGAAAATACGGGTGCAACAGGTACGTTTTGCGGACCGGCTTTGCCAAATGCGCCGCGATTGTCGGCGTCAAAATTCCATTTGCCACCCGCAGGCTCGTCGCCGTCCATCATGATGTCGTGGGTTTTGCGCATGTGACGATAGAAAAACTCCATGCGTAGCTGTTTATAGGGCTTGGCCCATTGTTGAAATGCGTGTTTTGAGATGAGAAAGTGTGCATCATCACGAAATACAATTGGTGTACTGCTAGCTTTTGCGACGTCGCGAAGCAGCGTTTGAACGCGGTAATCACCGGGTTCAACCAAAATTATTTTGTCTGGGGAACAGCTGGAAACAACCGTAAATAGGGCGCCTCCAAGGCATTTTTCAGGGTGTTCGCCAAGTTTTAAATAGCTTAACTTGAGTTTGTTTGTGTAACGAACAAGGAGGGCTTGTGCAAAATGGCGCATCGCCGACAAAAATAAGGCGGTCCGGATTTTTTGGCTCCAGACGTGAGTGGACTCGTCGCTGACTTCGGCCATCAAAATGAGGTCCTGTGCCGAGTCAAAATCTTCGAGGGCGGCGCTATCCAAGTTGAGCTGATCGCCGAGAATAACGACTAAATGACGTATCTTGCCGCTATTTGCGTTCATTTAGCGCCCTTTCGGCATTTATCAGAGCAGTATTTCACCTCCGCCCAGTTCTTTTCCCAATTTTTGCGCCACGTCATGGGGCGGCCACATACGACACAAATTTTTTGTGGAAGACTGGCTTTGTTGCCTTTGAATTCACGGGTTGTCATCTAATAATAGTTCCGGTTAGTTCGATTTCACAGTCGAAGTACATTAGCATTTACAATACCAGTTTAGCGCTTGCTTACGACCATTTAGGGGAATATGAATTGAAAAATATTGGCTTAGCTTGTTTACGTAGTTTGCTTGGCATGGCTGTGGTGTGCGTTGGATATGCACCGCTAGTGGCCTTAGCTGGCGTGTGTCCTGCGGTGTTGGATCATCAGCTAAATAGCATCAAGGGCGCCAGTGCAAATCTTTGCCAGTACAGCGGTAAAGTTGTGCTCGTTGTAAATACGGCGAGTAACTGTGGTTATACGTCGCAGTACGAGGCGTTGCAAACAGTTTTTGATAAATACCGAGAGCAAGGTTTAGTGGTCGTCGGAGTGCCATCTAATGATTTCGGGAAGCAAGAACCCGGCACTAACGCGGAAGTCGCAGAGTTTTGTGAGCGCCTATTTAAAGTGAAGTTTCCGATGCTTGAGAAGGCGTCAGTGAGTGCGCCTAGCGCGAATGCCTTGCATGAGGCGCTCGCCAAAGCAACTGGTCAGCGGCCTAAGTGGAATTTTCATAAATATTTGATTTCTCGTGACGGTAAAGAGGTGCTCAGTTTTGCTAGCAATGTTGCGCCTACGGCCGAGGTGTTAGATAGGGCGTTGGTGCGATTGCTCACCGCCAAATAATCGTTTACTTTACATAGCGTTACGACAGGTGCATGATGTAGTTTGTGAAGTTTGCTTCGCATTGCTTGCGCGGTAGCGAGCATACGCCGGCAATGCTTTTATTTTTTGGCAACCCCATAAACTTCCGCATAACAATCTATGGCTGCAGCAGCAAATATTTCATTTAGCCCCCTAGGGCGTGCGCTTGTACAACAAGGAAAATTGTTGCAGGCAGATGCGAATGCCTTGCAGATTGAAGCGGCGAAAGCTGGCATCAGTTTCATTGAGCAGCTCACTGCGTCCAAGAAACTCACGCCGCGGGATGTTGCTCTCTTCGCGGCCGCGACGTTTGGTATGCCTTTGGTCGATTTGGGTGTCGTTGATATTGAGGGATTGCCGACGAACCTTATTGATGTTAAAACGGTTGCGTCCAGAAGGGTAATTCCGCTGTTTAAGCGCGGCAATCGCTTATCCGTTGCCATGTCCGATCCCAGCAACGAGCAGACACTTCAAGAAATTAAATTTGCCATCGGGATCGCAATTGATCCTGTAGTTGTAGAAGATGATAAATTAAGTCTACTAGTAAAGAAGTTTGGCGAAACCAGTTCGCAGTCCCTAGACAAAATGATGGGTGACGACGACATCAATCTCGACAGCGAAGTAGGTATTGCGGGGGAAGAGGAGTCCACAGACGTTGTTGAAGATATTGAAGACGCGCCAGTAGTCAAATACGTTACCAAGGTGCTGTTAGATGCCATTAACGGCGGCGCTTCCGATATTCACTTTGAGCCTTACGAAAAATTCTACAGAATTCGTTACCGAACCGACGGCATTCTCGCGGATGTGGCGCAGCCGCCGTTGGCAATAAAAGAAAAAATCGCGTCACGTATTAAGGTAATCTCGCGACTCGATATTTCCGAGAAACGCGTGCCGCAAGACGGTCGAATGAAGTTAGTGATCTCGAAAACTCGTGCTATCGACTTTCGGGTGTCGACTTGCCCGACGCTTTTTGGCGAAAAAATATGTATGCGTATTTTGGATCCATCAAGCGCAACATTGGGAATTGATGCGCTCGGCTACGACCCCGATCAAAAAGAACATTTGATGAATGCCATCAGTCGGCCTTACGGCATGGTGTTAGTGACTGGGCCCACGGGTTCAGGAAAGACAGTTTCACTCTATACCTGCTTGAACATCTTGAACAAGCCGGGCATTAATATCGCAACGGCGGAAGATCCTGCCGAAATAAATTTACCTGGGATCAATCAAGTAAACGTCAATGACAAAGCAGGTTTGACATTTTCGGTTGCTTTAAAAGCGTTTTTGCGCCAAGACCCAGACATTATTATGGTTGGCGAGATCCGCGATATGGAGACCGGGGAAATCGCCATCAAAGCGGCACAAACGGGCCATTTGGTGCTATCTACCCTACATACCAACGATGCGCCTTCAACGCTGACGCGCTTGATGAATATGGGTATTGCACCCTTTAACATCGCCACTTCCGTTATTTTGATTACTGCACAACGATTGGCGCGGAAGCTCTGTAGCTGTAAAAAACTCATTGATATCCCAGATGCTGCGCTTAGGCGCGCCGGGTTCACCGATGCTGACCTCGATGGCTCCTGGAAGTCCTATGGGCCTGTTGGGTGTAGTATTTGTAAAAATTCCGGCTACAAGGGTCGCGTCGGTATCTATCAGGTTATGCCGATCACCGATGAAATGCAGCGGATTATTATGAGTAATGGCAATTCGATTGATTTGGCTGACCAAGCACGCCGCGAAGGCGTCCTTGATTTGCGCCAAGCTGGCTTGCGTAAAGTGAAATCAGGTGCGACGTCACTGGAAGAAATCGAAGCCGTTACGAACGAATAACCTCAGCACCTATTTTTGAATCATCCGTAAAGGAGCCAGATATGGCCACCGCCGCAAGCAGACTAAAAACCGACAGTAAAGATGTCAAAATGTCAACCTATAGCTGGGAAGGGAAAGATAAGTCCGGCAAAATCGTGAAAGGTGAGATGCGCGCGTCTGGTGAAAATATCGTGATTGCGACGCTTCGCCGACAAAATATCCAGCAACCGCGCGCTAAAAAAGTGTCCGGGCGCGGCGGCAAATCCATTACTGATCAAGATATTACTTTCTTCTCACGTCAACTAGCGACGATGATGAAATCCGGTGTTCCGTTATTACAGGCGTTTGATATTGTTGCGAAAGGGCATAGTAATCCGTCGGTGACAAAACTGTTGATTGATATTAAGACTGAGGTAGAAACAGGCTCTAGCCTTGCACAGGCATTCCGCAAATACCCGCTTTATTTCGATAGTTTGTTTTGCAATCTTGTGGCAGCTGGCGAGCAGGCCGGTATTTTAGATACGCTACTAGACCGTTTGGCCACCTACAAAGAAAAAATTCTGGCCATCAAAGGCAAAATCAAAAAAGCGTTGTTTTATCCGATCTCCATTTTGGTCGTTGCGTTTATCATTACCGCTGTAATTATGATTTTTGTGATTCCAGCATTTAAAGAGGTGTTCACGGCGTTCGGCGCCGATTTGCCAGCACCTACACTTATCGTAATGGCAATGTCCGATTTTTTTGTGAAGTGGTGGTGGGCTATTTTTGGCGGTATGTTTGGCGCGGGTTGGCTATTTGTTAATAGCTTGAGGCGGAGCGAAAAAATGCAGTTTATGCGTGATCGCTTTATGCTGCGGGCTCCCGTATTTGGCGACATGGTTCGCAAAGCAACCATTGCGCGATGGTCTCGCACCTTGGCGACAATGTTTGCTGCGGGCGTACCGCTCGTCGAAGCGCTTGATTCGGTAGCTGGCGCAGCGGGCAACCGTGTTTATTACAACGCGACTAAAAAGATTCAGGCAGATGTGACTACTGGCTCGAGTCTCACCGTGGCGATGCAAAACGTGAATATCTTCCCGAATATGGTACTGCAAATGGTTGCAATTGGCGAAGAGTCTGGCGCGTTGGACGGAATGCTTTCTAAAGTCGCGGACTTTTTTGAGCGCGAAGTGGATGATGCAGTCGACGCGATGGCGAGCTTGATGGAGCCGATGATTATGGTGGTATTGGGCGTCATCATTGGAGGTTTGGTTATCGCAATGTATTTGCCAATCTTTAAACTTGGCGCGGCCGTTTAATTCGGCACACTTTTAATTGCCATTTTGGAAGGCTAATTTGCATGGATTTGTTTGATGCCTTCAAAGTGGCGCCGTGGTTCTATTTAACGTGTATGACGATATTGGGTTTGTTGGTAGGTAGTTTTTTAAACGTCGTCATTCATCGCTTGCCTATTATGATGGAGCGGGATTGGAAATTGCAGTGCGAGGAGTTTTTGGCGAGTTTGCAGCCAGTTGCAAACTCCGCCGAAGAGGTTGCCGCAGCCTCAATAGAATTAAGTGAAATTTCCTTAGAAAAGTCGGCGCTGACTCCTTTAATCCCGCCGAGTATTGCCGTCCCAAAATACAACCTAGTCGTGCCGCGTTCGGCGTGCACAAGTTGCGGACATCAAATAACTGCAATTGAAAACATCCCTGTAATCTCGTACTTATTTTTGCGCGGTAAGTGTCGAGCCTGTAAGACCCCAATTAGCATTCGATACCCGTTGGTGGAAGCGTTTACTGGCGCGCTGACGAGCTTTGTCGCGTGGCATTTTGGTCCGACTTTTGCAGCCGCTTGTGCAGTCGTATTTGTTTGGGCGTTGATTGCGCTCACCTTCATTGATGCAGACACAACTTTGCTGCCGGATGACATTACTTTACCGCTAATGTGGTTGGGGCTGTTGCTGAATGCGTTTGGGGTGTTTACCGATTTGCAATCAGCGGTATTGGGAGCAGCGCTTGGCTATTTGGTCTTATGGGTGGTATTTTGGGCCTTTAAGTTCGTGACTGGCAAAGAGGGCATGGGCTATGGTGACTTTAAATTGCTCGCCGCAATTTGTGCGTGGTTAGGCTTTCAAATGTGGCCGGTGGTTATTTTGCTTTCCGCTGTCGCTGGATCGGTTGTAGGAATCTTCGGTATTTTGGTAAAAGGCCGAGATCAAGGCGCAAAAATACCCTTTGGTCCCTATCTAGCTATCGCTGGGTTTGTTGCATTGATTTGGGGGCCCCAGCTAAATGCGTGGTACCTCGGGCGCTAGTAGTGCTGGTGGTTTATGGCGCCCAGATCGAACTGGTGAAAATTAAATATGCCAACCGTGATTGGGCTTACAGGTGGAATAGGTGCTGGTAAATCATTTATTGCAGCTTTGTTTGCAGAGCTCGGTGCCGGTGTTGTTGACGCCGATGCGGTTTCTCGCGGACTGACAGCGGCTGGCGGCGTCGCAATTTCGGCAATTTCAAGGACATTTGGTGCCGATTTTATAAATGCGGATGGGGCATTAGACCGCAATAAAATGCGTGAAACTGCTTTTCTCGATGCTAGCGTGAAGTTACAACTTGAGGCAATCTTACATCCCCTCATTCGCCTTGAAATAGAACGTCAGATCGCCGTGAATTTTAGCGCTACCACAGCCCTGGGGCCAAAGTACGTAGTGGCGGAAATTCCCCTGCTGTTTGCAGCCGTTGACTACGCGGCGCGATACACGCAAATTGCTGTCGTTGACTGTTCTGTACAGCAGCAGGTAGAACGGGTGAGCGTGAGATCTAACTTGTCAAGCGCGACGATAATGTCGATCATTGCTGCACAAACGCCGCGACAATTGCGTTTGCAGCTGGCCAACGATGTGGTTTGCAATAATGGTGAAAACTTAACGCTGCGACTTCAAGTGGCTCAATTACATGAAAAATACCTGAAACTTAATTGAATTAAGGGTAATATCTGCGCACGCTAAAAGTAGTATAAAACGGCAGAAAACAAATATATTTTACTCACCTGTTGACAGGTTCCTTTGGTTCAAACTTGCTAACCTACGAATATCCTTTAAATGAGCGCGTCCGCACTTTGTTGCGGCTGGAAGACCTGTTCGACCGCACAATGCTATTTCTGGATCGAGAAACGCCGGTTGAACATCACGTATGTCTTGTTACTATCTTCGAAATTCTTGAAGTTGCCAGTCGTGGCGATTTAAAATCAGAATTGTTGCAAGAACTTGATCGGCAACGCGCTTATTTGGAAGCGTTGCGAAATAATCCAGCAATTTCTGAAGAACGCCTAAGTACGGTGCTGCGCAGCATCGAGACGGCGTTTAGTACGCTTATTGGCGTCGCTGGTAAAACCGGTCAGCATCTACGTGAAAACGAGTGGCTGATGGCCATCAAGCAACGTAGTGCAATCCCGGGTGGCGTATGCGAATTTGATCTGCCATCTTATCATCACTGGTTAAACCGCGAGGTCGCTACCCGCCGCGCTGATCTTTTGGTTTGGTTGCAGCCGCTGTTGCCAGTAGCAGCAGCATTGCGAATAGTTTTACGCGTTCTGCGCGAAAGCGGTAAGTCAACAAAGCTTGTAGCAAATCAAGGCGTCTTCCAGCAAATGCCCATGGAGCGCGCCGCACACATGTTGCGCTTATCGCTGCGCGCTGATTTACCTTGTGTCCCAGAAATTAGCGCCAATAAATACGCGCTTAATGTGCGCTTTATTCAGCCTGCAACCGTGCAACGCAGCAAGGTGTTCGAAAGCGATGTTCCGTTTGAACTTGTTTACTGTAATTTGTAAACAGCGCTCGAACGTCAATTTTCAAGTAGCGACGAAATGATGCCCCCGCCAACTGTAGCTTGCCCAACTTGCCGCGCAAAATCTGAATTTTCTTCAAAAAACCAGTGGCGTCCGTTTTGCACCGAGCGCTGTAAGTTGATCGACCTCGGCGCTTGGGCAAATGAGGAGTATCGGGTTGCAGGAAAGTCTGCGCTTGAGGATGATTCATTGCTGCTTGGCGACGATTTCGCACCTGAGCGCCAGCGTCAAATCTAACGTAGGTTTTTGGGGGCCTATCCCAAAGAGCGGTTGTACAAACTAAGTTTTAGTTACCCATGCGTCAACTTGCGTGATGATGGCGTAAAAAAGCAGAAGCTGGATGAGCGTAAGCAGTGCTTCGCGTTTATTGTTCTCGGCAGCGATATCGCTAGGCTGCCACCGCCATTTAGTGGCTGAAACCCCTAAAAAACGACAAAATTGAGGGCTTCCGAGCATCGCTCTTCTTGCGGCAGAGCGTCCTGTGCGCTAAACTTATACCTGTGTGGATTGCAGTTGACGTTGGCGAACACGCTGCTGAATGTTTGGGCCTATTCCCGAGTTCGGTTTTTGTAAAATGTGGGTTAATTTTGCGATTACAGGGAATATATGGCACATACATTGGCAATAGACGAACAACGATTTTCATGTGAAGCTACGCCTAACAGATCTCTAACAGCAGTGGGCCGTCAATTGTGGTTGAGTATGGTGGCAATAACGATATTGTTTTTAGCCACCGCAGCAACGCTAATTGGCGCATGGCCAGTGCTTCCATTTGCTGGGCTCGAGATATTCTTAATTTGGTTCGCGTTTGGCCGAATAGCAGCGCACGATGCTGATTTTGAAACGCTAAAAATAGAAAACGCCATGTTTGTGCTGCAATCTCAGAACGGTAAAAAGCATTTTTTGCTCTCCGGCAATGCGCAATGGGCAATTTTGGAATGCAAGACGCGAGCAAATCGATGCGCATTGACTTTGCGTTATCGCGGCCAAGCAGTAAAAATAGGTCAATTGCTCAATGATGTTGAGCGGATAAATTTGGCGATGCGCCTTAAAAAAATGATAAGAGTGCAGCATTTAGAAGAATTAACGCAGTAAATTTACGCGATGCAAAAAATAGCGCTACCCGCTATTTGGAACATCATCTTTGGTAAAAATGAAAGCCCGCTCCATGAAGAACAACATTAATCAAATTGAAGCTAATTCAGCCGAATGTTCATGCCTCCCGCATAACGTAGCACAGCCAACTGCTTTTGGAGGGCCTGCCCCTCTCGTCTCACTCGCTGCCTTTGCGGGATTGCTTAGCACACCAGCTTTCGCGGGTTACGAGGTGAATATTGCGCCGCCAGCAACCTCTATTGCCGCCCAAATTTATGATCTACACCTCGGCATATTGACCGTTTGCGCGGTGATTTTCGTAATCGTTTTTTCGGCGATGTTCTACTCTATTTTCAAGTTCCGGAAATCGAAGGGGGCTAAACCAGATGTCAATTTTCATGAAAGTACCTTGATCGAAATTATTTGGACCACGATACCGTTCATTATTTTGATCGCAATGGCGATTCCGGCAACTAAAACAATTTTGGACATGAAGGACACCTCGAGTCCTGATTTGACAATTAAGGTTACCGCCTATCAATGGGGCTGGAACTACGAATACTCACTGGACGGATTTAATTTCTATTCGAACCTATCGACCTCATGGGACCAAATTGGGCAGCCCGGCCAAGCGCGCACTGAACAACCAAAGGGCGATTACTTGCTTGAAGTGGATAACCCCATGGTTGTCCCTGTCGGCAAGCGAATTAAATTACTTGTCACTTCCAATGACGTAATTCATGGTTGGTACGTGCCGCAATTAGGGGTAAATCAATACGGTATTCCGGGTTTCATTAAGGACGTTTGGTTCAAAGCCGACCGCACCGGTTCATTTAAGGGGCAATGCAGTCAGATTTGCGGAAAGCTGCATGGCTATATGCCCATTACGGTAGACGTAAAGTCTGAAGCGGATTATGCAGCTTGGGCGAAGTCGTCGAAAATGAAGTGGAGCAAAGAAGGAATTGAAGCCGCAGCGGCAGCGACGACGGCTGCAGCTAGCACGCCACAAGCCTTCCCCGCTAAATTCCTGTTCGACAGCGGCAAAGTTGCTCTGCCTGGAGATGCCGATAAACTCGTCGTTAGTGTTGTTGATTATTTAAAAGCAAACGCTGATGCAAAAATAGACATCTCAGGCTTTACCGATAAAACCGGAAACACAATCAAAAACGCCGAGTTAGCAAAAGACCGTGCAAAAGCGATACGCGAAGCGTTGAAAGCTGGCGGTATCGCGGAAGCTAGAATTAATATGAAGAAGCCCGAAACAATCATTGGCTCGAGTAACGACGAAGACGCGCGCCGCGTGGAAATTACCTTGGCGGTAGCTCAGGCAACACCTGCAAAGTAATAGATTACCGAACTCTAGCTATATTGCTAAAAACGTTTAGGAGATTCAAATGGCATCATCCTCACATGCAAATCCGCACGCCCATGCAGGAGACCACGCACATGATCACCATGGTGCACCGGCTGGCTTAGCAAAATATCTGACAACAACTAACCACAAAGATATCGGTACGATGTATCTGTGGTTCTCGTTGGTTATGTTCTTCGCAGGTGGCGCCATGGCGCTCCTAATTCGAGCTGAATTGTTCCAACCAGGCCTCCAAGTCGTGCAGCCTGAAGTGTTTAATTCGCTCACGACAGTGCACGCAATTGTGATGATATTCGGTGCGGTGATGCCGGCTTTTGTGGGTTTTGCAAATTGGCTCATACCGCTGCAGATTGGCGCTGCCGATATGGCCTTCCCGCGCATGAATAACTGGAGCTTTTGGTTAATGATTCCAGCAGCAATCTTGCTGTTCGCTTCGTTTTTTGTGCCAGGTGGTGCTGCAGGTTCCGGCTGGACTTTGTATCCGCCGCTTGTTATTCAAGGTGGGATCTCCACCGACATGACGATTTTTGCGTTGCACATTTTGGGCGCATCCTCGATCATGGGTTCCATTAATATTATCACTACAATTTTGAATTTGCGTGCCCCAGGGATGACGCTAATGCGTATGCCGATGTTCACGTGGACATGGTTGATCACCGCTTACTTGATGATTGCAGTAATGCCAGTGTTGGCTGGTGCCATCACCATGTTGCTCACTGACCGTCATTTTGGCACCAGCTTTTTTAATGCTGCTGGTGGTGGTGATCCAACGATGTTTATGCATATTTTCTGGTTCTTTGGCCATCCAGAAGTCTATATTTTGATTTTGCCAGCCTTTGGCATCATGTCGCAAATTATCCCAACTTTCGCGCGTAAGCCATTGTTTGGCTATGCCTCGATGGTTTACGCTACGGCATCCATCGCCTTGCTCTCGTTTATTGTGTGGGGTCACCACATGTTTACTGTCGGCATGCCTTCGGCTGGTCAGTTGTTCTTCATGTATGCGACGATGTTGATCGCCGTCCCTACTGGCGTAAAAATATTTAACTGGATTGCTACCATGTGGCGCGGTTCCATGACGTTTGAAACGCCGATGTTATTTGCCGTGGGGTTTGTATTCTTGTTCACCTTGGGTGGTTTTTCGGGTCTCGTATTGGCAATTGTGCCAGTAGACATCACCTTGCATAACACCTACTACGTGGTTGCACACTTCCATTATGTGTTGTTTCCAGGCGCTATTTACGCGATCATGGGTGGTACTTATTTCTGGTTGCCTAAGTGGACTGGCAAGATGTACAACGAAACTTTAGGTAAATGGCATTTTTGGATTACCACGATTGCTTTCAATATCACCTTCTTCCCGCAGCACTTCCTCGGCCTAGCCGGCATGCCGCGACGCATTCCCGATTATGCGTTGCAGTTTGCTGAATGGAATATGATTTCTACAATCGGCGCGTTTATTTTGGGTTTTAGCCAACTACTGTTTGTATACAACATCGTAATGACCATTCGCAGCGGTAAAAAAGCGGAAGATAAGCCTTGGGAAGGTGCGGATTCTTTAGAGTGGACGCATTTGCCTACGCCAGTGCCGTATCACACCTTTGAAACACCTCCAGTCATCAAGCCATTGGCGCATCAGCATTAAAATGCGCTTTTAATCTAATCCTTGCGCAGTGTAGGAACGCCCATGCGCAAGGGCGCTTCAAAAAGTAGTTGAATTGCAAACCGCATTAACTAGGAAATACCGTGGAACCAAGCAATGTGCCGCAAGAAAAAAAGGATACGGAAGCATCCGTAGTAGTCAAAAGTTCCAAAGGTAAATACATCACCTTGGCAATTTTGCTTACTTGGGTTGCAGGTGTGCTCATTTTTACGATGTTAAAGTTTAAAGGATTCACGCGCTAATGTTTTCGATCGATAACGCGGCAGCTAAAACGGAAGCCCAAGCGGCGCAGCCACAAGATGTGCTGCCGTACACCGAAGTAGCCAATACGCCAGAAGAATTGCAGCAGCTCAATAAAGCTATGCTCTATAAATTGATGCTGATTGTGCCCTTGATGCTCATTTTTTGTGCGTCCATGGTGCCTTTGTATCGGCAAATTTGTGCCGCATTGGGGCTGACAGCAACGCGGGCAATTGTGCAAAACACGCAGATTGATACCTCTCGGTTGGTTCCGGTGCAGTTTGTTTCTAACCTAAATCAGAATTTCGCATGGCGCTTTGACGCGGTAGATAAGCAAATAGAAGTGCATCCCGGTGCGCAAACAACAGTGATGTATCGGGTGAGTAATCCGACCAATAAAGTGATGATTGGTAGGGCGGTGCCAAGTTTTAGTCCGCAAGAAGCCGGTGCGCATTTTAGTAAGGTTGAGTGCTTTTGTTTTAGCAATCAAACCATGCAGCCGGGTGAAACCCGTGATATGCCAGTTACGTTTTTTGTGAGTCCAAATTTACCAAAAGATATTCCCATGATTGCGTTGTCGTATACATTTTTTGATGTGACGGCAGATGCAGCCAGTAAAGGTTAACCGAGCACCGTATGTTGGATGCGTTCAAAGCCGTGTTTTGGAGTTTCTTCGGCGTGCGCAAGCAAGCTGATTATGATTCAGATGAGAAGAAGCTAAAACTTAAGAACGTGATTTTTGCGGGCATTGTTTCAGTCTTGGCGATTATTTTTGGATTATTCTTTTTAGTGAAGTTGATCGTGAAATAGTGCTCCACTGGCAAGAACGTAGCCCACGTTGTTTCGGTGGGCATTGATTTAAGCAGCAACGCGTTTGAAATGTAGTTTTCAACTTTTAAGTTTCACCCTACTTAGGTTTAAAGGAGTGTTTTCGTGGCTAATGCACACACAGATGGTTACTATTTTGCCCCGCCGTCCAAATGGCCGGTGGTAGGTTCCTTGGCATTGCTGTTTATGGGTTCAGGTGCGGTTTTTTCCGTAAACTTTATTCAGCCGGTGGGCTATTCTTTGTTGGCAATTGGCTTCGCAATTTTGCTTTACATGCTCTTTGGCTGGTTCGGCAACGTGATTAACGAAAGCGAGTCTGGTTTATACAACAAGCAGGTAGATGCCTCATATCGCTGGAGTATGGGCTGGTTTATTTTCTCTGAAGTTATGTTTTTTGCGGCTTTTTTCGGCGCGCTTTACTATGCGCGTGTGTACTCAGTGCCATGGTTGGGCGACGTTGATAACTCACTCTTGTGGGCGGGTTACGAAGCGCAATGGCCTAGCAATGGCCCGTATTTAAGTGGTAATCCTGAATACAACTTCGGCACGATGAGTGCTATGGGTATTCCCGCGCTAAACACGTTTTTGCTCTTGGCTTCAGGCGTCACCGTGACTTGGGCGCATCACGCACTCCGCGCAGGGCAGCGTACGCAGCTCATTGTTGGTTTAGCAATGACAGTCGCACTCGGCTTTATTTTCTTGGGCTTTCAAGTTTACGAATACATCCATGCCTATAGCGATTTGAATTTGAAGTTGACCTCTGGCGTATTTGGTTCTACGTTTTTTATGCTGACAGGCTTTCACGGTTTTCATGTGACCCTAGGCGCAATTATGCTGACGGTAATTTTATTCCGCTGCATGAAAGGCCACTTCAAGCCGGATCAGCATTTTGGCTTCGAAGCCGTGGCGTGGTACTGGCACTTTGTCGACGTTGTTTGGCTTGGATTGTTCCTGGTCGTTTACGTATTTGTGTAAGTTAAGCTGCGCATGAATGTAGAAAGGCCGCAGATGCATGCGGCCTTTTTTGCGGCTAAAATCCAAGATGTAGCGGCTTTTTTTGTAACTTATATATTGGCTGAAGATGCCCAAAAATAGGGCGTCTCCAGCCGCTAGATTGTGTAGGTTTTAAGTATTGCTGGTCATTGGTTGTGCGAGCAATATTGGTTGCGCTATTTGATGTAGCCCAAAAAATGGGCGCCCATTACGATCAGAAAAATAGTGATCGATAAGGCAATACGAATTTTTAGTGCCTTAAGCGTGCGTCCGGCGTTGCTGTCTTTATCTTTGTACATAAAAAACAAGCCGCTAAATAAGCTAACAAGCACCATTACCAATAAGACTGCGATTAAAATTTTCATAACAACTCCATCTATCAAGCGTCGTAGTTTAAGCCAAACAGTCCGGTGCGGACCATGTTTACAGCCTTAAATTTTTGCAGTTGAATTTCGTAGTCCCAAGCAAATCTATTCAAGCGGTCACAAGTGCCTTCAAGCATCCAAAAAAGCAACAAAACAAGCATCAAAAAAATCCAATTCAAACCCACGCTCATTCCCACGCTGGCAGCGCTGGCAATGATTGCCTTGACGCTGTATTTGTCGAGTTGGCAAACTAGCCGCGCCGCGCAAAAAGTTGCCTTGCAAGCAAACTACGACGCCCGCGTAGGATTAACGCCGGTAAATTTAAACGCGCTCCACCGCGCACCAATTGATACCGTAAGTTTAGAAACACTGCGTTTCCGTACCGGCACCGTTACCGGAGAATGGCTAGAAGACGCCCAATTCGTTGTGGACAACAAGCAGCAAAATGCGACGCCCGGTTATCACGTCATCACCCCGCTGCGATTAGTCGAGTCATCCGCAGCTCCGACCACCACTGACTCATCTAACGCCGCGGTGATAAACACGGTAGTGTTGGTGAATCGGGGCTGGGTGCCGCGAAGCCGCGACTATCCTGCTTTGCCAACCATTTCGCCACCGCCGCAGGCACAAAATTACGCGGGGTTGCTCGTTATACCCACAAAGAAATATTTGGAACTAGGCACAGAAGTTGCTAAACAGGCAGCCGCATCACCTCAAGCCACCGCTAAAACAAACCAAGTGTGGCAAAATTTGGACGTACAACGGATTGCTGCTGCCACGGGCTTAGAATTGTTTCCCTTGGTCATGCTTTTAAATTCGAACACCGCTTCCAAATCTGACGCTGAAGTCAATGCCAAAGCCCAAACCAAATCCAATACAGCAAGCACTGGCAGCGCCATATCCCCAATTGAACAAGTTGAAACGCCAGATGCCGGGGCGGACAAACATCGTGGCTACGCGTTTCAATGGTTAGCACTCGCTATCGCAGTAGCCCTCATCTGGCTTGCGGTTAACATCAAAATTACACGTCATCACCCTACTTAAAAGGTATTTTGCGCCATGAACCATCGCGTCAAGCTTGTTGCTATCTGTGCTGTTTTTTCAGTTCCGCTCATTGCGGCAGCCGTTGTGTTCTTCCTCTTGCCGCCTTCAAAAACGATGAACTACGGGGCTTTAGTGCAACCTGTTCTGGCTCTGCCAGAAGTGCCGGTATCTCTTACGTTGGCTGGTAATGTGGGTGACGGCAAACAAATAAATATTGATCGCGGCTTACGGGGCAAATGGCTATTGGTAATGCAAGATAGCTCAGCCTGCGCTGAGCGTTGTCAAAAAAAGCTCTACGCGATGCGCCAAGCCCGCACCATTATTGGCCGCGAGCAAGACCGCGTAATGCGGGTGGTGTTGCTAACCGATGATGGCCAGCCCAGCGCGGAATTGCAAACCGCCTACCAAGGCACTATTTGGGTGAAAGCAAAAGACCATCCGTGGGTAGCGGCGCTGGCAAAACTAAATGCGGCTGACAGCAATAAGAGCACGGATGAAATTTATGGCGTTGATACCCTAGGCAATCTCTTTATCCGCTATCAACATGATGCTGATATTAAGCGCATTGTTCGAGACTTTAATCGAGTAATGAAAGCCTCACAGATAGGCTAAAATAGGGCATCTTCAGGCACTAATTGTGTCATATTTTTCAACAAAAAAATGGCATTTAGGAAAGCAACAAGTCAATGAGCGCAAGCGAACACAGCATTATCGGATTCATCACCTTAAGTATAATTATTGGGCTATTTTTGTGGGTTGGCCGTAGTCAAGCGCGGTACCGCCAATTATTGTGGGGACTCACCGTCGCCACGTTTGTTTTAGTAGTTTTGGGCGCCTATGTGCGCTTGGCTGATGCTGGTCTTGGCTGTCCGGATTGGCCTGGTTGCTACGGCAATTTAACCCCAGCACACTCAAAAGATGTGATTGCCGCCGCCCACGAAGCCTCGCCGCACGGCCCCGTATCCATGCCTAAAGCGTGGAAAGAAATGATTCATCGTTATTTAGCCATGCTCGTTGGCGCCGGCATTGCGGCCGTTATGTTTGCGGCATGGCGTAATCGTAAGGCGTTTAAACAATCACCTGCCCACGCGACAGTGCTGGCTTTTGCGGTGATTTGGCAAGCCGCATTGGGCGCGTGGACGGTTACGATGCTGCTAAAACCCGCTATTGTCACATCTCACTTACTCGGCGGTATGACCGTCTTGGCCTTGCTAGCGTGGTTGGCTTTGCGGCAATCCAAAGAATCTGGTGAGCTTGCGGTGTATCAAAATCAATTGCCTAAACCACAAATTGCAGCAACCACCAGCACGACACTGAAGCGCTTGGCTTTTCTGGCATTAGCGGTAGTGATTGGCCAGATAGCACTTGGCGGGTGGGTAAGTACTAACTATGCTGCTTTAGCCTGTACCGATTTCCCCGCGTGCAACGGAAAGCTCATGCCTGATAACCTTAACTTTGCAGACGCCTTTCATGTTTTGCGGCCGCTTGGCATGACCGCAAAAGGGGAATTGCTCAGTATGAATAGTTTGCGCGCCATTCACTGGTTGCACCGAGTTGGTGCATTAATTGTCACGCTCGTTTTGTTGGCCTTTGCGTGGCAGTTATGGCGCGCAAAATTTCGCGCTGGCAGTGTTGCCGTCGTTACTGTGCTTACACTGCAAGTATTGATCGGCATCGGTAATGTCGTGTGGAGTCTGCCGCTAGCATTAGCGGCCGCGCATAACGCTGGTGCTGCGGCCTTGTTGTTATGCATGTTGTGGATTGTGCGGCGCGTACACGCCGAGCAGTAGCCTCCATATGTGTTGACGCGGTAAGCCAAACAGCAGGGCAAACTTAGCTGTGATGCCGTAAAATAGTGTTTCCGCATCGCTCTGCCCCACCCAACTTCGATTGCCGCACACCTTGAACCAATCCGCCGAAAAAACCGAAACACCAGCAGCTATCCCATTCAATCTCGCACACACCCTAAAGTCCTTCGTTGGGTTGTGCAAGCTGAGGGTAAATTCGCTCATTGTATTTACTGCCGTCATCGGCATGATGCTGGCCTACCATCCAGCCGTGCCGTGGGATTTCGCGCTGATGTTTGCAGCCACAATCGGTATTGGCTTAATAGCGTGTGCTGCCGCATCAATTAATTGTTTGGTAGAGCAAGCGCTGGATGCGCGTATGGCGCGTACCCGAGGGCGGCCAACCGTAACTGGCAATATTCGCACGCTAGAAGTATTGGTGCTGGCAAGTATTGTTGGCGGCGCGGGCTTAGGCGTATTAGGCTATTTTGTAAATACCCTCACCATGTGGCTCACCTTAGCCACCTTTATCGGCTATGCCGTTATTTACACCATTATTTTAAAGCCATCCACGCCGCAAAATATCGTTATTGGCGGCGCATCCGGTGCCATGCCGCCGGTGCTCGGCTGGGCAGCTATTACCGGGAGCGTTGCCCCGCAAGCCCTACTGCTATTTTTAATTATTTTCGCTTGGACGCCCCCACATTTTTGGGCTTTGGCACTTTATCGTAAAAATGACTACGCTAGTGCCGGCATCCCGATGTTGCCTGTTACCCACGGGGCAGACTTTACTAAACTGCACTTGCTGCTCTACACCTTCATCCTCACGGCCACCACCTTGCTGCCTGTCGCCATTCGCATGAGCGGACTTTTTTATTTGGCGTGCGCATTGGTGCTCGACGCTATTTTTATTTACTACGCTATTCGGCTTTACCGGAACTACACCGACGCGCTCTCGCACACCACGTTTAAGTTCTCTATCCTCTATCTATCGCTCCTATTTGCGGCTCTACTCATTGACCATTATTGGCCGTGGATGCGCAGCTTTTTTCCTTAACTAATAAGCTGAAGATGCCCTAAAATAGGGCGTCTACAAGCATTATTATCGCCTTAAATTTTACCAAATAATGATTAAAAAGCTCACTTTGTCCCTAAGCTTCTGCGCCGCTGTTTTACTCGGCTGCGCACCGGCACCACCCGCGTTCACTGGTGTCGACATTACGGGTGCACAAGGCTACGCCACAGACTTTAAGCTCACCGATCATACTGGCCGTTCGCGCACCCTTAAAGAATTTCAAGGCAAAGTGGTTGCGTTGTTTTTCGGCTTTACCCAATGCCCAGAAATTTGCCCCGGCACCATGCTAGAAATGAAGCAAGTGCGCCAAGCCCTAGGTGCAGATGCCGATAAACTCCAAGTGCTCTTCATCACCCTCGACCCAAAACGCGATACCCAAGCCGTGCTTTCGCAATACGTGCCTGCATTTGATGCTAGCTTTTTGGGCCTGCATGGTACCGAAGCCGAAATTACCAAAGTAGCCAAAGACTTCAAAATATTCTGGCGCATCCAAGAAAGCGCTAACTCCAGCAACTATACGCTCGACCACACCGCATCCACCCTAATTTTTGACACCCAAAGCCGGCTCCGCTTATTCGCTAACATGGGCACGCCAGCAGATAAAATCGCCGCAGATATTCAACAACTCCTAAAAGGGAAATAACATGAGCGCAAGCATCACCCGTTTTGCCGTAGGTCGTCGTTTGTCAGAAATGGCTATCCACAACGGCACTATCTACCTCGCAGGCCAAGTAGCCGAAGACACTGCAGCCGACATCACCGGCCAAACGCAGCAAGTATTAGGTGCAATCGATAAATTGTTGGCCCAAGCCGGTAGCGATAAAACCAAAATTTTATCCACCACCATTTACATTACCGATATGGCTAACTTCCCCGCGATGAATGTAGAGTGGGACGCCTGGGTAGTCCAAGGCCACACGCCGCCAAGAGCGACCGTACAAGCTAATTTAGCACGCGCGGATTTCTTGGTTGAGATTCAGATTGTTGCGGCGCAGTAGACTGTTCGTGTGGTTGTAGATGCCCTAATTTAGGCCGTCTACAGCCATTTACGAACGAATCGACGAGCAATTCTTTGGTTTGAAATCGCAACTTGCGACATCAAATAGAGATGTGAAGTAAGCGCTTCAGTATGGTGTGGCGCCGCGCATGCCTCTTAAAATTGCGCTCAATTACAGGCTAAACGAAAAAATAGTAAATAGAAATAGATTGGGCGGAACCCGCTGCGATAATGAAATTCTAAATGTCCTATAAAGAAGCCACCGCCCGTAATAAAATCAATAAGCAGCTTGAACCTAGCAACGACAGTTGGTCGCTCGAATTACTTGGAGAGGCCTGAATTCATCGGCATTTTGGCGGGTTAGTGCCATCACCGTTTAGGGAGATGCGTTACGGGCTTGATTGCAGGATTTTGAGACTCCCTAGCAGGCCTTCAGGTTGTGTCGCTTCCTCGCGCCTATTGAGGCCTGTGTTGTCGTCGCGCCCAACTTGAGAAGCCTCAAAATCGTAAACTCACATCAGTCCACATGCCGTTTCTAGGATAATGCCGGTACCGAGCTTAGTGACGCACAAGGTCGAGAAGACGAGGCGGATTTTGCGCAGATGTTATACTGTATATATGAACAGTATAACTAAATAAATCTTTACTAATCAATGATATAAAAAGTGAATTTATTTAGTTGTATGTTGCTGATATAACAGTTACTGTGTGGTTATGCAAAATAAAACACGTTAGGCCTCACATGCCCTGGCATCTGACCTCCGACTCAAACATTAGAATGCTGCCTGTTCATGAGCAGCTATTTGCGTTCGCATACTCTTACCTTGCGGCTGCAAACGTGCTGGGACAACGCGCAGTGGAACGCGCCGAACTCAAAGATTGGCCAAGTGGAGCTGTTGTTCTAATGAATGCAGCGCACGCAGTCGAACTATTCCTTAAGGCCACCTTACTTCGCAAAAACTCTGAGTTCGACGTTTGGGCATTCAGTCACGATATACACAGTCTCGCAAACGAGTACGAGCGACAATTTCCAGAGCCTCATCTCTCTTGGGATATTCCGTTTCGCCATTCACTTCCGGATGACTTAAGTCAGGAAGAGAAGAGCTACTATCGGCAACACACCGCGCCTCCTAGCATTCGACTTAGATATCCTGTAAGTCGACTAGGATCATCATGGCTCACGTTGCAGGCATTTGAGCCGCATTCATTTCAACAGGACCTACTTCGCTGGGAAAAGGACTTTGACCGCATCTACCACAGTGAGGCCTAACCCATCATTCAACCGGACGCATTGTGGCGTGCCACCATTTGCCCCGTCATTTCATTCTGGGTCAAATGCCGTCACACCACAACGCGCCGGTTAATTCAAACGTCAGCGTAGTAATTTTAAGAGTTGCGATAGAGAAGTCTTGACTGGCAGACAGTTAAAATTTGGAGCAAAAATCGGTACTCGAGTAGTCTGTAGATGCCCAATAACAGGGCATCTACAGCCGGTCAAACAGCGCCCCGGACTGCTCCGTAAAGTGCCTAGGCACCCGCCGCAACTAAAAAAGGCGACAGTGATTTCTCACTGCCGCCTTTTCTTTTATTGTTACTCCTCCTCCAGCCCTGCTTTTAAAACACAAACCACTACTTCATCAATACACACGGCAGCCAAGTAGACATCGCTGGCCAGTAGGTGACGATGACCGAGAACACCAGCATGGTTTTAAGCCACGACCATACTGATATCGCAAGTTCGGTGATGCTCATTTTGGTGATGCCGCTGGCGACGTATAAATTGAGGCCTACCGGTGGGTGGCATGTGCAGATTTCCATGTTGACTGTGATGATGATTATGCCAAATATGCCAACGGTGATGCCTGAAGACGCCCTTATATTTGAGCATCTCCAGGCAGTTTAAGAATTCAAATTACGGGTCAAGCCGAACTTTATGGCCATTGCGTCTGGCACGCTGCGACGAGCGCAGCCCAATTATCAGGAGGATCACCGCGCTTGAGCATTGTTTGAAACCCGATATAAGGATCATTTTTGCCGCCCGATGACCGCAACGTATTTTCGTCGTTGACCCATGCAAAGATGATGATCTTGGTGCTAGAGTCAAATCGAAAAAATAATTGAAATCTGCGGCCGATTTTAGCGCGCCGCCAATGCCTAAACGCCGGGCCGACGGTGTTGCCCTGCCGATATTCTTCGCGATTTGGGTCGCTAGGCACGGTCTCCAGTATTAGCCGAGACAAGGCGCTAAAAAGTTTAAAGTTAGCGTTCGACTCAAACCCTTCCGGATCTTGCGTCTGCGCCCGTTGCGCGGCGGCTTGAAGCTTTTGGAGTTGCGCAATCAGACAATCGTGAAAGAGCAAATGCCAACCGTGGCGTTCACTCACAGCTCGACATCGCCATGAATATCGTCGTTAAATGCAACAGGCTGTTTAAGGGTTGATAGCATAGACGCAACTAAATCAGCGGGTAGTGCAGAGATATGGCGACCAGAAACGATATCGTTTTCAAGCAGCGCGACGAAGCTAGCGATCGCGGGGTCTTCATGACGATCATTCTCTACTCGGGAGACCACGACTTGTGTGCCCTGCAAATCAAACGCTACCTTCCCACCAAAGTCTACGCCAAGTGCTTGGCGAATGGGTTTGGGCAAGGTGATCTGCCCCTTCGATGTGATTGTGGCAACTTCATGAATTGGTTGCATGGACAGGGTTCTTTCCGGCAAAGCGATTATCGTAAGGATTATTCCTTACAACAGTCAAGCGTGTTTGCCATCGTGTTTGGCAACTGCGCGCAGTTGGCGTCCAAGGTAGACAACCCGACCGATGGAAAGGCCGAAGACGCACTATATTCGGGCATCCTCAGACCGCTTAAAATTTTAAAAAGGCGACCGTGATTTCTCGCGGCCGCCTTCTTCTTTTTTATTGTTGCTCCTCGTCCTCCAGCCCTGCTTTTAAAACATAAACCTACTTCAGCAACACGCTAGGCAACCAAGTAGAAAGTCCCGGCCAGTAGGTAACCACAATCAAAAACACCAGCATGGTTTTTAACCACGGCCACACCGCTATCGTTAGCTCGGTGATGCCCATTTTGGTAATGCCGCTGGCGACGTATAAATTTAAGCCTACTGGCGGGTGGCACATGCCGATTTCCATGTTGACGGTGATGATGATGCCTAGGTGAATAGGGTCAATGCCAAGCTTCATCGCTACTGGAAATAGTATGGGTGCCATGATTAAAATAATCGATGATGGCTCCATCACGTTGCCCGCAATTAGCAGCAAAATATTTACCACGATTAGGAATGTCACCGGGCCAAAGCCTTGTGCAATCATCCAATCTCCCATCGCCTGCGGGATGCCTTCGTTGGCCATTAAAAAGCTGAATAGCACGGCGTTGGTGATGATGTATAGCAGCATGGC
>JANNXI010000108.1:0-12695 GCA_031409495.1 Betaproteobacteria bacterium
AGACGTTACTGGCGCATTGCAATTACCAGAAGGTACGGAAATGGTTATGCCTGGCGACAACGTCAAGATTGTAGTGCAGCTTATCGCCCCAATCGCGATGGAAGATGGCCTACGCTTCGCGATTCGCGAAGGCGGCCGTACCGTTGGTGCTGGTGTTGTTTCTAAAGTATTGAAATAAGTTTGGTAATGCAGATTTAAACGCAGTTGCTGTAAAAGTTCCGCGAGGTAGTTTACGAAACAACAGGCCAATAGCTCAATTGGCAGAGTGTCGGTCTCCAAAACCGAAGGTTGGGGGTTCGAGGCCCTCTTGGCCTGCCATCATTTCTCAGTGAATCTACTGAATTATTTTGGGTTCGTAAATGCAGTGTGGTGGCAGCATGTTGTAGTTTAAAGCGGCTTCCTGTAGCTCTCAGTAGCTAAAAAATTGTAGTAAATCTGCCCCGTTTGGGGCAGATTCATCTAGATGTATTGGTAAAGAAATTAGGGCTATGAAAGACAAGATTCAGATTACCGTTGCTGTATTGCTTGCTATAGCGGGTTTCGCATTGTTCTATCAGTTTAGCGACAAGCCAATGATCGCGCGCGTAGGGATGCTATTGGGCTGCTTTGTTGCCGCGGGTGTCGTTGCGTGGTTTACGCAGCCCGGAAAAGAATTCGCGCTTTACGCCAGCGAATCCATTGATGAGGCAAAATTAGTTGTTTGGCCTACCAAAGAAGAAACCATGAAAACAACTGGCGTGATATTCGTCTTTGTTTTTATTATGGCTTTGTTTTTGGGTTTAGTTGATTGGAGCTTGACGTTCTTGCTGTCCAAATTTATTGGCGGGGCATAACGCGATGCGCTGGTATGTTGTTCACGCCTATTCGGGCCAAGAGAAAAGTATTCAAGCGGCGCTCATGGAGCGCATTCGCCGTTCTGGCATGGCAGATCAATTTGGCGAAGTTTTAGTGCCGATTGAAGAAGTGATTGAGACCAAGAACGGCGCTAAGTCTGTATCTGAGCGACGCTTTTTCCCTGGTTATATCTTGGTTGAAATGGAGATGACCGATGAAACTTGGCATCTCGTCAAAAGCACGCCGAAGGTAACTGGGTTTATCGGTGGTACCGCGATGAAGCCGACGCCAATTTCGCAAAAAGAAGTCGATATCATTTTGAATCAGGTAAAAGAAGGCGTTGATAAGCCGAAACCGAAGATTCTCTTTGAGGTGGGTGAAAACGTACGAGTAACGAGCGGGCCGTTTGCTGATTTCATGGGTACCGTAGAAGACGTAAATTACGACAAGTCAAAAATTACTGTTTCAGTATTGATTTTCGGTCGTCCAACACCGGTTGAGCTGGATTTCGGCCAGGTCGAAAAGCAATAAGTAGATAACAACTAGCAGAATGTAGTGTTTGTATCCACGGTTACACCCTCGTGAATATGGAGAATTTTACGGGTGATTTCATCGGGGAGAACGCTAACTTTTTAGCGTTCGCTTGTACCCAAGGAGTATAAAATGGCAAAGAAGATAGTCGGCTATATCAAGCTGCAAGTTCCCGCCGGTAAAGCGAATCCATCGCCACCAATCGGTCCAGCGTTGGGTCAGCGCGGTTTGAATATTATGGAATTCTGTAAGGCGTTTAACGCGCAAACGCAGAAATTGGAACCGGGAATGCCTATTCCTGTAACGATTACCGCTTTCGCGGATAAGAGCTTTACATTCACAATGGGCACAGCCCCTGCGACATTCTTGATTAAGAAGTTCGCGAAGCTTGAAAAAGGTTCGAAAACGCCACACACCGATAAAGTCGGCAAGCTTACTCGCGCGCAAGCCGAGGAAATCGCAACTATCAAAATGCCTAACCTCACGGCGGCTGATATGGATGCTGCAGTGCGCACAATCGCAGGTTCCGCTCGTTCGATGGGTATTGATGTAGAAGGAGTCAAATAATGGCTAAGCTTACAAAACGCCAAAAGGCGCTTGCTGGAATCGTCAATCGCGATGTGTTTTACACCGTTGCTGATGCGCTTGCTTTAGTAAAGAAAACTGCTACGGCCAAGTTTGACGAATCCGTTGACGTAGCGATCAACCTTGGTATTGATGCCAAGAAATCTGACCAAGCTGTTCGTGGCGCGGTGGTATTGCCTCGCGGTACCGGCAAAACAGTTCGCGTTGCGGTATTTGCGCAAGGCGACAACGTTAAAAAAGCAACAGATGCCGGTGCTGACATCGTTGGTTTTGAAGATCTGGCTGAGCGTATTAAGGGCGGCTTTATGGATTTTGACGTCGTTATCGCCACGCCAGACGCAATGCGCGTAGTCGGTGCTTTGGGTCAAGTATTGGGCCCACGCGGTTTGATGCCGAACCCAAAAGTTGGCACGGTGACACCTAACGTTGAGTTAGCTGTTAAGAATGCCAAAGCGGGCCAGGTCCAATACCGTGCTGATAAAGCCGGTATCGTGCAAGGCACAATTGGTCGTGCATCTTTCACTAACGAAGCCTTGGCAGAAAACTTGGCCACGCTTATCGCCGCTGTTAATAAATCTAAGCCAACAACATCGAAAGGTGTTTATCTACGTAAAGTATCGCTCTCGTCCACTATGGGCTTGGGCGTGCGTGTAGATACGGCTAGCTTTGCTACCGCATCACAGCAGCAGTAATTTTATTACAGCCCTGAAGATGCCCACAATAGGGTATCTACAGGGTGGTAAGTACCAACTTTGACGCGGTTGAATCCTACTTAAACTTGATTCAACCCGCTACCAAAGACCGTAGGTGCTAATAGCGGTAGTAGTGGCATTAGCTTAATGACATGCGGCGTTGGTGTGAAAACCGAAAAGCATGGAGCCTTCGCAGATGGCGCGCTCAAGACAGGATTTTTCTCCTATCGAACAGTCGCTTTCAACAGCTTGAATACTGGGCTTATCAAAATAAAGCCTGCTGTTCAAAAACGTAAAGGAGATCAAGCGTGAGTTTGAATCTAGATGGAAAAAAAGAAGTAGTTGCAGAAGTAGCTGCGCAAGTGGCTAAGTCGCAGACCTTGGTGCTCTCGGAATTCCGTGGCTCTAAAGTTGTTGATCTGACTAAACTCCGTGCAGATGCGCGCGCTAAAGGCGTGTACATCCGTGTGGTAAAAAATACGCTTGCCCGCCGTGCTGTTCAAGGCACACCTTTCGAGGTTATCGCGGACAAGATGGTCGGCCCAATGATTTACAGCTTCTCGGAAGACGCAGTCGCCGCAGCAAAAGTCGTCAATGACTTCGCTAAAGGCAACGAGAAATTTGCGATTATTGCTGGTGTATTCGGCGGACGTGCATTGGATGAAGCGGGTGTAAAAGCGCTGGCCAACATCCCAAGCAAAGAAGTGCTGTTATCCCAGTTGCTAGCGTTGATGCAAAACCCGATGTCCAGCTTGGCGCGTGTTGTTCTCGCCCTTTCTGTGCAACGTGGTGGCGGAGATGTGGCTGCAGAACCAGCAGCAGAAGTTGTTGCCGAAGCTCCAGCAGCAGCCTAAGTCATCCCAAAGTTAGCAAAAAGCAAATCAATCACCAATCTGTTCGCAATAAAGTATCAAGACAAATTTACTAAAGGAAATTTACCATGGCTTTCGATAAAGACGCATTTTTGACTTCCCTAGACAGCATGTCCGTAATGGATTTGAATGACCTAGTTAAAGCAATTGAAACAAAATTCGGCGTATCCGCTGCTTCGATGGCTTCAGCCGGCCCAGCCGCTGCTGCTGCCGTTGTAGAAGAAAAAACTGAATTCAACGTAATGCTCGTTGATTTTGGCGCAAACAAAATCAACGTCATTAAGGCTGTTCGCGAATTGACTGGTTTAGGTCTAGCAGAAGCCAAAGCATTGGTTGAAGGCGCACCAAAAGCAGTTAAAGAAGGCGTAAACAAAGCCGATGCTGACGCTGCTGCCAAGAAATTGACAGACGCTGGCGCCAAAGTAGAATTGAAGTAATAGCAATTGCAGGTTTTAGCGGGTTGCGCATTGGCGTAACCCGCTAATTGTATTTGTGCAGCGGAAATATCCGCAATGCAAAGTAACAGAAGCCAAAATAAAGTCGTTGCATCGTTCTAAATAGAATATGCGCCCATTTTATTTTGCCTTCTTTAATCGACAATAGAAGGCTAGTTTGGTCGGGTGTACGTTGAAAGTAAGCCGAAAACTCGGTAAACCACAACGCATACTGTCCGCCAGTGAAGGGTAGCGGCCCTTCGCCATTCTCCCGCCACATTCGTGGCTGTGTCGCAACCACCTTCAACCTCCGGAGATGGAATCGATGTCCTACACTTTCACCGAAAAAAAACGCATCCGTAAAAGTTTCGCTAAACGCGAAGCCGTACAAGATGTTCCCTTCCTATTAGCCACGCAGCTCAATTCTTATGCGGAGTTTCTGCAAGAGAATGTTGCAGTAGCCGACCGTAAAGAACAAGGTTTGCAATCGGCGTTTACGTCGGTATTTCCTATCGTTAGCCACAATACCTTTGCGCGTCTTGAATACGTGAGCTACAAGCTTGGCTTGCCCGCGTTTGATGTGCTCGAATGCCAGCAGCGCGGCCTGACTTATGCATCGCCATTACGCGCCGAAGTGCGTTTGGTGATTATGGATCGTGAAGCCTCCAAGCCGACCATCAAGGAAGTCAAAGTGCAAGAAGTGTACATGGGTGAAATACCACTCATGACCACCAATGGGTCATTCGTCATCAACGGTACGGAGCGCGTTATCGTATCGCAGCTACATCGCTCGCCAGGCGTGTTTTTTGAACATGATCGCGGCAAGACGCACTCGTCTGGCAAATTGCTCTTTTCAGCGCGCGTAATCCCGTACCGTGGCTCATGGTTGGATTTCGAGTTCGATCCTAAAGATTTCTTGTATTTCCGCGTCGACCGCCGTCGCAAAATGCCGGTTACAATTCTGCTAAAAGCGCTCGGCTATAACCCTGATGCGATACTGCGCGAATTCTTTACCTTCGACACCTTCCATATCACCAAAGACGGCAAGATGGAGCTTGAAGTTATTCTCGAGCGTCTAAAAGGTGAAGTAGCGAAGTTCGACATTGCCACCAAAGATGGCACAGTGATTGTGCCTAAAGACAAGCGTATCACCGCCAAGCATTTGCGTGAAATGGAAGCCGCAAAAATGAAGCGTTTGCCTGTGGGCGAAGACTTCGTTATTGGTCGCGTGCTAGCCACAAGCATGGTTAATTCTGAAACCGGCGAAATCGTGGCCGCCGCCAACGAAGAGCTGACAGAAACGAGCCTGCGCAAGCTTATCGATGGTGGAATCGAAAGTTTGCAAACACTGTTTGTAAACGACTTGAACCAAGGTTCATACATTTCATCGACGTTGCGAATTGACGAAACCGTCGATGCACTTAACGCTAAAGTAGCGATCTATCGCATGATGCGTCCCGGTGAGCCACCAACAGAAGATGCTGTAAACGCCCTGTTTCAGGCACTCTTCTTCAGTGAAGATCGTTACGATCTATCCACTGTTGGTCGTATGAAGTTTAACCGTCGCGTCGGTCGTGAAGAACTAGAAGGTGCAATGACTTTGTCCACTGAAGACATCGTTGCTGTTATCAAGATTTTGGTTGATTTGCGAAACGGCCGTGGCGACGTAGACGACATCGATCACCTCGGTAATCGTCGCGTGCGTTCCGTTGGTGAGTTGGCCGAAAACCAATTCCGTTCCGGTTTGGTACGTGTTGAACGCGCGGTGCGTGAGCGCCTATCGCAAGCCGAAAGCGAAAACTTGATGCCGCATGATCTCATTAACGCCAAGCCTGTATCGGCCGCGATTAAAGAGTTCTTCGGTTCTAGCCAGCTTTCACAGTTTATGGATCAAACCAACCCACTGTCCGAAATCACGCACAAACGTCGCGTTTCTGCATTGGGTCCTGGCGGTCTAACCCGTGAACGTGCCGGCTTTGAAGTACGTGACGTGCATCCAACGCACTACGGCCGCGTGTGTCCGATTGAAACACCGGAAGGTCCAAACATTGGTCTTATCAATTCTCTCGCGCTCTTCGCGCGCGTGAATGACTACGGCTTCATCGAAACCCCGTATCGTCGTGTAGCTGATGGCAAATTAGGTACTGAAATTGATTACCTATCCGCGATTGAAGAAGGTAAGTTCGTTATTGCGCAGGCTAACGCTGAAACTGATGCCGACGGTAAGTTCGTTGATGACCTAATTTCATGCCGTAACCACAATGAATTTACCTTGGCCACAGCCGACCAAATTCAGTACATCGACGTTGCGCCTTCGCAAATTGTATCCGTTGCCGCTTCGCTCATCCCGTTCCTCGAGCATGATGACGCGAACCGCGCATTGATGGGTTCAAACATGCAGCGCCAAGCTGTACCGTGCTTGCGCGCTGAAAAATCGCTAGTAGGCACCGGTATTGAGCGCACAGTGGCGATGGACTCAGGCACAGCGGTACTCGCGCGCCGTGGTGGCCGTGTGGACTTCATCGACGCGGGTCGTGTTGTGGTGCGTGTAAACGACAACGAAACCCAAGCTGGCGAAGCGGGTGTGGATATTTATAACCTCGTTAAATACGTGCGTTCTAACCAAAACACCAACATCAACCAACGCCCTCTCGTTAAAGTTGGCGACATCATCGCCAAAAACGACGTGATTGCCGACGGTGCTTCTACCGACATGGGTGAATTGGCTTTGGGTCAAAACTTGCTCGTGGCCTTTATGCCATGGAACGGTTACAACTATGAAGACTCGATCCTCATCTCCGAGCGTATCGTTGCCGAAGACCGTTACACGTCGATTCATATCGAAGAACTAACTGTTGTAGCCCGTGACACCAAACTTGGCTCCGAAGAAATTACTCGTGATATTTCCAATTTGTCCGAGCGCATGCTTGGCCGTTTGGATGAATCCGGTATTGTTTACATTGGTGCTGAAGTTGAAGCTGGCGACGTTCTAGTCGGTAAGGTAACGCCAAAAGGTGAAACCCAGTTAACGCCAGAAGAGAAACTGCTGCGCGCTATTTTCGGTGAAAAAGCATCCGACGTTAAAGACACCTCGTTACGTGTGCAATCCGGTATTTCCGGAACTGTGATTGACGTGCAAGTGTTTACCCGCGAAGGTATTGAGCGCGACAAACGTGCTGCGCAAATCATTGAAGACCAGCTAAAAGATTACAAGAAAGATTTAGCGGATCAACTGCGCATCGTTGAAGACGACTCCTTCCAGCGTATCGAAAAAATGTTGATTGGCAAAATTGCTAAAGGCGGTCCGAAAAAGATCACCAAAGGCACAAAGCTAGCGCAGTCTTATTTGGACGACATGAGCCGTTACGATTGGTTTGATATTCGCCTCACAGAAGACGAAGATGCTCGCCAATTGGAAGCCTTGAAAGAAGCGCTTGATTTAACCCGCAAAGAATTTGACCGTGCTTTTGAAGAGAAAAAGCGCAAGCTAACCCAAGGTGACGAACTGCCGCCGGGTGTGCAGAAAATGGTTAAAGTTTATGTGGCCGTTAAACGCCGCTTGCAGCCGGGTGACAAGATGGCCGGTCGTCACGGTAACAAAGGTGTTATCTCAAAAATCGTACCTGTGGAAGACATGCCATTTATGGCTGACGGCACGCCAATGGACATCGTGTTGAACCCGCTAGGTGTTCCATCACGGATGAACGTCGGTCAGATTCTTGAAACCCATTTGGGCTGGGCTGCAAAAGGCTTAGGCCATAAAATTGGTGCGATGTTGCGCGCAAAAGAAAGCGTTGAGAATGTTCGCGCCTTTGTTGATCGCATCTACAACACCACGGGTAAAAAGGAAGATATCGCTGGGTTAACCGATGTTGAAGTCATGGAGTTGGCGAAGAACTTAGTCAAAGGTGTGCCATTTGCGACGCCAGTGTTTGACGGTGCTGCAGAATCCGAAATCAAAACCATGCTAGAAATGGCGGGCTTGCCCACTAATGGCCAAGTGGTATTGCATGACGGCCGCAGTGGTGAACCGTTCGAGCGTAAGGTAACCGTTGGCTATATGCACATCTTGAAGCTCCATCATTTGGTGGACGACAAAATGCACGCCCGTTCAACCGGCCCGTACAGCTTGGTTACGCAGCAACCACTCGGCGGTAAAGCGCAGTTTGGTGGACAGCGATTTGGTGAGATGGAAGTTTGGGCGCTGGAAGCTTACGGCGCGGCATACACACTGCAAGAAATGCTTACCGTTAAATCTGATGACACGGCAGGCCGTACCAAAGTGTATGAATCCATCGTTAAAGGCGAGCACAAAATTGAAGCCGGTATGCCGGAATCATTTAACGTGTTGGTCAAAGAGATCCGTTCACTCGCTATTGACATTGATTTAGAACGCAATTGAAAAGGTGAGATCGCAGCTTAGGCGCAAACAGTGCCTTAGCTGCTGCTCACTCCCCCTCACCTCATTCAACGCTCACTGAACAATCTGGAGATTCCATGAAAGCTTTACTTGATTTATTCAAGCAAGTGCAACAAGAAGAAGAGTTCGACGCAATTAAAATCGGACTTGCAGGCCCTGACAAAATCCGTTCGTGGTCTTTTGGCGAAGTAAAAAAGCCAGAAACCATTAACTATCGTACGTTCAAGCCAGAACGTGACGGTCTTTTTTGCGCCAAAATTTTTGGCCCAATTAAAGACTATGAGTGTTTATGCGGCAAATACAAGCGTCTAAAACATCGTGGCGTGATTTGCGAAAAGTGCGGCGTTGAAGTTACGCTCACCAAAGTGCGTCGCGAACGCATGGGGCATATTGAACTTGCCTCGCCAGTTGCCCACATTTGGTTTTTGAAATCACTACCAAGCCGTTTAGGTATGGTGTTGGACATGACCCTGCGGGATATCGAGCGCGTACTTTATTTTGAAGCGTATGTCGTTACCGACGCCGGTATGACACCGCTCAATAAGTGCCAGTTATTAACTGAAGAAGACTACCTCGCCAAAGTTGAAGAACACGGTGACGAATTCCATGCGGCCATGGGCGCTGAAGGCGTACGCGAGCTGTTGCGTGGCCTCGATATTCCTTACGAAATGGAAGAATTGCGTAAAGAGTACGGTAACACTGGTTCTGAAGCCAAGATCAAGAAAATTGCTAAGCGTTTAAAAGTGCTAGAAGCGTTTTCAAAATCAGGCATCAAGCCTGAGTGGATGGTGCTGGAAGTATTGCCGGTATTGCCACCAGATTTGCGTCCTTTGGTGCCGTTGGATGGCGGCCGTTTTGCCACGTCTGACCTTAACGACTTATACCGTCGCGTAATTAACCGTAACAACCGCTTGAAGCGTTTGTTAGAGCTAAAAGCACCAGAAATTATCGTTCGTAACGAAAAGCGGATGCTTCAAGAAGCCGTAGATTCGTTGCTCGATAACGGTCGCCGTGGCAAAGCCATGACCGGCGCCAACAAGCGCGCGCTAAAATCTTTGGCCGACATGATCAAAGGTAAGTCCGGTCGTTTCCGTCAGAATTTGCTCGGCAAACGGGTAGATTACTCTGGCCGTTCGGTCATCGTTGTGGGTCCTACGCTTAAGCTGCACCAGTGCGGCCTACCGAAAAAAATGGCCTTGGAATTATTCAAGCCATTCATTTTCCACAAGCTCGAAGTGTTGGGTTATTCCACTACCATCAAGGCTTCTAAGCGCATGGTTGAAGCAGAAGATCCAGTGGTTTGGGATATTCTCGAAGAAGTTATTCGTGAGCACCCGGTTATGCTTAACCGCGCGCCAACCCTGCACCGCTTAGGTATTCAAGCCTTTGAACCAGTGTTGATCGAAGGCAAAGCGATTCAATTGCATCCGCTCGTTTGTACGGCCTTTAACGCCGATTTCGACGGTGACCAAATGGCTGTACACGTACCGATCTCACTAGAAGCGCAAATGGAAGCCCGTACCTTGATGCTCGCATCAAACAACGTGCTCCACACCGCCAACGGCGAGCCGATTATCGTGCCATCGCAAGATATCGTGTTGGGCTTGTACTACATGACCCGTGAACGTATCGCCGGTAAAGGCGAAGGTTCCATGTTTGGTGATGTGGGCGAAGCTTTGCGTGCGTATGAGACTGGCAACGCTGAACTCAACACCAAAATTACGGTGCGTATTAAAGAAACGGTTAAGGATGAAAACGGCGAACTCGTTACGCAAATAAAGCGTTACGAAACCACGGTTGGCCGTGCAATTTTGTCAGAAATTTTGCCACCAGGCTTGGGCTTTGAGCACATCAACCGCACGTTGAAAAAGAAAGAAATTTCTAAGCTCATTAACTCGTCATTCCGTCGCTGCGGCATTCGCGAAACCGTTATTTTTGCCGATAAATTGATGTACACCGGCTTCACCTACGCAACTCGCGCTGGCCTATCTATTTGTGTTGACGACATGTTAGTCCCAACGCAGAAAAAAGCGCTGATCAGTGCTGCCGAATCTGAAGTTAAAGAGATTCAAAAGCAGTTCTCATCCGGTTTGGTAACTGACGGCGAGCGTTACAACAAAGTCGTCGATATTTGGGGTCGTGCCGGTGATCAAATCGCCAAGGCCATGATGGAGCAATTGAGTTCTGAGCCGGTTACAACGCTTGATGGCAAAGAAACCACCCAAGAATCGTTCAACGCTATCTACATGATGGCAGACTCTGGCGCGCGCGGTTCTGCAGCCCAGATTCGTCAGCTAGCAGGTATGCGCGGTTTGATGGCAAAACCGGACGGCTCGATTATTGAGACGCCCATTACGGCCAACTTCCGCGAAGGCTTAAACGTATTGCAGTACTTCATCTCGACCCACGGTGCCCGTAAAGGCTTGGCCGATACTGCGCTTAAAACCGCTAACTCTGGCTACCTAACGCGTCGTTTATGCGACGTGGTGCAAGATTTGGTTGTGACCGAAGAAGATTGCGGCACCATGCAAGGCTTGGTGGTTAAAGCCTTGGTTGAGGGCGGCGAAACGATTGAGAAGTTAAGCGAGCGCGTATTAGGTCGTGTCTGTATTGGCGACGTGATCCATCCGGAAACCGGCATGGTCGTCGTAGCCCATGATACCCAGCTAGATGAAGATTTAGTTGAAGCGATTGAAGCTGCTGGTGTTGACGAAGTGAAGGTACGCACACCACTTACTTGCGAAACCCGTCACGGGCTTTGCACCAAGTGTTATGGCCGTGACTTAGGTCGTGGCGCGCCAGTAAACGTCGGCGAAGCCGTCGGTATTATCGCTGCGCAATCCATCGGTGAACCAGGCACGCAGCTAACCATGCGTACCTTCCACATCGGCGGCGCGGCGTCACGTACTGCAGCAGCATCGAGCATTGAAGCTAAATCAACCGGCCAAATCCAGTTCTCAACGGGTATGCGCTGTGTAACCAATGCGCGTAATGAGCTAGTAGCCATCTCGCGCAGCGGCGAGATTTTGATTCTTGACGATAGCGGCCGCGAACGTGAACGTCATAAAGTGCCTTACGGCTCCACCTTGACAATTAAAGATGGCGCCAAAGTAAAAGCCGGTTTAGTGCTAGCCAATTGGGATGCGCATACTCGCCCAATTATCACTGAATACGCCGGTGAAGTACGCTTTGAAAACGTTGAAGAAGGCGTAACCGTTGCCAAGGTAATCGACGAAACTACGGGTCTATCAAGCCTAGTGGTAATCGACCCAAAGCGCCGTGCTACTGCAGCCAACAAAGGCATCCGTCCATCGGTAAAACTATTGAACGAAAAAGGCAAAGAAATCAAGCTTGCCAACTCCGAGCAAAACGTAAACATCACCTTCCAAGTTGGCGCGATTATTACGGTTAAAAACGGTCAGCAAGTTGGTGTAGGCGAAGTCATGGCGCGTATTCCGCAAGAAAGTGCCAAGACCCGCGATATTACCGGCGGTCTACCGCGGGTAGCTGAGTTGTTCGAAGCCCGTTCACCCAAAGATGCAGGTATGTTGGCTGAAGTCACCGGCACGATTTCCTTCGGTAAAGATACCAAAGGCAAACAGCGTTTGGTTATTACTGATTTTGAAGGGGCAGCGCATGAATATCTGATTCCTAAAGATAAGCATGTAACAGCACACGACGGTCAGATCGTCAACAAAGGCGAGTCGATTGTTGACGGCCCGGCTGATCCGCATGACATCTTAAAGCTGCAAGGCGTTGAAGCGTTGGCGTCCTACATCACCAATGAAGTGCAAGACGTTTACCGCTTACAAGGCGTTAAAATCAACAATAAGCACATTGAAGTTATCGTGCGCCAAATGTTGCGTCGCGTCGCCATTGTTGATAACGGCGACACCCGCTTTATCCCAGGTGAGCAAGTAGAACGGGCTGACGTGTTTGCTGAAAACGATCGCGTAACGAAAGAAGGCAAGAACCCTGCGATTTACAACTACGTATTGCTAGGTATCACCAAAGCGTCGTTGTCGACTGATTCTTTCATCTCAGCCGCATCGTTCCAAGAAACCACACGGGTACTAACCGAAGCTGCAATCATGGGCAAAAAAGACTACCTACGTGGCCTGAAAGAAAACGTTATCGTTGGCCGCCTAATCCCAGCCGGTACCGGATTAGCGTTCCATCGCCGCCGCAAAGCCGCAGCGCTAGCGCAACAGCCATCCACGGCTTCGATTTTTGAAGATGCGGATGTGGGTTCGGAAGAGCAAGTAGCGTAATTTAGGTATTGCAGCGGTAAATAAAAAGGGACGCGATAAGCGTCCCTTTTTTATTG
>JANNXI010000109.1:0-19694 GCA_031409495.1 Betaproteobacteria bacterium
CTCACGATGTGAAATTGCTGGCTGAAATTGAGCTTGAAAAAATTCTCGCTACGTTAGCAATTGAGAAGCCCCAAGTTGTGGTGATCGATTCGATTCAAACTGTGTATTGCGCGGCATTATCATCCGCACCCGGCAGCGTGGCTCAAGTGCGCGAGTGCGCAGCGCAACTCACGCGCTTTGCGAAGGCCACCGACACCGCGATGATTTTAGTCGGCCACGTAACTAAAGAAGGTTCACTCGCAGGGCCCCGGGTGCTGGAGCATATTGTGGATACCGTGATGTATTTTGAAGGCGATACGCACTCGACGTTTCGCTTGATTCGCGCCTTTAAAAACCGCTTTGGTGCGGCCAATGAGCTCGGTGTATTTGCCATGACCGAGAAAGGTTTGCGCGAAGTTTCAAACCCGTCCGCACTATTTTTATCCACACACGATCACGCGGTGCCGGGTAGTTGCGTGATGGTGACGCAAGAGGGCACAAGGCCATTATTAGTTGAGATTCAAGCGTTGGTAGATGATTCCCACGGTATGAACCCCAAGCGTTTGTGTGTGGGGCTAGAGCAAAACAGGCTCGCATTATTGCTGGCCGTATTGCACCGTCATGCAGGGGTTGCGTGCGCCGACCAAGATGTATTTATTAACGCTGTCGGTGGCGTAAAAATTGATGAGCCGGGGGCAGATTTAGCGGTGCTGCTTGCGATTGTTTCAAGCCTTAAAAACCGCCCATTACCCGCTAAACACGTGGTGTTTGGCGAAGTTGGACTGGCAGGTGAAGTGCGCCCCGTGCAGCGCGGCCAAGAGCGTTTAAAAGAGGCGCTTAAACTAGGCTTTACCCATGCCATTGTGCCTAAAGCTAATAAGCCGAAGCAGGGCATTCCAGGCTTGGAAATCTTTGCGGTAGAGCGTATCGAGCAGGCGGTGGAGTATTGCCGGGGCAATTAACCGTACGCCGATTGAATTTACTCCATTGCTCGGTATTGCCCTACATAGCTTTGAACCGCCCCTGATGCGCAGCGCTCACACTAAGCTTTTCGGGCTTGCCTTTTATGTGTGCCCACATGCGTCCGCTATCGTCACGGCTGATTTTTTCTATTGCGGTTACACGCACGATGGCATTGCGATGGATTAGCCAAAATTGCTGATCGTCAACGCCTTCCGAAAGCTCTTTTAATGGGGTGCGAATATGGGTGTCCATCGTGGCGGTGACAACTCGAGTGTATTTATCTTGGCTTTGAAAAAACAACACCTCATCAATGGGCACCATTTTTATGGTGTCATCGATGCCCGCCATAATCCAGCTCAAAGCCTCTTTCTTACGCAAATGTTGCGAGTTTTCGATACCCTGAAGATTCCCTGATTTCGGGCTTCTTTGAGTGACGTCTGGCGTATCCAATTGGGCTTTTAAGCGGCCAATGCACTCATCTAGCCGCGCCGCCACAATTGGTTTTAGCAGATAATCTATGGCCCTATGGTTAAACGCTTCCACGGCCTAATGATCATAGGCGGTGGTAAATACAGTGTGCACACCTAGGCTTTGCGCATGCTTCGCAACCTCAATACCATTTACCCCTGGTATGCGCACATCGACAAAAACAATGTGCGGTTTAAGCTCGGTAATCGCGTCAATCGCGTGCAACCCGTCGCCGCAACGCTCGATAATTTGTAGGTCAGGCCATGCATGTTGCAGCATGGTTTCAAGCTCTTCACGTTGAGGAATTTCGTCTTCAATTATGATGGCGGTCGTGGTGTTGGTAACAGTTTCGGTCGTTGGCATAAATTTACTCGATGGGAACAATAATTTTGGCGATAACCCCTTTTGGGGTTGCAGCAGCGTTAGCTTGGCGTAGGTTAAAGCTTGCTGCAGTACCAAATCTCGCAGCTAGCTGCGCACGGATATTGGCTAAGCCAATGCCGCTGGTTGCCTGAGGAACTAGGCCTGCGCCGTCGTCCATCACCCGCACAAAAAGTTGTTTATCATCAATCGTGCCGACGCTAATGGTAATGGTGGTGCAGCCCCCATTTGGCTCTGCACCGTGCTTTACGGCGTTTTCAACTAATGATATTAGCAACAACGGTGGGAAAGGCGTGGAGTTAAGTGCTTCGGGTAAATCTACAACTACTACAAGACGGTCGCCCATGCGGTGTGTCATCACCTCCAAGTAGGCACGGGCAATTTGAACCTGCTGTGCGATGGTAGAGAATGTAGGTCGTTCCTGCTCCGTGCGCATCTTCGGAATGGTGACGCGCAGATACTCCACCAAGGCATCAATACTGGCGTGCGCTTTATCGGGGTCTGGCTTTATCAACGCACGCACGGAGGCGAGACTGTTGAATAGAAAGTGTGGCTCAACCTGCGCTTGCAATACGGTCAACTTGGATTCTATCTCTAGTTTTTCTGCTCTAAGTGCGTCAAATGCTTGTTTTTCACGCAGGTCATCCATGCGACCGCGTTCATGTACGTACGCGAAACCCGCGTAGCCACCGCCAAACAGTGCGATAAATACAACATTTATAACTAGGTTAGACAGATTGTCGGACGCATTCTTTTCGGCTGCCTGATGCTCATCCACAGGTATCTGCGTTACCTGTGGCTGCGTGACTGGTGTTTGTTTGACGAGTCCATCATTTGGATACAACTCTTCCATTTTTTGGCCGAAGTAAAACGAAATCACTACCGCCACCAACATACCTCCGCATAGCGCCTGAATGGTTCGCCGAGATTCCAAGGGTGTATTAACGAATCGCCGCCGAGCAAAATAAGCGGTTATCGTTGCAAGGCAAACGGTCACCACCATGTGCAGCATATTGGCCAGAATAACTCCCGAGGCCAATTCAGAGCCGGGATTTGCCTTTTTTAGTGCCCCACCGATAAACGTAGAAAGAAGTAACGACCAGAAAACCACCCAAAGCGTACGTCTTACCACCCACGGTTTGCTAAACACCGGAAAGGCGCGGTAGCTGGTAAAGCGTGCCGCGGATGTCTCGAAAAGCGCTTTCGATAGCGGCTGGTCTAACTCAAATGGTTGCGTGGTATTTTTCATGTTTGTTCCTTAGGGCTTAATATCGCATCGAAGCTAGTAGCGACGTGAAAGTAGCCGCTTTGCCCCGTATTTAGGGCTTCTTCAGCCATCCTCATTGTGCGTTTAAGCATATATCCATTTGCCATTGCGTGCGCTATCATTGTGTTCATCGCTGCTCCATATTAAGTTAAGTTTGCACTATTTCCGCACCGCTGCATCAACATGGATCGCATCTTAGCGGTCAGCATTGGCACGCGCTACCGCCTTGCGATAAACACTGAAATTGCCCGATAAAATCGAATAATCACCGATAAACGTAAGCCTCCAAACCAGCCGTCCCGTCAACGCAGCGCCAAACCTTCGCGTTAGAGCATTAGTTGGTGTAATCTCTACTTCACGAATTTACGCCGTAGCTTTTGCACCAATAACAACACCAACCATAAGAGAAGGGGTCTTTCATGAAACTGAACTTTCAATCTGTTGCCGCCATTGCCACGGCCACTGCGGCGCTTACCTTAGCCAGCATTACGGCACACGCTGCTGAGATCACCTTTTTTGAGCGCGATGGCTTTCGCGGGCGCACGCTCACCTTACGTGGGCATACTTCTGATCTAAAGAATTTCGGATTTAATGATCGGATATCGAGCATGGCTGTTCGTTCGGGTACGTGGCAGCTTTGTACTGAACCTGATTTTGCCGGCGCGTGCATTAACGTGGCACCGGGAGAATATCGCAGCATAGATGCGCGGTTAAACAACCGTATCTCTTCAGCGCGCGAAATCGGTTCATTTGCGAGCGAGACGGGCGCTTACAACAATTTTGGTCGCGGCAGTATCGAGCTTTTTGAGGAACGTAATTTCTCTGGCAGACTTGTTGCACTTGATAGGGACTCGGCAAATTTTGAACGCGTAAATTTTAATGATCGTGCAACTTCCTTGGTGGTGTTGGAAGGTACGTGGGAATTATGTTCTGATGCTGGCTATCGCGGTAGCTGCCGCACCTACGGCCCAGGCCGGTACGAATCCCTTGGTTACGGGATGACGCGCCAGGTGTCCTCAGCGCGCTTGGTGAATAGTTATAACGACGCACCCGCAGTAATTGGCAACGGCTATGGCGAAGTTAACTTGTCTGTTGGCCGGGCTGTGTTGTATGACGATGACGGCTTACGTGGCCGCACGATGGGCGTTTCGGACAATGTGATTAATTTAGAACAAACTGGCTTTAACGATCGTACGGCATCGATTGTGGTGGAATCCGGTTATTTTGAGATGTGTACTGATGCTTATTTTCGTGGCACATGCCGCGTGTTCGGTCCTGGCCAATATCGCAATTTAGACAATGGATTTCATCGCAGTATTTCGTCTATTCGCCTCGCGCCATCTACCCAGTCTGTGATTCCGGGCATCGCTGCTGGCAGACCTTTTGTTGACGGCAATCGCCGTCGCAATAGCAATGAACCAGATGTAGTGCTGTTTGAGTACGATGAATTTGTGGGTAATCAATTCACTACAAAAATTGATGTGCCCAACTTAGCTGACCGTAAATACAACGATCGCGCACGTTCTATGGTGATTGTTTCTGGCCAGTGGCAAATATGTACAGACGCTGAATACAGTGGCCGGTGCATCGTTTACGGCCCCGGACGCTACAATAATTTAGGCGGATTAAGTAACCAGTTTTCAAGCCTGCGTCGGGTTTACTAAGCGTATGATTGATAAGAGAAGCCACCCGAGGGTGGCTCTTTTTTGAAAATACTTGTAGAGGCCCGTAAATAGGGCGTTTACAGGAAATTTCCCCACATATTTGTGGCCAACTGTGTGGCAGGATAGCAGCGATTAGGTGAACTTTTCATGGCTCACCCATAATGAATGCCGTATTGATGTGAGACTACAGCTATGCCGCGGTATAGGCTGTTTTAACGGTGGTAAAAAACTCTGCCGCGTACGTACCTTGCTCGCGTGCGCCGTAGCTTGAGCCCTTGCGGCCACCGAAAGGTACGTGATAATCCACGCCTGCGGTGGCTGCGTTTACCATCACCATACCGGCTTGCGCATGACGTTTAAAGTGGGTGGCGTGCTTTAGTGATGTGGTGCAGATGCCACTGGACAAACCAAATTCGGTGTCGTTGGCGATGCTCAAGGCGTGCTCGTAATTATTCGCAGGAATAACGGCTGCCACTGGCCCAAAAATTTCCTCGCGGCAGATGCGCATATTGTTGTCGCAATCTGCAAATAGCGCTGGTGCCATGTAAAAGCCATTAGTGTCACGCGTTAGTCTTCCCCCGCCACACATGAGTGTTGCGCCTTCATCAATGCCAATTTTTACATACGCTAAATTTTGTTCCAGCTGATCGGCGGCAGCGACAGGGCCGATATCGGTTTCGGCCTTGAGTGGGTCGTCTATTTTTAAATGGGCTAATTTTTCCTGCATGGCTGCTAGAAAAGCGGGGTAAATGCCGGCTTCCACAATTAGGCGGCTTGACGCGGTACAGCGTTGGCCCGTTGAATAAAACGAGCCTTGAATGGCGCAGTTAACAGCGGTGTTTAAATCGGCATCATTTAAAATAATGAGCGGATTTTTACCGCCCATTTCCGCTTGCACCTTGGCTTGCCGCGTCATTGCTGCTTCTATCACGCGTTTACCAGTAGCGACCGAACCCGTAAAGCTGATTGCGTTCACGCGGGCATCACTTAGCATCGCCTGGCCGACGATGCTGCCACGACCCATCACAAGATTAAAAACACCATTGGGTAAACCTGCGCGGCTAATAATTTCGGCCAGCGCCCACACGCTGCCGGGCACGATGTCGGCGGGCTTCATAATTACTGCGTTGCCGTAACAAAGAGCGGGGGCAATTTTCCAAGCGGGTATGGCGATGGGGAAATTCCAAGGCGCAATAATACCCACAACCCCTATCGGTTCACGCGTTACTTCCACATCAATACCGTTGCGAACCGACGGTAGTTTATCGCCACGTAAACGCAAACACTCTTGCGCAAAAAACTTGAAAATAGCGCCCGCACGACCTACCTCGCCAATGCCTTCGGGCAGGGTTTTACCTTCTTCACGCGAAAGCAGGCGACCGAGCTCATCTTTGCGCGCGATAATTTCTGTGCCAATTTTGTCAAGTGCATTGCAACGCACTTGAACGTTGGAAAGCCCCCAGTTTAGGGCGGCATCAGCCGCTGCGGCAATGGCCAAGTTGGCTTGTGTAGCATCAGCTTGCGCGTACTGGCCGACGATATCGGCGGTGTTGGATGGATTGATATTGGAAGACGCGCTAACACCGTCTAACCATTCGCCATTGATGTAGTTTTTATGCATGCGCAATCCTAATTAGAGTGTGTTGGGTAACTTACTTTACGCTAAACAATACCACACGGGCTTGCCTGCCAGCGATGCTGACCTCACCCTTATTAACCAGTAAATCGGAATTGAATCCCTGGGTGCGAGCGAGGTTGACGGTGCTTTCGGCAAACAGTATTTGGGTATCAAATTGCTTATTGAGTGGCTCAATTCGGGCGCTTAAATTAACGGCATCGCCATACACGGTGTAGCCTTGCCGCTCGTTTGAGCCAATGGTGCCAGCGCAAACAAAACCGGTATTGATACCGATGCGCGTGGGAAATTGCACTTTTACCTTTTGCCCATCAGCATCGTTGAGCGTAAACCATTGCTGGGCTATTACCGCTTGAATCGCTATAGCGGCTTCGATTGCCGCGCTCGCATGTTTTGGGTGGGGATTGGGCACATTGAATACCGCAACGACGGCATCGCCAATAAAATTATTTACAGTACCCCCGGCATCGACAACGATGGTGTTGAGCAAGGCAAAATAGGTGTTGAGCAAATCTACTGTTTCCTGTGGGGCCAAGGTCTCACTTAAACTGGTAAAGCCCGCAATATCGGTAAACATCACGGTGGCTTCAACCGATTTTGACTGAATCGTGCCGCCCGAGGCAATGAGCTCCGTGGCTACCTGCGGTGATAGGTAGCGATGCAGGGCTGTTTTCATAAACTCACGTTCTCGCAAGGCATCAACCATTAAGTTAAAACGCATGGTGACTTCACCCAACTCATCATTGGTGAGTACCGCCGCTTTGTAGGATAAATCGCCGCGCTGCACCGCTTCTTGAGCCTTGAAAAGTTCGCGGGTGGGCGCCAAGAGCGAACGGCTTACGAATATAATTGATGCAAAAATTAGGTATAGCGGCCCAATTAAATCGAGGGCTATTGTTTGCTCATTTGATAATCCTTGGGCACGGCGAATGGCCGAAAAAAGCGTTAGGTCAAGCCCAATGAGCAGCGCTGGCAGCACACCATTTATCATAAAAATAAGGCTTAGCTTGCGCGATAAGCCGCCACTACCCAATAAGCTAGTGCCTTGCGCCGTGGTGATTAGCGTGGGTAACGTCGCGAAATAGGTGCGACGCATCGTAATGCATAAATCATTGACGAAAAAATAGATAAAATAGCTGTAAAAAATAGCGTACGCAATGGCATAGAAAAAAATGGCTGTCCCAATAGTTACGGCAGGAATGCCATCAAAATTGGCTTCGGCGGGCGTAAATACGCCAAGCGTAAACACACAAAAACAGTAAATTACAACGAGGAAAAATGCCGAGATAGCAGAAAGCCAAGGTAGTTGCTGCAGCCGAGCAGCGGCAACATCTGCGTTCCCACCGTTCTTTTCAAAATCAAAAATCGGTCTGTATAAAAAAATACCAATGCAAATTGTGGCAAACGATAACGCAATCAATCCCATTGCAGTTTTGGGAATTACATTATAGTTATGGGTAATTAGAATAAAAATAGCCGTCATGCCAAGGTCTAGCAGAGGCAAGGCCAGCATTCGGCCAAGATACGGTCTATGAAAACTCTGGGGCAAGCGAAGATGCTTTCTATGCTGCAGAACGGTTAGAAAATTTAAAATACTGCCTGTTGATGCTTGTTTGCCTTTTCTCCCCGCCTATCTCCCGCGAGGGGAGAGAGGAGCAAAACTGGATCGAGCTTTATTTTTTTGATTTGGGATGCTTGAAAGGTCTACAAAACACCTATCGGGTTGCGCATGACGCCGATACCTTCAATCTCTGATTCTAGCAAATCACCAGACTTCATCCATTCTGGCGGCGTGCGCGCGAAGCCAACGCCTTCCGGCGTTCCAGTGGAAATAATATCGCCGGGCTCAAGCGTCATGCCGCGAGAAAGCTCTGCGATGAGTTTTGGAATTTTAAAATACATGTGTTTGGTGTTGGACGATTGCTTCACCACACCGGATACGCGGCAGGACAAATTTAAGTTTGTCGGGTCAAGAGAGTCAGCAGTGACAATAGCGGGGCCCATGGGACAGGTACCGTCTAAACTTTTACCTTTAAAAAACTGCCCGCCGTGGCGGCGTTGCACATCTCGCCAGGTGATGTCGTTAATGATGGTGTAACCGAAAATATGGCCCATGGCATCGGCTTCGGTTATATTTTTGCCCGCCTTTCCAATGATTACTCCCAGCTCCACTTCCCAATCTAGTTGGGTAGAAATTGATTCGTCAAACGGCACAACACCGTATGGGTCGTTCACCGCTGTTGGTGCTTTGGTAAAAAACATCGGGAATGCAGGCATTTCGCGTTTGTCGTCGAGCTTTTTGCCGCCTTCTGCAAAGTGTTCAGCATAATTCCAGCCTACGCAAAACACGTTTTTTTTAGGTCTCGCGATGGGGGCTGTTAGAAGCACTGTATTCATCAAGACAACCGTAGTATGGTGGTTTTCCGCCATTGCTTTAATGTGCGAAAGCGCTGCGTCGCCACCTTCTATAATTTCTTGCATGGTCGCAAAACCAGTGGCAATGCCGCGTGCTGTGGCTTCAGCTTGCAAATCTAGCAGGGAATGGTCATTTAAAAAAAGTCCGGTGCGAATTTCATTTTGTGTCGGTTTTGCGGGGTGATATCGGAAGCAGGCAAGTTTCATTCTTTATTCACCGTATTGGGATTCTAAATTGTGTAGGGGATGGCTGCTATCCGTCGCTCTAAAATACTGGGAAATGGCGTTGTTATCGACAAGCGCCAAGGTAGCAGGGTTCCATTTTGGCGCATGGTCTTTGTCGACCAACACAGCGCGAATGCCTTCCACTGCATCGCCCGCAATGAAGCTTTGGCGCACGATTTCAAGCTCCATGCGGAAGCACTGCGCAAGTGTCATCACACTACCGCGCGCTATGCCTTCGTGCGTGACGCGCAGGGCGGTTGGTGACCGTTTGCGCAAAGTTTCAAGTTGCTGCGCAGTCCAGTCTGTAAGCGAGTCATCTTTCTCGCAACTTAGTGAATCGATAATTTCAGTCAAGGATTTATTCCCGCCAAAGTGACGTGCGATAGGCTCAGCTATATCTGCTAAGCTCAATAGCGGCGCGTCTTTTGGAGCGATGGACGATGGCGGTGCCGTGGTAACAAAACGAATGAGCAGTTGCGCGACGGCGGCAAAATGATCTGTCGTAAACTCGTGCTGTTCCAAATCGCCCATGAAATTTTCGACCGCATCTGGCTCTAAGTAGTAGCTTGCTAAATTCGCGTAAATAGCATCGGCTGCACCAATCACTTGCCCAGTGAGTGCTAAAAATAAGCCGGATTCGATCCGCGACATAAAATAACTGCCACCCACATCAGGAAAGAAACCAATAGCAGTCTCAGGCATCGCCATTTTGGTTTTGGGCCCGACGAGCCTGAAGGGTGCACCCTGTGCCAGCCCCATCCCGCCGCCCATTACAATCCCGTCGAGCAGGGCAATGATCGGTTTTTTATATTGATGTATTTGGTAATTAAGCCGATATTCGTCTTCAAAAAACGCCATGTGCGTTTGTGTTTCTTGGCCCTCTGCAAGATACGCGTGGCGAATGGCACGAACATCACCCCCTGCACAGAATGCCTTTGGCCCCGCGCCGCGCAACACTACAACTGCTACGGTATCGTCGGTTGCCCATTCAGTCATCAGGCGCGAAATTTCGCGAACCATATTGTGTGAAAGGGCGTTGAGCGCGTGCCGGCGATTGAGGGTGAGTATGGCAATGCTGCCCCGTTGCTCAACCAATATTTCAGGTTCGTTGGCGGTAGACATTTACGCGTTCTTCCAGTTGGGCGACCGCTTTTCTAAAAACGCGGAAACCCCTTCTTGTTGGTCTTCAAAATTAAATAAATCCATAAAGCGTTCGCGCTCTAAACTCAATCCTGCGCTGCGCGGTACACCATTGCGGGCGTTGTGAATTAAGCCCTTGCAGAACTCAACTGATTTTGGCGATAAGCCACAAACCCGCGTAGCCATTGCCTTTGCGGCTGCAAGGGAGGTGCCAGTCTCGACCACTTCTTCGACTAAACCGATACGCAAAGCGGTGGCTGCATCAAGTTGCTCACCCGTTAAAATAATTCGTTTGGCCCAGCCTTCGCCAACCAACCACGGTAAATTTTGTGTGCCACACCCGCCAGGTAGCAGGCCCACTTTTGGTTCGGGCAAGGCCATTTGCGCTTGGGTTTCAGCAATGCGAATATCGCACGACAATGCGCATTCCAAGCCGCCGCCCATCGCGTACCCGTTGATAGCGGCGATAGTGACAAAGCGCGAATTCATGAAGGCTTCAAAACAATCGCCGAAGGCCGAAATAAAGGCGCGAGCGCCAACTTTATCGCCTTGAAAACGCTTTAAATCCGCACCTGCTGAAAAGAATTTTTTACCCTCGCCAGTAATGACGGCCGCGTAAATACTCTTGTTGGCGTTAAGCTCGCCGACTAAATTCTTTAGTGCCGTTAAACTCTCCGGTGTCCATGTGTTTGCGGGTGGATTTGCGATGGTGATGATGGCAGTATTGCCTTCAATTTCATGCTTGATGGTCATGATTAGTCTACTTTTTATAGAGTTTAATGATGCTTGAAAAATCAAGCGCACCGTTACCGTTAACGGAGTGCATTTGATATAGCTGTTGTGCTGCAGCAGCAAGCAATACGGGCTGCTTGGCGGATTTTGCGGCTTCGGTCACTAGCGTTAAATCCTTTAGCATAAGGTCAGATCCGAAGCCACCTGCGTAGCCGCGCGCGGCGGGCACGTTATCGAAAACGCCCGGATAGGGATTGTAGGTGTCTGAACTCCAACAGCGGCCGCTTGAAGTGTTGACAATATTGGCAAACACCTTGGCATCCATGCCTAATGATGTGGCCAGCGCCATGCCCTCAGCAGTGGCAATCATCTCAATGGCAAGCATCATGTTATTGCATATTTTTGCGACTTGGCCGGTGCCTTCGCCGCCACAGTGGAAGATGTTCTTGCCCATCGCGGTAAGCACGACTTTTGCGCGGTCAAATTCTTCCGCTGTAGCGCCCACCATAAACGTTAAAGTGCCAGCTTCTGCGCCACCAGTGCCGCCTGAAACTGGCGCATCTACCATGGAAACCCCTAATTTACTGGCTTCTCCAGCCACATCGCGCGCTGTCTGTGGATCAATTGTGGAGGAATCAATGAGTAAAGTAGTTTTGGCAACGTCTTTAAGCACGCCTGTTTCGCCCAAGTACACCGAGCGCACGTGAGGGGATGATGGCAGCATCGTAATTAGTACTTCCACATCTTGCGCGCAGGCTTGCGCACTCAGGGCAGGTGTGGCACCTAAACCGGCCATTTTTTCTAGTAACCCGGGCATGACATCAAATACTTTTAACGTGTGCCCAGCTTTCATTAAGTTACGCGCCATGGGATTGCCCATATTACCCAAACCGATAAATCCTATCTTCATAATTTGTTCCTATTTATGGTTTTGTTTAGTGGATTCGTTGTTTTACCAGCATTGCGGGGTGCGAAAAATCCTTTATCGTAGCGCGATTGTAGTATTCACGCCGGTGTTTACGCTCGCATCATCAAACCACCGCGCAGTAACCGTTTTAGTTTGCGTATAAAATTGGATAACTTGTTTGCCATAGGGCCCGAGATCGCCTAATTTAGAGCCTCTTGAGCCAGTAAAACTAAAGTAGGGCACTGGCACGGGAACCGGTACGTTGATGCCTACTTGGCCGACATCAATTTCGTTTTGAAACTTGCGTGCAGTGGCGCCCGACTGCGTAAATATACCCGTGCCGTTGCCGTAAGGGTTAGCGTTAGTGAGCGCGATGGCTTCGTCTAGCGTGTCAACACTAACCACTACCAACACTGGACCAAAAATTTCTTCGTCATATACTTTCATGCCGGGCTTCACCCCAGAGAAAATCGTGGGTGCGATGAAATTCCCTTTTTCATAGCCGACCACATTTGGGTTGCGGCCATCTAACTCAAGTTTTGCTCCTTCTGCGACACCGGCTGCGATCAATCCTTCGATGCGGCTTCGCGCCTGTACCGAAATAACTGGGCCAACATCGGTATTGGGTTCAACACCACCGTTTACTTTTAGAGTTTTTGCTTTGGCAACTAAATCAGGAATCCATTGGTTTGATTCGCCCACCAACACCACTACGGAAGTCGCCATGCAGCGCTGCCCGGCCGCACCAAAACCCGCGCCAACTAGCGCGTTCAGCGTTTGCTCTTTGTTTGCATCAGGCATTACAATCGCGTGATTTTTAGCGCCCATCATGCACTGCGCACGTTTGCCGTGAGTGCTGGCAAGCTCGTACACATGCTCGCCGACATGACATGACCCAACGAACGATACCGCTTTTATATCCACGTGCGTACATAGGGCATCTACAGCTTCTTTACCCCCGTGAATCACGTTGAGCACGCCTGCAGGTACACCCGCTTCCATGGCTAATTCTACCAACATCATGGTGCTCATTGGGTCTTGTTCAGAGGGCTTGAGTACGAAGGTATTGCCAGTGACAATGGCCATCGGAAACATCCACAGTGGAATCATTGCTGGAAAATTAAACGGGGTAATGCCTGCACACACGCCGATGGGTTGACGAATAAAATAAGTGTCAATGCCAGCCGCGACGTTTTCGGCGTATTCGCCCAAGCTTAAACTGCCGATCGAACAAGCGTGTTCCACCACCTCTAGCCCGCGAAAAATATCACCTTCGGCATCGGGCAGGGTTTTGCCTTGCTCAGCAGTTAAGCAGGCGGCAATTTTTTTGATATCTCGGCGAATGAGTTCTTGAAACCTCAGCATCACACGGGCGCGGGCGCCAATTGGCATGTTGCGCCACGTTTTAAAAGCCTCCTTGGCGGATGCTATGGCGGCGTTTACTTCAGTTGGCGTCGAGAACGGCACCTGCGCCAATACTTCTTGCGTGGCCGGATTAACAATATCTTTCCAGCGGGCGGAGTTTGAAACCACAAACTTGCCATCAATGAGCATTTTCACCGCATTCGCAGGGTTATTGAGCGACGACAGCGATGTAGCGGGGGTATTTAGAATGGCGGCCATATCGAAAATCCTTTATTGGGTTAGATTCAGTTGAAGTTTAGTTTGTTTATATGCTCGGGCGCTACTGGAAAACTGCTTTTTTATGTATTAATTAGTCAAGGAACTGCGACAAAGTAGGTATCTTGATGCTTGGCTGTTATAATCACAGTCATTCTGGTGTCTTTTCTCCCAAACACATCAAATTGCATCATTTGACCGCTGTTTTTATTCAAAAAATATATACCGCCAACTACAATGCAACGCGCTCGCCCCACGATAGACAATCGAATCAAAGCGTTTTCGGATGCGTGGAGTGATTACGCCGAGCGCAAGACCTTTCCCTTGTTTGTGGAATTTGCGTTGGCGCTTAATGCGCTTACGGAGCAGTTCAGCAAGCTTAAGTTGCCCGGTTTGGTGCGTCTGTGTGAAGGCTTAGAGAATACTGCATTGCCATTGTTTGGTGAAAATGATACCCATCCGTTAAAGCCGGATGACATGATTAACTTGCAGCGCCAAGTTGAAAGCCTAGTAGGCGCAATTGAAGCTGCACAGGTGCAAAGTCCGAATGAGTCGCGCACTACGGACGCTGCCGCTAAAAAGGCGACCGCTGCAGCCGAGCCAGAATGGGCCAAGCCCCGCGATATTTGGCTGGTGGCCGATGATACCCATCGGTGGGTAGCGGGTTTGGTTGAGCAATTTACGTTCTTCGGTTTTTGTATTCAGCATTTCTCTTGGGGCGACCCGATGGAGGGTCCGTCACCGTTGGCGTTGTTGTGCATCCCTCCGGAGAGTGGTTATAAAACCGAGCAAACCCAAGCAATGGCAATGATGCGTACTACGCACACAACTAGCCAATTATTTGCTTTAAATGTACCAAAATCTTTAGACGTGATTGTTGAGCTGCTGCGGGCCGGGGTTGATATAACTATCTCGGTCGAGCAAGAAACCACCACGGTTTTGGCGCGCGTGCTCGACCTTGCGCAGTCGCAAGAGCATATCCCCTTTAGAGTGTTAGTGGTAGAAGACTCTTCTACTGCTAATCTTACGATTCGTCGTGCTTTGCGTACCCACGGCATTGATAGCCATGGCATCAAGAACCCCCAGCAGCTGTTGAGTGCGGTGGAGTTTTATCGGCCTGATTTAGTATTGATGGATATGCATATGCCGCATTGCACTGGCGTTGAAGCCACGCGCGTGTTGCGTCAGCTTACTTATTATCAATCGCTGCCGGTGGTGTATTTGTCCAGCGAAACAGACATGGGCATGCAAGTTGAAGCCCTGCGCTTGGGCGGCGATCAGTTTTTAACGAAGCCATTCAACCCAATTATTTTGGGGGCAGTTGTTAAAACCAAGATTGAGCGCTTCCGCGAAATGCAGCGGTCAAGCCAGCTCGATGGTTTAACTGGTTTACTTAACCATTCCGCAACTAAAACGCGGTTGGCTCAACTACTTGGTGGCGTAAGCGCAAAAAAAGACAAATTGTGCGTGGTGATGATCGATATTGATCACTTTAAATCGGTAAATGATTTATATGGCCATCCGGTGGGCGACCAAGTTATTCGTAGTCTGGCGTGGCTTTTGAAGGGCCGTTTGCGCGGTATTGATATTGTTGGCCGGTATGGCGGAGAAGAATTTTTGGTGGTGCTGCGCAACGCCGATATTGCCGAAGCGCACCGTGTGTTAGACCGTATCCGTATTGATTTTGCGCGCTTGCCGCATGCGCACGCAGGTGGCACGTTGCGTTGTGCGTTTAGCGCAGGCATTGCTGCTTACCCTGTCTATCAAACTATCAATGAACTAACCCAAGCGGCAGACGGCGCATTGCTGGCTGCAAAACGCCTCGGACGTAATCGTGTGGAGCGCGCGCCACACTGATCTTTTTTAGCTCAACCGCAACGGTTGGGTTGTATTTTTTGTAACTAGGGTATATCTATAAATTCAATTTTCTAAGCTACCTTATTTGGCAAATAAGACGCGAATGAAAAACTTCGACGCCACATATGCTTTAAATGCAAGGAGACGTTTTTCGTGAGCAACGACGTATAGCGACGAAAAGTGAATTTAGAGATGTACCCGCAACTTTATAGGTTTAATCATGGCTCAATACGTATACACGATGAATCGCGTGGGAAAAATCGTTCCCCCTAAGCGGCAGATTCTTAAAGACATTTCACTGTCGTTTTTCCCCGGCGCCAAAATTGGCGTGCTGGGTGTTAACGGCTCCGGTAAATCTACCTTGCTAAAAATTATGGCAGGGTTGGATAAAGAAATTGAAGGCGAAGCCGTGCCCATGCCCGGCTTAAACATCGGCTATTTGCCGCAAGAACCAAAACTTAACCCCGAGCAAACCGTGCGCGAATGCGTAGAAGAAGGCATCGGCGGTATTTTGGCAGCTAAAAAACGACTTGACGCTGTATACGCTGCCTACGCCGAAGTGGGTGCAGATTTTGACGCGCTGGCGGCTGAGCAGGCTGAATTGGAAGCCATCATTGGCGCAGGCGGCGGTGAAACCACTGACACGCAGCTCGAAATTGCTGCTGATGCTTTGCGCTTGTCACCTTGGGACGCCATTATCGGTAACCTTTCCGGTGGCGAAAAACGTCGGGTGGCGTTGTGCCGCCTGCTACTGTCCAAGCCCGACATGCTGTTGCTCGACGAGCCAACCAACCATTTGGATGCTGAAAGCGTCGATTGGCTTGAGCAATTTTTGCAGCATTTTCCAGGCACCGTGGTCGCCATCACCCACGACCGTTACTTTTTAGATAACGCCGCCGAATGGATTTTAGAACTTGACCGCGGGCATGGTATTCCGTGGAAAGGCAACTATAGCTCATGGCTCGAGCAAAAAGGCGACCGCTTAAAGGCGGAAGAGTCAGGCGAATCTGCGCGTCAAAAAGCGTTGAAGAAAGAATTGGAATGGGTACGTCAAAATCCAAAAGGACGCCAAGCAAAATCCAAAGCCCGGATGACGCGTTTTGAAGAACTAAGCTCGCATGAATACCAAAAGCGCAATGAAACGCAGGAGATTTTCATCCCCGTGGGCGAGCGCTTGGGCAATGAAGTGATCGAATTTAAAAACGTCACCAAAGGCTATGGCGACCGTATATTGATTGACGACTTAAGCTTTAAAGTACCGCCGGGCGCGATTGTTGGCGTAATTGGCCCCAACGGTGCCGGTAAATCCACGCTGTTTAACCTAATTGCGGGCAAAGAAGTGCCGGATAGCGGTGATGTCGCCATCGGCCCAACGGTTAATTTAGCCGTAGTGGACCAATCCCGTGAATCCCTACCAAATGACAAAACCGTGTGGCAAGCCATCTCTGGCGGTGCCGATATCCTCACCATTGGCCGATTCGAAGTACAAAGCCGCGCCTACCTAGGCCGCTTTAACTTCAAAGGTGGCGATCAGCAAAAGCTAGTCGGCAGCCTATCCGGCGGCGAACGCGGACGCTTGCATATGGCGTTTACCTTACTCAAAGGTGGCAACGTATTGCTGCTAGATGAACCATCCAACGACCTAGACGTAGAAACCCTACGCGCCCTAGAAGACGCGGTACAAGAATTTGCTGGATCCGTTATGGTCATCTCCCACGACCGCTGGTTCCTAGACCGTATCGCCACCCACATCTTAGCTGCAGAAGGCGATTCGCAATGGGTGTTCTACGACGGCAACTACAACGAGTATGAAGCCGATAAGCGTCGTAGATTGGGTGACGAAGCAGCAAGGCCGAAGCGGGTTAGGTTTAAAGCGTTGAAGTAATTTGACGGTTGAAATCGTGTTAAGAATGCCTGAAGATGCCCGTATTTAGGACGTCCTCAGGCATTTTTTGATTGGGATTTCGCACTGATTGGAGTATAGTTTTTGTAAGAAAATTTTATATAGTCAATATTGACTATAGTCAATATTGACTATATACTGATTATTCTTGATTAATTTTAAGGATTATCATGCCAATTCGCACCGGAAGTATTGCAACAGGGGAACATTTTTTTGACCGCACGACAGAAATTAAAAGTCTGTGGCGCACTGTTCAAGAAAACCACATCGTGTTTGCAGGCCCAAGGCGGCTTGGCAAATCATCAATACTCAAGCGAATGAGCGAGGAAGCGACGGCACACGGATACATCGCCGCGCTAGTCGATGTGTCAGGGCATGATACCGCTGTGGAGTTTCTCGACTGCATAGAACGCGCATTTCCAGATGAATCCGTGCGACATTCATTGGGCAAACTAGGAAAGCTGATTGCGTCGCCCATCAAAATAATAAAGAAGGTCGATGTAAAACTTCCTGGAGGAGTTGGGGGTGGAGGGTTTGAGTTGCAAGCGCTGCCAGAAACGAGTTGGAAAGTATCTGCACTCGCGTTACAAAACCGCTTAACCGAAACCCCCGTGCTGTTACTTATTGACGAATTTTCGGTTTTTCTGGATAAACTGATTGCAAAAAACAAACCTGAAGCTGAAGCCCTTCTCGGTTGGTTGCGTACTTGGCGGCAAACTGACACCACATGCCGATTTATCTTCTCGGGCTCAGTCGGCATAAGCGCATTGTTGGAACGCCATGGATTCACCACGTGGATGAATGACTGCCACGAGTTTCCTTTGGGCCCATTTAAGCAACCCGCTGCAATGGCAATGGTCATCGAACTTTCAGCCCGTGAAAATTACCGTTTGCCGAAGGAAACTGCGGATTATTTATGCGCACGAACCGGATGGCTTTCACCGTTTTACCTGTGCTTATTGCTGGATGAGTCTATCAATGCAGCCGATGATCGACGCGTAGAAAATCCCGAAAGCGCAGCTGAAAAAGAGCTTATTTTGAGTGATGTTGATGACGCCTATGATCGCCTGCTTGCCAGCCGTAGCCGATTCGTCCACTGGCACAAACGTTTGCTGCGTGATTTAGCGCCAAGTGAATGCGATGTAGCGCTCGCCATATTGCGAGCGCTAAGTCGTGCAGAGGCTGGACTAACCATCGCACAATTACGCAATAGACTGAGCAAATTAATTGCCGATCCGCAAACGCGGAGCGATCGGTTGAGCGCCAATTTGCACTACTTGGAAGAAAATGGCTACGTAGGCCTACACCAAGACGATAAAGTGCAATTTTTATCGTTTCTCCTCAAGGATTATTGGAAGAAGAACCATGGCGCTTAACGCGGAAAGCCGCACGGCTCCAGTGCACGCTGCACTTCGGCACAACCCTCACTTATGGGGCGATGACGAGCTACGCGCGATTTTTGTCGTGCGCTTGAATGATCTTGAAAAATTGGGAGATCGCATACGCGACACGCCTGCAGGTGAAGTACCACAGCATGTCTTAATTACCGGTAATCGCGGTATGGGTAAAAGCACGCTGCTAAGACGTATTTCGTTGCAAGTAGCCGAAGAGCCTGAGCTACTCGCGCAGTGGCTACCCCTAACGTTTCCTGAAGAGCAATATACGTTAAGCAATCTAGCTGAATTCTGGCGAAATGTGCTCGATGCGCTGGCAGATGCGATGGAACGCACCGGCTTCCGCGTGGGAGAATTAGCGGCGCTAGATGCCCATATTCAGCGCTTGGGTACCTTGTCTCACCCCGAGGCGGAAACACAGGCTCTAGCGCTATTGCAAGATTGGATTGCCACGCATAAGCGCGGGTTAGTGTTGCTCATAGACAGCACCGATTTGCTGTTGGACGCCCTTGCACAGCCTGATCGGTCAGGCGGCACCTCGTCCAAAGCCGTGAGTGCGGGTGCCACCCCACTCTGGCGCTTACGGAATACGTTATCGCACCAAACCGGATTATTTTGGATTGGGACTAGCTATCAAGCGGTAGAAACAGATCATCAGTACCAAGATGCCTTCCATGATTTTTTTAGTATTCATGAGCTGCGCACGCTCACGCTCAAAGAAATGCGCACCGCACTCTTGGCCCTCGCCGAACGATTTGGCAGTGGCGGCCAGCAGGGTATGGCCGCGCGTGAACACATGGCGACGCTCCTCGATGCCAAACCAGAACGTTTAAAATCGCTGCGCCTGCTTTCTGGCGGTAACCCGCGCACGACAGTCACGCTTTATGAGTTGTTCGCAACGGCTGGCGACGAAAGGGTACAAACTGATTTAACGCGCTTGTTAGATCAAATGACACCGCTCTACAAAGCCCGCATGGAAGCCTTGAGCGATCAAGCGCTGAAAATTCTTGCGCATATCATGGAGCATTATCAGCCCATTGATATTCAAACCTTAGCGCAAGTTTCTGGGCTGCCGAGCAGCACCTTAAGCACCCAATTACGACGATTGCAAGCCGAGGGTATCGTTGAAAACACGCAATCAGC
>JANNXI010000110.1:0-9172 GCA_031409495.1 Betaproteobacteria bacterium
TTGTCGTTGATGCGCGCATCGGTTTTGTAGGTGGCCTAAACATCATTGATGACTTGACGGATTCCCTCTCGGAACATCCGCGCTTTGACTACGCGGTGCAAATCGAAGGCCCAGTGTTAGCACCGATTCGCGCAACAATGCTAAAGCTTTGGCGGAGCGGCAGTATCTTGCAGCGGATTCAGCGACTGCAGGCGAAGCTACAGCGCAACACATCCACGGGCAACCCGCTAGATCCTACTCTTGGCATCACCACTAATGCTGCTATTGACGCATTAACGCAACCTGCTGCGGCGGTTGGTGACACGTTTGCGGCATTTGTAGAACGCGACAATGTGCGCTACCGTCGCGCTATCGAACGCTGTTATTTACTTGCGTTTGTCACGGCAAAGAAATCTATTTTGATTTGTAACCCCTATTTCCTACCTGGCCGCAAACTTCGCAGAGCCCTACGCCGAGCAGCCAAACGCGGTGTAAAAGTCACCATTCTATTGCAGGGTTTACCTGATCACCCATTGCTTAAACTTGCCACAGAAGCCCTATATACGCAGCTCTTAGGTGCGAACGTGGTAATTGCGGAATACACCAAGAGTATGCTGCACGGCAAAGCTGCCGTAGTGGATGATGAATGGTCGACCGTGGGATCCAGCAACCTTGATCCGTTCAGCTTGTTTCTGAATCGAGAAGCCAATATCCTTATAAAAGACCAAAAATTTGCCGCACAGCTCAGCGCATCCATTCAACATGCGATCGACCATGATTCAGTTTTAGTGGACCGTGAAGCATGGGCACGACGCAGTTTATGGCAGCGCACAAAGGCGTGGCTCGCTTTCGGGCTTTCACGCATCATGGGCCGCAGCATCGGCATCGGTGACTAATTCCAAGCGGCAACCGCTACCCTGATGGCGTACCAGCAAAATATTAGAATATGCTGTAAACGCCCTATATTCGGCATTTTTCAGTCTATCAAGAAGCACTTCCGGGCACCTTTCTTAATCCACCTGGTGCCCGTCTTGGCTTGTTACTGGTATTTACAGGAACAGTGATTGTGGCTCTATGGGGTATGGCTTCCATGATCGAAAACTGCCATGGCCGTTGTGCGGTTAAGAAGCCGATTGAAGTGCGTTGTGCCGCCGGCAAGTGAGCGTCGTAATCCGCTAGCTCGTCAAATTCCTCGGCAATCTTAGCTAATTTACGCAGCATAATTTCTTGTGTAGAGTTCGACACCTCGCGAAATGCATAGCGGATGGCTTCGTTTTTACCATTAAAGGCGTGAATCATAAACTCGCTCACTGCGCGCCGCGCGTGGCGCGCACGCACGGGGCCAGTGGTAAGCCAATTGATGGTGCGGGCAACATTCAAGCGCACCTTATCTCCAGGAAATAGCTTAATAATTTGCAGCCGATCCAAGGTAGTGAGCCAGCGTACGCATTCGGCATCGGTGATATCGAGCTTCTCGCGCATATCAGCCACTGACCATTCATTCAACAAATATTGTAAGAAGGCTAAAAGACGCGGTTCTTCAGCCAATGCAGTTTCTTGGCTTACGGAGAGTTGCTGCGGCATGCGCCCTTCCCTTATTTGATTGGCAAGATCTGCAAATTCAAGGCCTAAAAAATCACAAATCTGCTCTAGGCGGTTCAAGGTAATTTGCTCTTGTGCAAATAGGCGCTTAACGGTGGGCTCACTTACTTGCAAACCTGCCGCCAGTTGCGCATAAGTGATGCGCCGCGCTTTTAAAATCTTTTTCAACGCATCTAACAAACGCTCGCTTTGGTTCATTTTATGCTCTTACTCAACAAAATTAGTATTAAAAAATGATACCACACAAATTTCGTATCGCATATTTAAACTTTTTAATGCAAAGTAGCGCTACCGAACTTTTTCGGTCTTTATTTGGAGCGACCATGAACACTTTAAAACGCAAAATTTCCGCAGCAGCGATCGCATTGTTGATCGCCTCAGCAAGCGTTTTTTCAACCTCCGCACAAGCATATGGTAACGATCCCATCTCCGCGTCGGTGCATGCCAGCGGCGCCAGCATTGGCGGCAGCATCGCCGTGACGGCAAGTATCGCCGCAGCCCCGCTTTTGGCCTTTGCAGCGGGCGGTTCAGTGGTGTTGTCGGCTGTTGAATTTGTGGGTGAAACTGCGGTGCTCACTTTGCGCGTTGCGGGCAGCGCGGCCACGCAAGTGGTACGGTTGAGTGCGAACGTGGTGCGCGGCGTGGGCGTGACGGTGGGCAACACCGTGACCATCGTGGCACATGGCGCAGGCGCATTTCTAATGGTGGGCGCCACCACCTTGGCATTCGTGCCAAACGCCTCCACAGCCACCTTACTACATTCCTCAAGAAGCTCATAGCCGTCTATCAACACGCTGAAGACGCCTTAAAATAGGAACTCTACAAGGAATTAATCATGAAGAAAATACTGTTATTCGCACTGTTTTTAGCAACGCTGAATGCTACACCCGCCTTTGCGGGTCGCACCTGTGAATCCCGCACCCCAACCGCCCAAGAAACTGCGCAAGCACTTGATTTGGCCCAGCGCGTGGCCGTACGCTTAGAAGCACAAGACGTCCAGGTAGCAGTCATTGCACGCATCGGCTCCGATCAATCCGCGCGCGGTCTGCGTTACACGCACTTAGGCTTCGTGCAGCGCGATCACCCCAAAGGCCGCTGGATCATCACCCACGCGCTCAACACCTGCGGTGGCGGCTTATCCAACATGTATGACGAAGGCCTAGGCAACTTTTTTCTTGATGAAATGTATAGCTTTGAGTCCAGCCTATTTGTACCAAGTCCCGTGATTCAGCAACGCTTACTGGCAGCATTGCAGTCACCGCTCAAAATCCGCATGCACGAACCAACCTATAGCGCCATCGCCTACCCTTTCTCCACAGACTATCAAAACTCCAATGGCTGGGTGGTCGAACTTTTAGCCGCAGCCTACGCGCGACCCGACACAATTAGCAATCGTAGCCAAGCCCAAGCATGGTTAAAGGCCGCCAGCTATCGCCCGCGTGAGCTACCCATAGGCGCATCCGAACGTGCCGGTGCAAGGCTCTTTGTTGCAAACATACGCTTTGGCGATCATCCATCCGGTTCATGGGCAAAAGCCCGCTACCAAATGAACGCAGCAGACGATGTTTTAAAGTTCGTGTACACCCTCAGCCCAAGCGGCCAGCTATTTAAAGTAGATTTAGCCGCTGACGCCGATGCAAATTTACACACCAACGCAAGCCGCACGCCAGTCGTGCCACCGGTAGCACGAGCGCCGTTTGTACCCGAAAGCCCGTTGAGCGGCACAGCCCCGTTACCGGTGCGCGATATAGTTGCATCTGCACCGACCTATACAGCCGCAGTCAGCGGCACGGCAAACCCAACCGAAAGCGGCAAACAGCGCATGCAACTATTGCAGTCAACACGGGGCTTAGTTGCCAGCTACGCTTGCCGCGACCAAGGCTATTTGCGCCAATGCTTAGGCATGACAAGCCAAACCTGCGAAACCGCAGTAACCCAAGCGGTCACATTTTGCTTCGCGGGCGTATCCGATCAAGCCATTTTTGCAGCAACAAGTAAGGGTAGCTTGGCCATTGTGGAAGAAATAGGCTACTGCGCCGTGAACCAAATTGATAGCGAGAACACCGGCAAAGCGAAAATTAAACCCTCATTTGAAGGAAAGTCTTGCGCTTCGCCCGCGGCGTATCGGTAGTAAAAAACTCAGCTTAATTACGGCTGTAGATTCCCTAAAATAGGGCATCTACAGCCATTAATTCTATATCTGTTTAGCTGAACATCTACAAAAAAACTCGGCAGTTCCGTCTGTGCAGCGGATAAGCGCTAACATAGTGCTCCACACACGCACGGAGCGTTCTTCATGGCACAGGCAAACCCACTCCAGCACAATAAGACTCTTAACAATTTGGGCGAGAGCGCCGCGATCAACTTCCGCCCTGCCACCATTGCAGACGCTCTATCCATAAGCGTCTTAGCGATGCAGGTATTTTTAGACACTTATGCAACCGATGGCATGCGCGCCGATTTGGCGCGGGAGGCGTTGGGGATTTATGACACAAATGTGCTGAGCAAAACGATTGCATCAGTACCGACCAGTTTTATCGTTGCCGATCGCAATACGCACTTAGTTGGCTTCACTGAACTTGCGCACACGGCCGATGCACCGCTGTCCATACTAGCCAACGGCTTGGAATGTAAAAAACTCTATGTGCAGCGGCATTTTAAGCGCATGGGAATCGGGCAGGAACTGCTGCATAATGCGGAGCAAATAGCGACGGCATCGTCAGCATCGTGCGTCTGGCTTACCGCGTACATCGCTAATGCAACCGCCATTAGGTTCTACGAAGCAATGGGCTATAAAGACATAGGCAGAACTGATTATTGCTTTGAAGGTGTTGCTTATGAAAACATTATCTTTGCAAAAATTTTAGCCTAAGACGCACTACTTTAGGGATTTTCCACCTTGCTAACCAAAAAAATCTAACATGAAATTGACCCTAGCACCTGCGATTCTTTTCTCACTTGCAGCCCTGACAGCTTGCGATAAGCGGGAAGTCTCTGTGAGCGTTGAGGACGGTTCCTCGACTTGCACGCAAAAGGACGGCATTCAAACCTGTACCGAAAAGTCAGGTTCGATAACGGTGTGCAAAACCGCTCCAGATACAACCGGTAACTCAGTTAAAACTTGTACCTCCACCACGGTGACCGAAACAAAAAAATAGCGTCCCTCCCAAAAACCAAGCTTTTTTCCTTGCACGGTATCAATGGCGGCTCAAGCCCAATGCACGCCAACCACACTCAAAATGAAACCACTCAGCAACGCCGAAGCCGCCGCATTTTTGCGACGACATACCACCACCGCACTCCAAACCGATAGCCGCAGCGTGAAGCCGGGCGACGGCTTCATTGCGCTGCTTGGCTATCAAACTGATGGCAGACAGCACGTCGCCGCCGCCTTAACCGCAGGAGCGAGCGGTTGTTTAGTCGAAACCGACGGCGTTGATGCCTTTGCATTTAACGATCCACGTATTGCTTGCGTCACCAACTTAAAGGCTAATCTCGGGGCGATTGCGCATGCATTTTATGGCAAGCCTAGCGCCGCTTTGAAGGTGATTGCCAGCACTGGCACCAATGGCAAAACCAGTACCGCGTGGTGGATGGCGCAGGCGCTTACTTTGTTGGGTGCGCGGTGCGGTGTGATTGGCACGCTTGGAGTGGGCATGCCGGGGAGCACCGTATCTACTGGCTTAACGACGCCCGATGCGGTGACCATGCATCGCACGCTACGTCAGTTTGCAGATGCTGATTACCGTGCCTGTGCGTTAGAAGCTTCATCCATTGGGCTGGTGGAGCATCGGCTTAATGGTGTGCAAATTGACGTAGCGCTATTCACCAATTTTACGCAAGACCATTTGGATTACCACGGCACCATGGATGCTTACTGGCAAGCCAAGCGCAACTTGTTTTCATGGCCTAATCTGCAGGCAGCGGTGATCAATATTGACGATACGCACGGCGCACAATTGGCTGTAGAGTGCCTAAATTCACGGCTTTCCGTGTTTACAGTATCCACCTCGCAGCCCGCAACACTGGTTGCCAACAACATCAATTTCACTCCCAGCGGCGTCACTTTTAGTGTGGTGGAAGGTGGAGAGTCGGCGGCCATTAAGAGCATATTAATTGGCGAATATAACGTCAGTAATTTGCTCGTGGTATTGGGTGGTTTGCGGGCGTTGGGCTATACCTTGGCTGATGCTGCAGCTGTGGCCGTCAAACTCACACCCGTACCCGGCAGGCTCGAGCCCGTAGAACCCACGGCGTCAAATACACCAAGCGTCATTGTTGACTATGCCCACACGCCGGACGCGCTGGAAAAAGTATTGCAGGCCTTGCAACCCGTGGCTGCCGCGCGTGGCGGGCGCTTATGGTGCGTGTTTGGCTGCGGGGGTAATCGCGACGCGAGCAAGCGCCCACGCATGGGTGGCATTGCGGCACGCTTGGCGGACAACACGATTATCACCAGCGACAATCCACGCCTTGAAGCGCCGGCAACTATTTTGGCGCAGATTTTAGCAGGGGCAAGCTTGGAACAAGGTACAGGGAACCACGTGGAAGTAATCGAAGATCGTGCTACCGCGGTAGCACACGCAATTTCCCGCGCAGCCGCGAACGACGTGGTGTTGCTGGCCGGTAAGGGGCATGAAGATTATCAAGATTTAGGGGGCGCGAAGCGTCCGTATTCAGATTTTGTCGAAGCGGGCGCAGCACTCAAATTGCGCGCTGAAAGCGCCTCAACATGATGAACCTAAACGGCAAAGGTGTATTGATTCTAGGTTTAGGCGAAAGCGGCTTAGCGATGGCGCAATGGTGTGCGCGGCTGGGTGCGCGAGTGACAGTATGGGATTCGCGCGTCGAACCACCGCACACTGCGACGCTCGAACGCGAAATACCAAACGCCACACGCTTGACCGGCGCGTTGACTGCGCAGGCGCTCGATGGCGTCACCTTAATTTTAAAAAGCCCTGGCTTGGCACCGCATGACCCGCGTATTGCCGATGTAATGCAAACAGCACTTACAAAAAATATTCCAGTGCGTGGCGAGCTTGATCTTTTTGTAGCGGCCTTAAGCAATCTTAAAGCCACGCAACACTACGCACCAAAAATACTCGTCATCACCGGCACCAATGGCAAAACCACCACCACATCGCTCACTGCATTGCTGGTTTCAAGCACCGGAAAAACCGTGGCGATGGCCGGAAACATTGGGCCTACACTGCTTGGCACATTGATGGAGCAATTGGATAACTTGCCAGAAGTGTGGGTGCTGGAGTTATCGAGCTTTCAACTGCATGATGTTGAAAACTTTAACCCCAGTGCCGCTACAATTTTAAACATCACGCAGGATCACCTTGATTGGCATGGCAGTATGGAAGCCTACACACAAGCAAAAATGCGCGTGTTTGGGCGCGATACCGTGGCGGTTATTAATCGCGATGAAGCCCTTGATGTACCCAAACAAGCGAAACAAATTAGCTTTGGGCTCGATGCGCCAAAACTCCAAGGCGAATTCGGATTAATTGTAACTGCGGATGCACCTTGGTTAAGCTATTGGGAATATGCAACTTCCGCTCCACCCCAGCCTGAAGCTGCCACACCCCACTTGCTCCTACCCGCCAACGCACTGCGTATTCGCGGCCGTCACAACGTAGCGAACGCGCTGGCAGCGCTAGCCCTTGCCACCGCTATAGATTGCCCGCTTGCGCCAATGCTCGCTGCCTTGCGCGACTACGCGGGCGAGCCACATCGCGTGCAGCTTATTCGCGCCATCAATGGCGTGGAATTTTACGACGACAGCAAAGGCACCAATGTGGGTGCGACCGTTGCCGCCCTCGATGGATTAGGCGTAGATAAGGCGCCCGGAAAATTAGTGCTAATTTTGGGCGGCGACGGTAAAGGGCAAGATTTTTCGCCACTCACAGCACCCTTAGCCCGGCACGCCCGCGCCATTGCCACGATTGGGCGCGATGCCGCGGCCATCGAAGCGATTATTTCAGGCGTTCCCCACATGCGACATGCCACACTGGAAGCAGCGACGGCATGGTGCTTTGCGCAGGCTCACGCGGGCGACGCTGTGCTGCTTAGCCCGGCCTGTGCCAGCCTAGATATGTTTCGCAACTACGCTCACCGGGCAGAGGTATTTGTCCAAACTGCGCAAGAAATTGCAACGGAGCATGGCCTAATATGAAAAACTTAATGGCGCATGCAAGCAAGCACATCCATTTTGTCGGCATTGGTGGCGCAGGCATGAGCGCCATTGCTGAAATTCTACATAATTTGGGCTATGTAGTGTCTGGATCAGATGCCTGCGAAAGCCCTATTACAGGGCGTCTTCAGGCATTGGGTTTACGCATTTTTATCGGCCATGCGGCTTCACACATTGCCGGTGCACAGGCAGTGGTCACATCCACCGCGGTCAAAACCGATAATCCAGAAGTGCTGGCCGCCCGCGCCGATCGGGTGCCCGTGGTGGCACGCGCCGTATTGTTAGCGGAGCTAATGCGCCTAAAACAGGGCATTGCCATTGCGGGCACCCACGGCAAAACTACCACCACATCATTAGTTGCGAGCGTATTGGCGCAAGCCGGTGTGGACCCCACGTTTGTCATTGGGGGCAAGCTGCAAAGTGCCGGGGCTAATTCGCGCTTGGGAGCGGGCGACTACATTGTGGTGGAAGCCGATGAGAGCGACGCATCATTTCTCTACCTAAACCCCATAATAAGTGTTGTGACCAATATCGACGCTGACCATATGGAAACCTATGGCCACGATTTGGCCAAACTGCATGAAGCGTTTATTGCATTCTTGCATCGCTTACCGTTTTATGGACGTGCGATCTTGTGCGCCGACGATGCAGGCATTCAAGCCATTTTGCCAACGCTTGAGCGCCCTGTAATTACCTATGGATTTGCGCACAACGCTGATGTGCGTGCGAGCCAAGTGCAAGCAGTTGTCGGCGGCAAAATGCAATTTACCGTGCATAGAAAAAATCGCGCAGATTTAGCCATCACGCTCAATTTAGCCGGTGAGCACAACGTGCGTAATGCGCTCGCAGCGATCACAGTCGCCACCGTATTAGACTTAGCTGACGCACCAGTAAGCCTTGCATTACAAAGCTTTGCAGGCGTTGGAAGGCGTTTTGAGCATTACGGAGAAGTAGTAATTTCCGGAGGCAGCTTCATCCTAATCGACGACTACGGCCATCACCCCGCTGAACTTGCCGCAGTGCTCGCCGCCGCCCGCGGCGCGTATCCAAATCGTCGCTTAGTTGTCGCGTTCCAGCCCCACCGCTACACCCGCACGCGGGATTGCTTTGCTGATTTTGTGGCAGTGTTAAAGCAGTTTGATTGCGTGCTCTTAACCGAAATTTATTCAGCGGGCGAAGCAGCCATTACTGGCGCGGACGGACGAGCGCTAGCGGACGCGGTTAATGCTAAATTTATTGCCGATGTTGGCGACATGCCAGCCGCCATTATGGCAATCGCTCGCGACGGCGACGTGGTGTTGGTGATGGGGGCAGGTTCAATTGGCGATGTGGCGTCACAAATAGTTGGCTGAAGATGCCCTAAAATAGGGCATCTTCAGACCATCAAACTCT
>JANNXI010000111.1:0-4148 GCA_031409495.1 Betaproteobacteria bacterium
GAAGCAGTGTTGCGAAATGTAGATGGCAAAAAGGTCACAGAAGAGCATGTAAATCAGCTCGCAAACTGGAGCGCTAACGGTGCACGCACCAATGAAATCCCGTTCATCGTCGCACGCGTGGTGCTACAAGACTTTACTGGCGTGCCGCTGTTAGCCGATCTTGCAGCGATGCGCGGCGTCGCAAAAAAAATGGGTAAAAATCCGAAGGTGATTGAACCCTTGGTGCCGGTGGATTTAGTGGTTGATCATTCGGTGCAAATTGATCATTACGGTCACAAAGATGCGCTTGATCTAAATATGAAACTAGAGTTTTCTCGCAACCAAGAACGCTATGAATTCATGAAGTGGGGTATGCAAGCCTTTGACACGTTTAAAGTTGTCCCACCAGGCATCGGCATTGTGCACCAAGTTAATTTGGAGTACTTAGCCCGTGGCGTGCATGATAAAGCTAACGTACTCTACCCTGATACTTTAGTGGGCACCGATTCGCACACCACCATGATTAACGGTGTTGGCGTGGTCGGTTGGGGTGTTGGCGGCATTGAAGCTGAAGCAGGCATGTTGGGTCAACCGGTTTACTTCCTTACGCCAGATGTGGTGGGTGTAAACCTTACCGGCAAATTGCCCGAAGGTACGACCGCCACCGATTTAGTATTGACCATTACCGAGATGCTGCGCAAATCAAAGGTAGTCGGCAAGTTTGTCGAGTTTTTTGGTGAGGGCGCGCGCGCGCTGAGCGTTCCAGATCGCGCGACCATTGCGAACATGGCTCCTGAATATGGCGCAACGATGGGCTTCTTTCCGGTCGATGAAGCCACCACAGAATATTTCCGCAAATCTGGCCGTACTGCAGATGAGCTAGATAAGTTTGAACGCTATTACAAAGCACAAGGCATGTTTGGGATTCCATTAGCCGGTGAATGTAATTATTCCACCACATTAAATCTGGATTTAGGCAGCATCAAAACTTCCTTAGCTGGCCCTAAGCGCCCACAGGACAGAATAGAGCTTGGCAATATGAAATCCGAATTTGCCAGCGGTTTCTCAAAGCCTGTGGCGGAGAACGGTTTTGCAAAAACCCCAAGTGATTTAACCAAGCGCTTTACCACCTCCGAAGGCTTAGACATTGGTTCAGGCGATGTGCTCATTGCGGCAATCACTAGTTGCACCAATACGTCCAACCCAAGCGTGTTGCTCGCCGCGGGATTATTGGCGAAAAAGGCCGTAGAACAAGGCTTAACAGTCAAATCGCATATCAAGACTTCATTGGCACCCGGCAGTCGCGTGGTGACGGATTATCTGACTAAAGCAGGCCTAATGCCTTACCTTGAAAAGCTTGGTTTCTACCTTGCGGGCTACGGTTGCACCACCTGCATCGGTAATGCCGGGCCATTGGCTGAACCGATTGACGAAGCCATCGTAAAAAATGATTTGGTATGTGCTGCGGTGTTGTCGGGTAACCGTAACTTTGAAGCGCGGATTCATCCAAATTTGCGCGCTAACTTTTTAGCTTCCCCCCCTTTAGTTGTGGCTTACGCCATTGCTGGATCCGTTAATAAAGACTTGCAAACTGAGCCGGTTGGCATCGGCACCAATGGCCCAGTATTCTTAAAAGATATTTGGCCTTCAAGCCATGAGATTGCAGCCTTAATGGGCCACGCGATGGACCCGGCAGTATTTAATGCCCGCTACAGCAATTTAGGTGCCGATAACCCACTTTGGCAAGACATCGCCGGTACCGATGGACAGGTATACAACTGGCCTGATTCCACCTACATCGCCGAACCACCGTTCTTTGGCGAAAACTTTGGCATGCATGCCGGCGTAGCGCATGACATCAAAGGGGCGAAAGCCTTGGGCATTTTTGGTGACTCCGTAACCACTGACCATATTTCTCCAGCCGGCTCCATTAAAGATACATCCCCTGCCGGCAAGTACTTATTGGCCAACAAAGTAATGAAGGCCGACTTCAACAGCTACGGCGCGCGCCGCGGTAACCACGACGTTATGATGCGCGGCACCTTCGCTAACGTGCGGATCAAAAATTTGATGATGCCGCTGAAGGCTGATGGTGGCCGCGTAGAGGGTGGCGTTACATTGTTCCAGCCAAGTGGCGCGGAAATGTTTATCTACGACGCGGCAATGCAATACATTGCGCAAGATACACCAACGGTTATTTTTGGTGGCGAAGAGTATGGTACGGGTTCAAGCCGCGATTGGGCTGCAAAGGGCACGCAGTTACTTGGTGTGAAGGCGGTAATTGCCAAGAGCTTTGAACGTATTCATCGTTCAAACTTAGTGGGTATGGGCGTGTTGCCGTGCCAATTTAAAGGTAGCGACACCGTAGTTTCGCTTGGGCTTGTTGGTAATGAAACCTTCGATATCATTGGCGTGGAATCTGGTATTAAGCCACAAATGGATGTAACGCTGAACATCACGCGGGCGGATGGCAGCAAACAAAGCGTAGAAGTATTGCTGCGCATTGATACGCCGATCGAAGTAGATTATTACCTGCACGGCGGTATTTTGCCGTACGTATTGCGTGAGTTGATGGCGGCTGCGTAAAGGCATTTTTGGGGCTTATTTGCGGAACAACCTCAATTGGAATTTAGCCGCAAAATTACTCTCCCAGTTAGCTGTAAAATAAACCGTTGCGTGGCCATTTTGGTGGCGCAGCGGTTTTTTTATACTCATTGAAATATTGAAAGCCATGCATACTTTGCGCACTACTCCAGCTTACCGCGTCGGCACAGCGCTCCTACTCGTCACTATGTTTGCGGGATGCAGCACAGTGCAAAGCCCCCCGGTGCGCACCGGACAAGTGGAAAACCTGCAACCACAAGAACCGCCACCGCCCCAAAATAAAGTAGCTGATAGCGTCATTGTCCGTCAATTAATTGCCGAAGCAGACAAGCTTTCCAGCATGGCGCAAAGTGATTTAGCCAAAAACTTTTTGCGCGCGACCCGCAGTTTCCCTGCCGTCGGTACGCGCAAAGCGTGGCAGCGCCCAAATAACCAAACCTATGTCGCGCCATCAAAACATGCTTTGATGGCGGACGCCGAACGTAGCAAACTAGTCGCGGTGGAACTCGATGAATACCGCTACTACTACACTAAGTATGGTTCACCTTTAGGTTATATGCGCCTACTCGAAGTGGCTGCCAACAACGGCTTCACCGACGTTTCAAATAAAAAAATACTTGATTTTGGCTACGGTGGCATCGGCCACATGCGGCTATTGGCAAGCCTTGGTGCACACATGGTCGGGGTAGATGTAGATTCATATTTGGAGGCTTTGTACGATGACGCGAGTGATACTGGCCGTATTCCGCCCGCCGCTACAACCGCAAATCGGGGTAATCGTGGCACCTACGGCAGTATCAATTTAATCAATGGCACCTACCCTAAAGATGCTGCCATTGCCGCTGCAGTAGGCGGCGGCTATGATTTGATCATTTCAAAAAACACCCTGAAACGCGGCTATATTAAACCCGAGCGAAAGGTCGACAAGAAATTTCTGGTTAATTTAGGCGTTAGTGATGAATTATTTTTAAGCACGCTTTACGGTGCGCTGAAGCCTGGAGGTCGCCTCATTATTTATAACCTCCAGCCGAAGCAAGGGGACGAGAAGCAAGCTTATAAACCCCACGCGGATGGGCGATGCCCTTATAGCCTGGCGCAATTTGAAGCCGCTGGTTTTAAAGTAGTGACCATCGATGCCAATGACGATACCGCCATCCGCGAAATGGGGCGTCGATTGGCGTGGGATCGCAATGAAGCAGGCGAAGTCATTAGCGACTTAGAAAAAAACCTTTTCGCCTCCTATTCTGTGGTGCAGCGTCCCTATTAGCGTTCCTGTTCTGCGGCTAGCCAAAAAGTGCTTCAATGCTAGCTGCAAGACCGCTTACGCCTACCACCAAGAAATCTCTGCGCAGCATCTGCGCACCTTATGCCAATTTAAGCGAATTTCAGCGAATTTCGGTCAATTTAGGTCGATCTAATGGCAGCACGACGGCGCCCAAAGATTTTGTGTCAGCAAAATTAGGTGGTTTACTCGAAAATTTCAACGTAAAAAGCTAAATAGGACAGTGACATCTTGTCATGGCTGCGTAATGAAGGTGATTTATATTACGCAACTTGGATGTTCT
>JANNXI010000112.1:0-2038 GCA_031409495.1 Betaproteobacteria bacterium
TCCGATTCCGCTCCCTCCGGTTGTAGTGACCGCCCAAAGAATTTATGATGGTGCGGCTCACGCAGCTTGGAACGCGATGCAAAATCAAATGATGTTGGATCAAATGGCGGCGGATGCGGCGTTTTTGGCGCAACAGCAGCAAACTGATGGTGCTAATTACACCGGCCCTGATTATAGCGATGTGGGTGGGCATGAAAAATTCCACAATGCGTACCGAATGGGGGAGGGGCAAAGCAAGTCTAGTCAGGGTGACGTAGGCCAAGTCGCCAATCAAAATCAAGTACCGGTTGGTAAGTGGATATCCGCTTGTGACGGCGCCGGCCCATGCACGCACTGGTTTAGAAATTCCATAATCAGTGTTGTGCCTTGTAATACAACTATTTGCATTTAGCGGCAAGAAGGCTGGGGAGAAATAAAGTGGCGATGAAGTTAAAAATTAAATCACCTTGGCCTTTGCGTTTACTCGTTGCGGCTGTAGCTGGCTTCATAATTGTAGGCATGACGTTGTCGCCTTCGCGGGTAATGGGTGACATTTGGGGGCGCTTATTCGCCCCTCAGCAAACTGGTAGAGATGCAGGTGCTTTAGCAGATTTGGGGGCAGGTAGCGCGTCAAAGAATGAAGTGGGCAAAAACAGCAATTATACTCTGGGTCGACCCACAAACAGCCAGGCAACGGTATCAATCCGTTCAATTTATGATCGCTACCCGAAGCCGCTGGCGTTGCCCATCGGTCGACTTGTTGGTGCAGAAGTGAGCGCGGCTCAGGCGAAAATTTCACGAAAAATTGATGGCTGGTTTAACGCACAAAAGATGGGTGACGCCTATCTTGCATTATTGCCGCTTGCGAATGGTGGTGACGCTGAAGCGATGCACGACCTTGCGGATATCATAGGGGTATGTGATTCACCGATTTGGCGGAGTTCGAAAAAAGGGGCGTTAATGTCGCCGCAATGCGATGTGGTTCCGAAGAATGCACAAGCAGAGGCAATGCGCTGGATGGCTTTGGCGGCGAAGGAAGGGCATTTACTTGCAATACATAGGCACCTCTACTTGACCGGTGGCGCAGAGCAGGCGGCGAAGTATGCGGCCGTGTTGGCGACGGATCCGGTGTTAAACGGATTGGTGCAGGAGCAGTTATTGGCCAGCATTCAGTACTTTACGCAGGTACCTGAACGCGGTTATCTGGAGCAAGGCCGCGAAATTTACACTAACGGCTTAGTACCGCCTAACCAGGTTTTTGCGGCTGCTTATCAACTAGCTGACTATTCGCTCCAAACTTCAGTATGGCCGGTGAACGACAACACCACTCGCCTAGGCAGTGCATTAACGCCGGTGTTTGAAGGGCTATCAGCCTCGCAACAATCGGCTGCGATTGCGAAAGCTGCCGAAATTCTCAAACATTGTTGCAATCAGCTTTCGCCGGCGCTGGATTTTGCAAAGCACCGTAAGCCTTAAGCAAAAAATATCTAAATATAGGCTGAAGGTGCCCTAAATTAGGGCGTCTTCAGCCAATTTTACGACGTATTTTTAATCAACCCAGTTGTGGAATAATCCACGACTCGCTGTTGCGCTTCGAGCTTGAATCCGCCACGCCGTGATTAGAACCGCGCCGTAACACTACTTTCATCCGAAAACGTAGCTAATTCCACCTTAGGCTACGGCTTCCAGCCTTTTTGTTGATGTTCAGCCACTACCTCAGTGAACACGTCGCCGTGTACCCAAAACTTGCCGTAGCGTGCGACAGTCTGAGTTCTGATTCAGATGGAGAAAACAAGTGTCCGAATTGGCTTTTTGAGGTGATTCAATAATTTGGTAGTTGGTTTACAGATTGTGATAGTCTGCAGGCGCCTCCACGTTGCAATTGTGATAATTTTCGTTGGGTTTAGTAAGCAATTAAGGGGGTGGAGTTCCCTTCTGTAAATGATCAAAAACGCTTTAAATAAGAGGCTTTCCAGCTATATAACTAATTTAGAAATAGGATTGATAGGCTGCATTGAATCCTTTTTCGTCAAAGTGTATTCGCGAATTCTGCTTGTTG
>JANNXI010000113.1:0-4397 GCA_031409495.1 Betaproteobacteria bacterium
AAACGATGCCGTCGTTTGCTCCCAATACGGCAGCGCGCAACCAGCCAATGTGGGCGGTACGGTGTTTTTCAGCGTGTCTCATCGAATGTTCATCACTGCGTCTCTCCTAATGCTACCGAGGGGTTTTGCGACAAGCCGACACGACAGATACGCCAGCCGCAATAACGGCGGAAGCAACCGATAGTACACCTTGTCAATTTTCCAGCGCCTGTTCTAACTGTGCTTTTTTCATGCTCGATCGCCCCACGATGCCGCGCTGCTTGGCCTCGTTACGCAGCTGCGCAACAGTACGACCACCAGCGCCGGTGTGCGACCGAAGACCACCGCGTCGGCTCGATGAGATGTCGTTAATTGATGAGGCACTTACCTCTACCGATTCACCGTGGCGCGCACGCTCTTTGTTGACTGTGCGCGCCGCGATTTCTTCGGCTAAGGGCTCACTTTCCCCTCGCGCGAGCACACTCTCTTTAATGTGTTGGTAGTGCCGCTTACGCTTGGCGCTCCATTCAGTTGAGGGCATGATAAGTACTTTCAAGTAATTAGGCTTTTGTTAGGCGGTTAAAAAATCCAGTAATGCTTCGTTGAATTCCTGCTTATGCGTCAGGTTTAACCCATGGGGTGCACCCTTGACTGTTACGAGCTTGCTGTGTGCGACAGCGCTATGGGTGCGTTGGCCCGAACCAGCGATCGGCACGATCGCGTCGGCGTCGCCATGGATCACTAAGGTAGGCACTGTTACCTTTTTCAGATCTTCTCGGAAGTCAGTAGTGGCAAATGAATCCATACACGCTAGCGCAGCATGCTGCGCCGACTGCTGACACTGGGCGATCGCCACGCTCCGCTCAGATTCAGTGACCAGCAGAGTGCCGTTAGCTGAGAAAAAGTTCTTGGTGAATTCTTCGAAATAGCCATTGCGATCCTGCTCGAGAGCCGCCTTTTTTTCTTGCGCTTTTTCGAGGGTAAGCGGACCTTCAGGATTGTCGGTTGTCTTCATCAGGCACGGCGGTACGGCGGCCGCAAAGACCACACTATGGAGCCGCGATTGGCCGTGCCGCGCGACGTAGCGTGCTACCTCACCCCCGCCCATCGAAAAACCCACCAGCGTCACGTCTTGCAATTCTAAGTCGTCCAATACCCGTTGCAGGTCATCGGCTAGCACGTCATAGCCATAACCTGATTCCGGTTTATCAGAGCGCCCAAAGCCCCTGCGGTCATAGGCCACCACGCGATAACCAGCGTCACGCAGTACCGACATCTGCGGCTCCCAAGCTTGCGCCGAAAGTGGCCAGCCATGGATCAACACCACTGGGCGGCCTTTGCCTCCGGTGTCTTCAATATAGAGTTGTACAGCGGTCGTTGGCGAAGTTTTGGACAACGTGGTGGCGGATGACAACATGTGAATCTCCTAAATGAGGTAACGACTGGGTAAGCACGAAACGCGCGCCTGAAACGCTTGCATCATCATAAGTTCCCGATGGTAAGGCGTCCGTGCGGCAGCGAACGGTGATGCAGTGTTGGCGGTAAAATTTAAAAACGTGCATCGCCCGCTAGGCACGCCAACATCAGGTGTCTGAGTTAAGACCTTACTTCTTGGGTGGCCACGGTATAAAAGCGTTCGTCGTGGCCATGTAGTCAGCATAACGCGGGTTATTTTTCAGCATGGATTTTTCCAGCATTGGCACGCCCGAGATCTGTGTGAGCAGATAGGTAATTAGCGCTGGGCCTAGCAAACCCCAGATGCCATACTGTGTCCCTAGTGCGATGAAGCCCAAACCCCACCACAGACAACCGTCGCCGAAGTAATTGGGGTGGCGAGTGTATCGCCATAGACCCTTGTTCATGATTTTGCCTTTGTTGGCGGGGTCGTTGATGAACTGCGCCAACTGATGGTCGCCTACCACTTCAAAAAACAAACCTAGGGCGCATAACGCAATGCCAAAATACGCAACGGCTCCCAGCGGCAACTGCGGTGCCAGCTGGCCGATCTGTAGCGGGAGCGACACGCCAAACATCAGCACACCCTGCAATCCAAATACTGTCACCAAGCTCACCCAACCAAAATTATTTGGATGTTGTGCACGCATGGCTTGGTAGCGCTTGTCCTCCGGTTTGCCATGGTTGCGCTGAAACAAATGCAGCGACAGACGTAAACCCCAAAACGTGGGAATACCCACTAGCAGAACCTGTCGCAAATTCAGCGGAACACGCACGGTGTAGAACGCTACCCAGGCCGCCAACACAAAGCCGCTGCCCCAAACAATATCGGCGATTGAGGCGTTGCGAAGCCGCAGGCTGACTAACCAAGTAACCAGCATCAAAAGTGCAATGCACATGCCCGTATTCGTAAAGACTTCAAGTAGTTGAGTTGTCATAGTTGGCGGGAGTTCAATTTATAAAATAGGCGCTAATGCGCACTAACAAGTGGGGTGGAGCTGCATACAGTGTAGACCTGCGAATTGACGAGTGACATAGCAACTGCTTTTGAATAAAGCAATTCGCAAAAAATTATTTCTTCTATGTTCGCTTACGCAATGAATTTTGTCGGTGCGCTAACCCACTGGCGTCACGATAGCCTTAGGTTCGTTAACGCACAGACAAGGCCACTCTTGAACGATTAATCTCGTGCCTGTCGTCATCGAAGTTACCGCTCTTACGCTTTTAAAGCACTCAAACATAAGGAATATAAAAATGAAACCCAAGCAATCAATACGTATTTTAAGTATTGTCAGCCTGTCTTCGCTCATTGCCGCTTCTGCATTTGCGCAAGAATCGCAGTATTACTACGGCGGTATTGCCGTTGGTGAATCGCGCACCAATTTTGACGCAGATCGCATTGCAAGAAATGTGCTCGGTAGCGCGGCCATCACCACCTACACAAACAGCGAGAATAAGGGAACTGCGTTCAAGATTTTTGGCGGTTACCAGATGAGTCAAAATTGGGCTTGGGAATTGGGCTATTTTGATTTAGGTAAATTTGGAATTAGTGCGGGAACACTACCGGCTGGCGTACTCAATGGTGAACTAAAAGTACGCGGTATTAATCTTGATCTAGTAGGTACATTTCCGATCACGGAAAACTTCTCGGTCTTGGGGCGCGTCGGTGCGCAATACGCGCGCACCCATGATGCGTTTTACGGTGGCGGACCGAGCTACTCATTTGATTCCAGTCGCAGCACGCGCAAAACCAACTTAAAAGCAGGGGTCGGCTTGCAGTACGAATTTACGCCTTCCTTTATTATGCGTGGCGAAGTTGAACGCTATCGCGTTGACGATGCGGTGAGTGGCCGTGCGGATATCGACACGGCTTCTATTAGTTTGGTTTTTCCGTTTAATCGTTCTCCTAAATATCGTGCAGTTGCTGCACCTGAGTACGTAGCACCACCCGCGTACATTGCACCAACACCAACGCCCACGCCTCCACCGCCACCGCAGCCAGCGCAACCAGCAGCACCAGCGCAACCGGCTCCGCCTGCACCCGTAGTCGCGGCCCCACCCGCACCAGTGGAAATTCGCCGAATGAGCTTTTCGGCAGAGTCACTTTTTAGTTTCGATGCCGCTGCGGTCCGGCCGGAAGGTCAGGCTGCTTTATACACTTTTGTCCAGGAACTAAAAAACACGCGCTACGACACCATCGCGGTGACGGGTCATACCGATCGCCTAGGCTTCACATCGTATAACCAAAAGTTGTCCTTGCGTCGCGCCGATGCAGTCAAAGCCTACCTAGTGAGTGCGGGCATTGATGCTAACAAAGTTTCAGCTAGCGGCGAAGGTGAGTTGCGGCCCGTTACCAATCCACACGATTGCGTCGGCACAACAGCAAGCAAAAAGCTCATTGCTTGCTTGCAACCAGATCGACGCGTAGATGTTCGTGTTTCAGCCGTTCGTTAGGCGTAAGTTAAGCGTTTCATCGTGCCTTCAGATATCGAAGAGGTACAAAGCACTGCATCAAAAGGTGTGTTCATTTAGAAATGGCCAACCATTTTGATGCGGTAACTTTCTTGCAGTTATTTAAGGATTCATCATGAACGGTAGAACGAAAATAGTCAGCTCAGTATTACTTGGTGTTGGTGCATGGTTTGTTACAAACTATGTGTGCAACGCGATTCAGAAGCGCGAATTGCTTGCAAAAAAGAAGCTTAAGCGCGAGGCCACGCAAGAATGGGAAGGCGAGGGCGGTTCTATAATTGACCAAAAGCCCGTACCCGCTGCCGCTAGCTAATTCCATTTCCACATCAAAGCGATAGCAATTGCTGCAAATCTCAAAATTCCGTCGTTGCCCCCAGCGCGGGTACGACCGCTCGTCGGGGTTTTTTAATCATATTACATGGGTTTTGAATTTGTATAACAAAAATGAAAGCAAAAAAATTCCCAGAAGAATCCCTAAAAAATTGCGCCAT
>JANNXI010000114.1:0-10680 GCA_031409495.1 Betaproteobacteria bacterium
GGTTGCGCAGGCTGCATGTTTGGCCTTCCGCTCACAAAACCGCTGTTGCTAGCTGGCAATGTTGGCGCGAGTGTGCCGCTAGAAATAGCACCGGGATTATTGCCTTGGACTGGCGTATTGTTGCCTACGCCGCTATCACCGTTACCCCTAAATCGGCCAGGTAGCAGCGAAGGTGCGGCCGTGGTGAAGGTATTGCTAAAGCTATTTGCCGACACGCCGCCGCGCATAATCTCGGCGGCAGAGATAGTGGCTTGGGTCGTAATTGGGGAAGCGTTCAAAAACACATCGCGTGCCACAAAAGTAGCGCCAGGCGTATGGTTTTGAAAGGCATTGCCCGGTGACCGCACCCGATTCACCCATCCTGAATTCACGTTTCGCACGTAATTTTGATTGCTGGTGTAGCTTGGCTCAAAGCGATCGTACGGCGACAAGGGGAACCAGCCTACCGCGCCACGCCCGTTCAGCGCGTTACTCAACGGGTCACGGCCATGCTGATGCCCGCCGCGGCCGCCATGATTATTGTGCGAGAAGTTACCGTGCCAGCCCACTAGCGCGGGCGCATACACTGGGCGATGGACATAGCTGCCGGGGCTCCAACACCAGCGGTTGCTGGTAAACAACCAGCGACCATAATGGAAGGGCGCAAATCCCCAAGCTGAGTCGTCCACCCATGTCCAACCCCAACGGCGTGCATATGTCCAATGGCCATAACGATACGGCGCCCATGAAACATTGGTGATACGCGGCGCCCAGATACGGCCATATTCGTTATCGTCTAGCCAATCGCCATGGGCGTTTAGCTCTTCATAGCCCGTCATATAGGGCGAAACCACACGATCGCGAACAACGCGCGAATAAGAAAAATCATCATCGCGGTCACGATTGTTGGACCAACGATCAAAATTAGTTTCAAAGCTGCGTTCGTAGCGGGAATCACCGATGCCAGCACCGCCACGGACGGTCAATGCTGTACCGCGTTCTAGGCTACGCTGCACACCGTCAACTTCAACGCGGGCGCTACCGGAAAATGTGGTGAAACGCGTTTCTCCAGTTTGCGTATCTGCCTCAACGCGAAATCGACCATTGCCGCGAATAGCCAAGCGGCCTTCCGCGGTGTCAATCCAAAACGAATCACCGCGATTAAAATCACGCACACGCACATTCACCACGCCGCGCTGCAAAAATAACACGGTCGCGTTATCAGTCAAGTTGAGCACATCTAAAACAGTTTCCTCATCAACACGCACAGACTGGGCGCCGACGCGAAATTCAGCGCGGCCGCCACGGCCGGTCCAGATTGAGTTTTCGTTCGACACTGGGTAATTTAGTCGGCCACGCGCCCAGCCTTCTTGATTATCCCCAAAAAACGACACGTCTCCACTAAGATAGCTAAGGCGACCAACCCGACCAGGTGGGTCAGCCCATTCCTGATTTGCAATACCGCTTTCGAAATTAATCGACACTGCGACTTGCGCTTGTGCTGGTACAACGCTTGCCGCACCTAAAACGGCGGCGGACGCGAGCAAACAGGCTAGCATCAAGGGTTTAAACGACTTGGCAGAAACAATCGTGCTAGGCGCCGCAAATTCGGTTTTCATGTTGTCCTCGGAATTTAATAAGGGGCTTACAAGAGCGCAAATGGTTATTTGAAACGGCCGGCAGCTGCACCAGTTCCGTTTAATAACGCGGTGTTGGGCAATTAGTTGACGCCTACCGTTGTGCCGCCGATGCCACCCCGAAATTACTTACGCAGTGGCCTTGATTTCAGGATTTTGATGCAACACTGTGTTTCATGCGATTATGTGAAAGGTTGCGAGCTAAAATTACGTCAAATAGCGCTCATTTTCAAACTAAAAAGTAAACACATTGCCGGTGGAGAACGCAGGATGGATGCTCAAACAGTATTTACAAAAACCGCCAAGGGCGTAACGCAAGTAAATCAAAAAGCGCAATCACTTTCAAAAGACATGATGAAGGTGTTGAAATTGGTTGATGGCAAATCTACCATCACCGAAATGGCCAAGAAGGTTGAAGTATCGGAATTGGCACTGAGCAAAGCCCTCGGCCAATTAAAATCTGATGGCTACATTAAAGTTTTTGAAATTAAAGCTGATTTACCATCTGAATTCGCAACTGACTTCGGCGGCGCGCCGATTGAAGTTGACGATTTTGATTTTACCGGCGTGGGCAAAATGCCGGTGTTTCAACCAGCACCGGTGGCAACTCCAGCGCCGGCGGTAGCCCCGCCGCAATCATCATCGCCGATTTTAGCTGACCTTGGGTCCAAGCCGCCACCCGCGCCAGTGGTACCACCGCCGCCAGCCAAGGTAGATGAAAATGCACTCGCCACGGCGCGCGCCAAAGCGCAAGCAGATCAAGCCTTAGCGCGTGCAAAAGTAGAGCGCGAGGCAGGCTTGCGCACCCGCCTTGAAGTAGAAGCCCGCGCCCGCAAGGAATTAGAAATAAGGGCTATTGCAGAAGCAAAACGCGCTCAAGCGGCCTCAGAAGCGGCTCGCGCCGAATTGGAAGCCTCCCTTGAAACCGAACGCAAACAGCGCGCAGCTCTTGAAGAAAGCCGTGCCACCTTAAGCCGTCAACAAGTTTTACAGGCTGAAGAAGCGGCCAAGGCGCTCGAAGCTGCGCGCGCGCGCGCGCAGGCTGAAGCGCAAGCACTTGCAGGCGCCCGCGCGCTGGCCGAAGCCGAAGCCCGCATGCTCGCAGAAGCGCGGGTACAGGCTGAAGAGCTCATGGCGCACCAAGCTGCTGAAGCCATGAAAGCACAAAAAGATTTACGCGCACAACTCAAAGCAGAAATTGAGCTACAGGTACGCGCTGAAATTGAAGAAAAAATGCGTGTTGAAGTCGAGGATCAGGCGCGGGGTGAAGTAAACGACGCCATTATCGCTGAAGCACGGGAGCAAGCCGCCGAGATGCTCGAACTACGTTTAGTGGAAGAACGCGCCAGCCTTGCACGAGCAGAATCTAGCGCCAAAGAACGCGCTGAAATCGCCGCTCAAATGATGCTGGCTGAACAAGAGACACGTATTCGCGCCGAAATGCAGGCAACCATCACCGCTATTTCCGCTGAAAAAGAGCGCATGGAAATAGCGTCCAAAGCCGCTGCCATTGCCCAAACCCACGCCGCCGAGCAACATGCGATGCAGATGGCTGAATTTGTGCGATCAGAAGCTAAAGCAGCCGAACTCGCCGCCGAAAATGCGCGCATTGCCGCCGCACAGGCAAAAACTGCTGCTGATAATGCCAGAACTGAACGCGAGGCGCGTATGGCCGTAGAGGCACAAGCCGAAATGATGGCGAATGAAGCCGCGCGCGCGCAATCGGAACTCGCAGAGAAACTTAAAGTAGAAGAAAACGCGCGGCGCCAAGCAGAACAAAAAGCCCGCCAGCAAGCACAATTAGAACGCGAAGCCCGTGCCATCGCCGTTGAGCAAGCCGCGCAAGCGGCAGCCGCCAGCGCGCAATCCAGTGAGCTCGCCCAGCGATTGAAAACGGAGGAAGCGGCACGTTTAGCGTCTGAAGAAGAAGCGCGCGCGCGCGCTGTCAGCGACCAGCGTGCGCGCGAACGCCTAGAAGCGCGCGTGCGCGAAGAAGCCCAAAGTAGAGCGGCGGCCGAAGCGCAAATGAACGTACGTTTAGCCCAGGAGCAAGAGCAAAACGCTCAAGCAAAAGCACGTATTCTGACCGAGCAAAGTCTGCGAGCCAAGGCCGAATTAGGTAGCGAAGCTGAGCGTTTAGGCCGCCTTGACGCTGAAGAAAAAGTGCGCCAAGAGGCTCGAGCCAGAGCAATCGCATCGCAAGCCGTAATAGACCAAGTAGCTGAAAAAGAACGGATTGTGCAGGAAGCCGAGACGCTTCTGCAAGCTGAAAGGACTGCCCGTGAATTTGCCGAAGAACGCGCCAATGCCGATGAGCGCGCCGAAGCCAAGTACCGCCAAGCGCAAGTTGAACATCTGCGTGAATTAAATCGCAAATCGGCGATGCAAAAACAGATAGAACTTGAAACTGGCATCGTAACGCCGAAGCGACGCGCGGTTAAAAAAGACCGTCACCTCGTCCGCTGGACCATATTTTCAATTGTAGCGTTGGGTGGGATCGCCGTTGCTGCACTTCCCTATATTCCGCTAGATGCAGTAAACAAGAGACTTTCCACGGCATTGAGCGCCCACTTTCAAGACGACGTTATCATTGCTACGTCGAGGGTTAGCGTGTTTCCAAACCCGCATTTGATCATCGAAAGAGTATCCATGGGTAAGACCCAAGACGTGAATGTTGAAATTGGCCGCGCATATATGGACCTCGGCGCGATCTTTGGTAATCGATTTGTTATTCAACGCATGGAGCTTGATGGGGTGACTTTTACCGAGAACGCCCTTGCACGCGCTGGCAAGTGGAGCGCAAAATCTGAAAGTAAAAAAGAAATCGAGATCGGATCCATTACCCTCCGAGACGTAAAGTTCAGTATTGCAGGCTTAAAGCTAGAACCATTCGATGCTGAAGTTACCTACGACGCCGCGGGTGCGTTGACAAAAGTGGCCGCGAAAACAAAAGACCTTAAGTGGTCACTTTCTGCGTCGAAAAACAAAGCAATTCTACAGGCGAATGCGGATGCCTTAGCTGCCGCTAGCGCCGCAGCAAATCCAGTGGCGAACCCAACCGCAACGCCTGCAGCCAGCATGGCCACCCCAGAAGCCCCGACTGCCAACGCCGCAGCGCCCGCTGTTGTAGCTGCTCCCGCCATGCCGGCGATTGCCAATGCAACTTGGGCTTTGCAATTTGGCGCGTCCAACTATGAGTTACCTGCCGGCGCACCATTGGTGTTGAGGAGTGTACAAGCCAGCGGCGTATTGGGCGACCGAGAGTTGCTGTTTAACAACATCGTCATAGACATGTACGATGGTCGCGTGACAGGGGCGCTGCGCGCAAATTGGCAAGACAAAGTGCAATATTCCGGCAGTTTTGCTGCCGCGCGCGTCAAGCTCACCGAGTTTATGCAAGTGTTTAGCAAGGGAGTGACCGTGAACGGCCGTATGGAAGGCAATTTTAATATTGCCGGTGAAGCACCTACTGTCGGTACTCTCTTGGCTAAACCCCAAGTTGACGGCAGTTTCTATATCCGCGATGGTTTGGTGAGCAATATTGATTTGGTGCAGGTCATGCGCACCTCCGGCACCGGGTCTACGGGTGGGCAGAATAAATTTACCGAATTTAGCGGCTTGGTTAAAGCAGCGGATGGCGTCGTCCGCTATGAAAAATTGCGCATGCTCGGTGGTGTGCTAATTGCCAACGGCAGCATTACCGTCACGCCAACGGCTACAGGCCGATCGTCACTCAGCGGCGGCGTAGCGGTAGAAATTCGTTCCGCGGTGGCGCAGGATCGCGGTAGCTTTGCGCTGAGCGGATCGGTGGCTAATCCAGTGCTTAAGCGATAACTCGATAGATCGGGCGTGTTGAACATGGAAGACGGCAACGGCGCAACCACGATTTGGTTTGCAAAATCCCCTGCACCCAGCGTCGCGGAGCTCAATTCTATCGCGCCAAACACTCTGGTTGGTCACTTGGGCATTGTAGTAATCGAAGTGGGCGCAGATTTTTTACGCGGCTCCATGCCAGTGGATATGCGCACACATCAGCCGATGGGGCTGCTGCACGGCGGGGCATCGGTAGCGCTTGCAGAAACGCTCGGTTCCTCAGCGGGCTATATGTGCATTGATCACACCAAATTTGGAATCGTCGGCGTAGAAATTAACGCCAACCATATTCGAAGCGTGCGCAGCGGCCTAGTCACTGGTACAGCGCGCGCGCTGCACCTAGGTCGCACTTCACAAGTTTGGGAAATTCGCATCGAGAACGATCAGCAGCAACTCGTTTGTATTTCAAGATTAACCGTAGCCGTCGTGGCAAGACCGCTAAGTTAACCCGTGCAATCACGCTGGAGACGCTTTAAAATAGGGCATCTTCAAGGTATCGTTAAGATTCCTTTAACGCATTTACCGCGACCGAGACGTAAAGCGTTAAACCAGGATTAAATACGACGCCAAATATGGTCATGAAGTGCCGTAAAATACGTACCGTGAATGCACATAACTCCCCTCTCCCAAATGTCTCAAACGTCCCCGACGTCGCAACCTTAAACAACGCAGCACGGGCAACTCTGAGCAGCGAACTGCCGCCACCGCTAGCCGACGCTTCCCAGGATCTTAAAAAGAGCCCGCGTGAGCTCAGCAAGCTTTTAGTACTCTGGCAGTTTTTAAGGCCGCATCGCGGCCGTTTTGCGCTTGCCATGGTCGCGTTGGGAATTGCGGCAGGCACAATGTTGAGCATCGGCAAAGGCTTGCAGCACGTTATCGACCGCGGCTTCAGCGCGCAGAATCCAGCCGCGCTCGACAGCACATTGGTTGTTCTAATCGGCATGATCCTGTTGCTAGGCGCCGCTACTTTTTCGCGCTTTTACTTAATCGCGTGGATAGGTGAACGCTTTGTGGCAGACATTCGTCTCGCGGTTTTTAAGCATGTTCTAAAACTGTCTCCAGGCTTTTTTGAAGTCACCAGAACTGGCGAAGTTATTTCGCGTTTAACAAACGATACCACCATGCTCGAAGGCGTCATTGGCAGTGCTTTTTCCTACGCCTTGCGCAGTGCCGTGATGTTAGTTGGCGGGCTAATATTTTTGTTTATTACCAGCACGAAGTTAGCGCTGTTGGTGTTGCTAGGCATCCCGTTCGTGTTAGCGCCAATTTTAATTCTAGGCCGGCGCATACGGACAATGTCGAAAGCGCAGGTAGATCGCGTTGCCGATACCGCCGCCTTTATCGATGAAACCCTGCATGAAGTACGCACGGTACAGGCCTACGCGAATGAAGGTCACACCAACAAAAAGTTTAGCGAAAGTATTGAGCGGGTATTCACGAGCGGTGTCACCCGGTCGCGCTTCCGTGCGGCACTCGTCGCCGCGGTCATTGTGCTGGCGTTTGGCGCAATAAGTATTGTGTTGTGGATTGGTGGCCGGGACGTGATTGCCGGGCGCATCACCGCGGGTCAACTCACCGCATTTATTTTCTATGCTGTCATCGTTGCCAATGCGGTGAATGCCGTAAGCGAAGTATATGGTGAACTCATGCGAGCCTCTGGCGCATCGGAGCGTCTAATGGCGCTACTGAACACAAAACCAGAAATTGAAGAACCTGCTAACCCAATAGATTTTGACGGCGTGCCGCAAGCTGGCGCCGTACGGTTTGAAAACGTAGTGTTTCACTATCCATCGCGGCCCGATACAGCGGCAATCGCACACCTAAATCTTACCGTCGCACCGGGTGAAGTGCTTGCACTGGTTGGCCCAAGCGGCGCTGGCAAAACAACGTTGTTCCAGTTATTGCTACGCTTTTACGACCCAACAGTAGGTGCCGTATCTATCGACGGAGTTGATTTGCGCAAAACGTCCCCACAGGCTGTCAGACGTCGTGTGGCGCTGGTTTCGCAAGATCCTGTCGTATTTGCGGCATCGGTAATGGATAACGTCCGCTATGGCCGGCTCGATGCCACTGACGCCGAAGTTATTGAAGCCTGCCGTGCGGCCTACGCCTTAGAATTTATTGAGGCGATGCCGCAGGGGCTAGATACTTGGCTTGGCGAACGCGGCGTGCGATTATCGGGCGGGCAACGGCAACGCATCGCCATTGCACGCGCGTTTTTGGCTAATCGCTCCATTTTGTTGTTGGACGAAGCCACTAGCGCGCTCGATTCAGAAAGTGAGCAAAAAGTACAATTAGCGCTTGAAAAACTGATGCAAAACCGCACCACCATCATCATTGCGCATCGCTTAGCTACCGTTCGCAACGCCAACCGTGTGGTCGTACTTGAGGGTGGACGCATTGTCGCCGAAGGCACGCACGATGCACTTGTCGCTGAAGATGGTCTTTATGCGCGGCTTGCCGCATTACAATTTGGCCAAAATTAACCTTCAATACTGACGCCGCAAAGTAATGATAACTTTGCTAGACTGGTTCCTATCAGCAAATTAAAACACGAATTTTTTAGAAATAATGACTGTGACGACAATTTCAACACCCGCTAATCCGCCAACTACTACCAGCGGCACCAATACTTCCAACTTGCCGGTGATGGACACGGTGGGAACGGTTGAAAAAATCATTTGGAAAAAGCAATGGGCTGATAAGCTTTTTTCATTTCGCTTAACCCGGCCTCACGGCTATATCTTCTTGCCAGGCCAATTCGCGCGCATCGGCTTAGCTGGTGCGAATGGCGAAACTTTATGGCGACCCTACTCTATCGCGTCTGCCACGAGCGATGATTTTTTAGAGTTTTTTTCCGTTGTGGTCGAAGGCGGGCAATTTACGACCAAGCTTGGCGCCTGCAACGTTGGCGACGGCATGCATCTTGACCCCATTGCCCAAGGGTTCTTAACGGTGGAACGATTTTTTGGGCCTTCGCCGTTTGAAGCCGACGCGCGCGACCTTTGGCTATTTGCCACTGGCACCGGCTTGGCGCCGTTTATTTCGATGGCGCAAGAAGATAATATTTGGGCGCAGTTTGATCGACTAGTGATTGTGCAAACCACTCGCGAAGCCGCTGATTTAGCCTATCGCGACGAGATTGCCGCCATCAATTCAAGCTTAGCCGCGCGGTATGAAACGAGCCGCCAAAAATCAATCGTGCACGTACGCACAGTCACGCGACAGCCTGATGACGCCACACATTTGGGCGACGCCACTATTTTGCATGGCCGCGCCACCGCCCTGCTACATAGCGGTGAACTCATGGAAAAGTCTGGTGTGCCACTAGACCATAAGCATTCGCGCTTCATGTTGTGTGGCAATCCAGCTATGGTGCAAGAAATTAGGCAAATCCTGAAAGCACGCGGCTTTCGGATGAATCGCAAACTAGAAGCTGGGCATATCGTGGTGGAAAACTATTGGTAATAGCTGCGTCGTTGCATTTTCCCAAAGTAGAAACATATAAAACGGATATTAATAATGACTACACCATCAACCGCCAGCAACCGACCAATATCAAAACGCCTCGCTATCTTTGGCTTGTCCACAGCCTTCGCTTTGGCCTTGGCCTCCTGTGCGGCGCCAGCACCCTCGGTAACAACGCCAACCACCACAGCGCCGATGGCAGCGACACCAACAGCTGCGTCCGCGCAACCAAACAGGCCCATACCCCCAGCGGCAACGGTACGTGCGGTGACCGAAACTTTTTTCGGTACCCAAGTCACGGATAACTATCGCTACATGGAAGACGTGAGCCAGCCGGAAGTAGCCAAATTTTTGCGCGGGCAAGGCGATTTCGCCCGCACTACTTTAGATGCTTTGCCAGGCCGAGCAGCCCTACAAACGCGGATCAGCGCACTTTCGGACGCCGGTGTGGTCATCGGTGGCGTGCAGCTTGCAGGCAATCGAATTTTTTATTTTAAAACTGCGCCCGGCGAAACGAGTCGCCGCCTATTCGTGCGCGATAGTTACGCAGGTGCCGAGCGGTTGGTATTTGACGCCGTCAGCGTTTCGCAAAGCGGCAAGCGCTATAGTATTGACAGCTATCGCGCATCACCAGACGGGCAATTTGCCGCAGTGGGCATCGCAGCAGGCGGCAGTGAAGAAACCAGCCTGCGCTTGGTTGAAGTGAGCAGCACCGCCAGCCGTGACACTGGCTTACTCATCAACCGCATCGGCTTTGCCGACGTCACAGCGTGGGCGTCCGACAGCAAATCATTTTTTTACAATCGCTTGCCCGCGCAAAAGCCAGGTGAAGCTAAAAACCAATATTTAAAATCAGCCGCCTATCGTCACTTCATAGGCCGCGCAATTGAAACTGACCAACTTCAGTTCGGCGATGGCTTGGGCAAGTTTGAGCTAGAAAATATCGACATTCCTGCTGTATCCATGACCGCCAACGGCAAGCATATGTTGGCTACTGTGCAGCATGGAGATGCCCGTGAATTAAGCGTTTACGTGGCCAAGGCGCTTTCTACTGGTACCCCATCTTGGCGCAAAGTGATTGAAGCAAAAGATAAAATTACAGAAATTGAAGCCGCTAATAACGATATCTACGTGCTCTCGCACTTAGGTGCGCCACGCGGTAAAATTTTGCGCTTTCCACTTGAACAACCAAATTTAGCCAATGCGGTGACAGCCGTCGCGCAGGGCGATACGGTTTTAACGCAAATGGCGTTAGCCCAAGACGGCTTGTACATTCGTGAACTTTATTTTGGGGTGGATCGTCTGCAGCGACTTAACTTTTCCAATTCTCCCCTTAGCGGTGGCAAATTGGAGTTTGTGCGTTTACCGTTTGATTTATCCATACGGCAAATGTTGACCGACCCGAAAAAGCCGGGTGCGCTGGTGCGCCTTGAAGGTTGGACTGAAAGCCCGCAATACATGGCCATTGAAGCACGAAGCGGCAATGTTACCAACACCGGATTGCTGGCAAAATCAAAAATTGATTTTAGCGACATTAGCGAGGTGCGTTTGAATGTACCGACCAAAGATGGTGCATCGGTGCCGCTGTCGCTCATGTACAAACGCGGCACCTTGCTAAATAGCAATAACCCAACTTTATTACGAGCCTACGGCGCGTATGGCATTACTATGTCCCCAACCTTCTCTGCTACCAATATGGCGTGGCTGGAGCGGGGCGGCATTT
>JANNXI010000115.1:0-10371 GCA_031409495.1 Betaproteobacteria bacterium
TCCGGTTTACAACGAAGAGCCAGGGTTAGCAACTCTATTTGCGCGGCTCTACCCCGCCTGCGATAAGCTAAATTGCAGCTATGAAATCATCTTTATCAACGATGGTTCTAAAGACCGATCGGCGGGCTTGTTGCGTGAACAATTTCAGGCGCGGCCTGATGTAACGCGCGTGATTCTATTTAACGGCAACTATGGTCAGCATATGGCCATAGTTGCGGGTTTTGAACATGCACGTGGCGAACGGGTGGTTACGCTTGATGCTGATTTACAAAACCCGCCGGAAGAAATCGGAAACTTACTAACCGAGATGGATAAAGGCTTTGACTACGTCGGTTCCATCCGCCGTAAACGGAACGATGTCGCATGGCGGCATTTTGCCTCACGCGCCATGAACCGTTTGCGGGAGCGCCTCACTCATATAAAAATGACCGACCAAGGTTGCATGCTGCGGGCATATAGCCGCGACATCATTAACGCGATCAATATGAGTAAGGAAATCAACACTTACATTCCCGCGCTGGCTTATTCATATTCACACAACCCAACTGAAATTGTCGTTGAACACGAGGAGCGTTCTGCAGGTGAGTCTAAGTATTCCATGCTGGCGTTGGTGCGTTTAAATTTTGATTTAATTACCGGCTTTTCAATTGCGCCGCTACAGATTTTTTCGATATTGGGCATGATTGTTTCGCTCATTTCTTTTGGTTTTTTTGTGTTGTTGATGGTCCGACGTGTTTTTGTAGGGCCGGAAGCGGAAGGATTGTTCACCATTGCGTCGATTGCATTCTTTTTGATTGGCATTGTGCTGTTGGGCCTAGGACTGGTGGGCGAGTATGTGGGAAGAATTTACCAACAAGTTCGCGAGCGACCGCGGTTTATGGTGCAAGCGATTCTGGAGAAAAACGCTGAGAAAGTGCCTGAAGATGCCATAAAACAGGACGCCGACAGATGATTTCCACACCAAAGTCGGCCATTGTTTTTGCCTACCATGACGTAGGTTGCGCGTGCTTAAAAGTGTTGCTGCAGCACGGTGTAGATGTGAAGTTACTCGTTACCCACACCGATAGCCCCACTGAAAATATTTGGTTCAGCAGCGTGGCGCAAATTGCCCGCGCTGCTGGTATCAAGGTTATTACGCCGGATGATGCCAATACGCCAGAGCAGATTGCTGAATTTACGGCGATCGCACCCGATTTCATTTTTTCTTTTTACTACCGCAATATGTTGAAGCCTGCCGTGCTGGCTACCGCCAAGCATGGTGCTTTTAATATGCACGGCTCGCTGCTGCCAAAGTATCGGGGCAGGGTGCCCATTAATTGGGCTATTATTCATGGCGAAACGCAGACTGGCGCTACGTTGCATGAAATGGTCGAAAAGCCCGATGCTGGGCGGCTTGTGGGGCAGAAGGCTGTAAACATCGGTGCTGACGAAACTGCGCAAGAGGTGTTTGTGAATGTCACCAAAGCGGCTGCAGAAGTGCTGGCAGAAGTGCTGCCGAGCCTGCTCGATGGCACGGCGTTATTGACGCCGCAAGACTTAAGCCAAGGGAGCTACTACACTGGCCGCAAGGCAGCGGATGGTGAAATTAACTGGGCGCAGTCGGCATTGCAAATTCATAACTTGGTGCGGGCGGTAGCGCCGCCTTATCCGGGCGCCAGCACCTATATAAATGGCGTGCCAGTTATTGTTACCAAAACTAGCTTAGCGCCACCGCACATCACGCACGAGACACCAGGGCGGGTGAATATTAGCTCCACCGCCGTCATTGCGCTTTGCGGCGATGGCCGCATGGTGCGCTTAACGCGCGCGCGCATTGGCGAGACCGTACTTGATGAACCCGCGTTAGCCCAGTATTTTGGTGTGGGCGTCTACAGCCTCGGTGCCATCGCTATGCCAAGCGTATAGAGGCGGCCAGAACGGGTAAAATCATGGCTATGGCAACAAAATAGCGGCAATATCAAACCTAAAAGTGGCGACATTAAAATGAAAAAAGTATTGATTCTTGGCGTAAATGGCTTCATAGGCCATCATCTTTCTAAGCGTATTTTAGAAACAACCGATTGGCATGTGTACGGCATGGACATGAACCGTGATCGCATTCAAGAATTTACGGGCAATCCAAATTTCCACTTTTTTGAAGGCGATATCACCATCAATCGCGAATGGATTGAGTACCATGTGCGTAAATGTGACGTGGTGCTGCCGCTGGTTGCTATTGCCACGCCCTCTACCTATGTGTCCGCGCCGCTAAAAGTGTTTGAATTGGATTTTGAAGCTAATTTGCCGATTGTGCGCCACTGCGTAAAGTACAAAAAGCGCGTTATTTTTCCATCCACATCTGAAGTGTATGGCATGTGCGAAGATGCCGCATTTGATCCGCACACGTCTAATTTGGTGTTAGGCCCAATCGAGAAGCAGCGCTGGATTTATTCATGCTCCAAGCAGTTGATGGATCGCGTGATCTATGCATATGGCTCGATGGGTGAGCTTGATTTCACCTTGTTTCGGCCATTTAACTGGATTGGCGCAGGGTTAGACAGCATACATACAGCAAAAGAAGGTTCAAGCCGCGTAATTACGCAGTTCTTCGGTCATATTGTGCGCGGCGAGCCGATTAAATTAGTGGATGGCGGCGCACAAAAGCGCGCGTTTACTTACATCGATGACGGCATTGCTGCCCTCATGAAAATCATCGCCAATGAAGGTGATGTTGCTACCGGCCAGATTTACAATATTGGTAATCCCGCGAATAATTTTTCAGTGCGCGAACTTGCGCACATGATGCTGGAGTTAGCCAAACAATACCCTGAGTACGCCGCCACGGCCGCCAAGGTATCCATCATCGAAACGACATCGGGCGAATACTATGGCAAAGGCTATCAAGACGTGCAAAACCGCGTGCCAAGTATCGATAACACCATGAAAGATTTGAATTGGGCGCCAACAGTAAAAATGGATGCTGCGCTGAAGGGTATTTTTGACGCTTATCGCGCTGAAATTGAAGGTGCGCGGAATTTGGTTAATTAAGCCAACCCTATGTCTGAGCAAATTAAAATAGGTGTGGTGATGGGTTCCAACTCTGATTGGGACATCATGCAGCACGCCGCCCGTGTGCTGAAAGATTTCGATATTAGTTTTGAGCATAAAGTTGTTTCCGCCCACCGTACCCCAGATGCCATGTTCGAATACGCCGAAACCGCCCAACAGCGGGGCTTGCAGGCCATTATTGCGGGTGCAGGCGGTGCTGCGCACCTGCCTGGCATGTTGGCCGCCAAAACCACGATTCCGGTGCTTGGGGTGCCAGTACCATCTCGGCACCTAGCTGGGCAAGATTCCTTGTATTCCATTGTGCAAATGCCCAAGGGAATACCTGTTGCGACGTTTGCGATTGGCGAAGCGGGTGCAGCAAACGCGGCGCTATTTGCGGTTAGCCTGTTGGCAAACCAGGATGCGGCGTTATCGGCGCGTTTAAAAGCCTATCGTGAGCAAATGAAAGAAACTGTGTACGCCATGAACCTGCCGGAAGTGCTGTAGCCGCGATGATTCTACCTGGCGAAACTCTAGGCTTAATTGGTGGCGGCCAGCTAGGACGCATGTTTGCGATGGCGGCGCGGACGATGGATTATCGGGTGACGGTGCTCGATCCTGATCCTTTGAGCCCTGCAGCAGAATTTGCTACCGGCCATTTAAATACGCCCTACACGCATCCAATTTCCATCAATGAAATGGCGCAAACATGTGCTGCCATCACCACGGAATTTGAAAATGCGCCCGCTGAAGTACTCACTGCCATGGCGAAAAAAACCACGGTCCGTCCCGACGGCGCCGCTGTTGCCATCGCGCAGGATCGTCGCTTAGAAAAAGGGTTTTTCAGTCGCCACGGTTTTCCGACGGGGCCCTATGCCGTGATCGAAAGTGCCGCTGATATTGCCGCAGCGCTTGAGAAAGTAACGTTGCCAGCAGTGCTAAAGACCGCACGTTTCGGTTACGATGGCAAAGGCCAAGCGGTCATCCGTGAACGCGACCAGTTGCTGAAGACCCTCACAGAGTGGCAGTATCCCGCCTGTGTGTTAGAGCAATTTTTAATCCTTGAATGTGAGTTGTCAGTGGTATTGGCGCGTAATGAAGTGGGTTTCGTGCAGCCGTTTCCGGTGGTGGAGAACCAGCACATTGACGGCGTACTCGATATCACCATTGCCCCCGCGCGTGTAAGCGCAGCGTTGAGCGAAAAAGCCTTGCTACTCGCGCAAAATATGGCGATGGCGCTTAATTATGTGGGTGTGATGGCCGTAGAATTTTTTGTCGTCGCCGGCACCGATGGTACGCAGCAGTTGCTAATTAATGAAATCGCCCCGCGCCCCCATAATAGCGGCCACTTTACGATGGACGCCTGTCGCACCTCGCAATTTGAGCAGCAAGTTCGAGTGCTCTGCGGACTGCCAATGGGTGATGCGTCCCAGCACACCCCGGCGGTCATGCTAAATTTATTGGGTGACCTATGGGGCGGTGAGGCGCACGAAAAACCACCCGCGTGGGACAAAATTTTACAATTCCCTAACGCCCGTTTGCACCTATATGGCAAGCGCAGCGCTCGAGCAGGGCGTAAGATGGGACATGTAACAGTGTGTGGCGCAAGCGTAAATGCTGCGCTGCAAGATATTTTAAAAATAAAGCAACTGCTGGCGGAGAATTAGTAAAGCAAAATTGGGCGGCTCAACTTACGCACACTAAATTTACCGACAGCAAAAGTGAAATCTACTAGGGAGTCGGTATGAAGTTCAACCAAGCACTAGCCCGGTCGTTACCCGAAAAGCTGATGCCAGTGCTGTTTATTGGCCTAATATTGCTGTGTGCCGGCGCAAGTGCTGGCATGATCCAGTATGAAATTTTAGATTACACTAAAGATCCAAAAGGCAAAGTCGTTGCAACCGGTACTGCCAACCAGCAAGGTAAGGACGTCATCCTGACTAAAACCACTGGGCTAGCTGGCTCAGGTGGGGGCGCAGGATTTTCCACGGCCGGCCAAATTGTGGATGATTACTATTTGGGCGTCACGGTGAATCAAAGTAAAGAGTTCAACGGCTTTTTAATGTGGCTGCAAATGGAACCAGATGGCCAAAGTGCCGAAGTTTTTAAACGTGCTTCGGACGATGTGTTTGATCTGCAAAATCCCTCACCGGCCGAGCTCACCAGCGTAAAAGTGCGCAACAAGGGTGATGCCAGTAAAGCCGAAATAATCGACATTACTTTTTTAACCGATGTATCCATCCGTTCGCACGACTACCGCAATAAATCGAAAGTGCTATTTCGCCTAAATATTAAAAAAGGCAGCGTCTTCAGCCTGCAATGAAAGTGACACAATGAAAGTAGGGTTGTTCGTAACGTGTTTGGTCGATCTGGTACGCCCAAGTATTGGATTTAGTGCGCTTGAACTGTTAGAAAGAGCTGGCTGTACCGTTGTGGTGCCCGACACCCAAACCTGCTGCGGCCAACCCGGCTACAATTCCGGCGCCCGAGAATTAGCCAAAGACTTAGCCCGCAAAGTATTGCCGCTTTTTGCTGACTGCGACTATGTCGTTGCGCCATCGGGGTCGTGCTCTGGCCAGATGAAGGTGCATGTACCTGAAGATCTATTTAAAGGTACGTCGGAGGAGCCTGTATTTAGGGCGTTTGCAGCCAAATGGTATGAGCTATCAGACTTCCTCGTGAATGTATTAAAGTTTGACGTAACGAAATTAAACGCGCAAAAGTCAACCATCACTTATCACGACAGCTGTGCTGGTTTAAGAGAAATTGGCATCAAATCTCAACCGCGCCAACTGCTGACAGCGGCGGGTAACACCATCAATGAGATGGCCGAATGCGAAAAATGCTGCGGCTTTGGCGGCACATTTTCCATCAAGCTCGGCGAAATTTCTACCCGAATGGCCGACAATAAATGCATAAACATTCAAGCCGCCAATGCGCAAGCAGTGGTGGGCGGTGATTTAGGTTGCTTGCTAAATATTGAAGGTAGACTGCGCAGAAACGGCGACATGACAACGCAGGTTTTGCACTTCGCAGAAGTGTTGACAGGAAGCCCGCAGCGCTAAATCTACCGCTAGAATTAAGCCGAGCTCTGTTTCGCTCCCCTCCCCCTCGAGGGAGAGAGGGGCGGCAATAAATGGTCGGTGCGATAACCCAAGTAACTCCAGCAATAGCCCAAGGATTAAAAATGCAAGTCCAATCCATGTTCTTCAAACAAACTGCCAGCATGAAGCTGGACGATCCCGTCCTGCAGCGTGCGATGAAACGGGCCAAAACTAAGTTTGTCGACGGTCGCGCCGCAGGCATCGCGCAGCTCGATAATTTTGAAGATTTGCGCACCTACGCTGCCGCCATGCGCGATGAAGTGATCAATAATCTCGACGCGTATTTGCTCGAATTCGAAGCCAATGCCACGGCCCGTGGCGCACACGTCCATTGGGCGCAAACCGCCGAGGAGGCGAATGAAATTGTTCTGCAAATAGCCAGGCAGCACGACGTAAAACGGGTCGCAAAATCTAAATCTATGGTCACCGAAGAAATCGGCTTGAATAACGCTTTAGTTGCGGCAGGCATCGCCGTGATGGAAACTGATTTGGGCGAATATATTTTGCAGCTCGCTGATGAACCGCCGTCCCACATCGTCGCCCCAGCGGTGCACAAATCTAAAGAACAAGTAGCCGAGCTGTTTACCAAAGCCCACGGCACACCCTTGCTCACCGAAATTCCCGCCATGACCCGCGAAGCCCGCGAGCAGTTGCGCGATCATTTTTTAAAAGCCGATATGGGCATATCTGGCTCCAATTTTTTAATTGCCGAAACCGGCACCACATTAACGGTCACCAATGAAGGCAATGCCGACATGGTCACCACGTTGCCGCGGGTGCATTGTGTGGTGACGGGTATTGAAAAAGTCATTCCCACATTAGAAGATTTTGCGGTACTTTCGCGTTTGCTAGCGCGCTCCGCCATTGGCCAATCAGTCGCCAATTATTTAACGCTCACCACCGGCATAAAAGGTGAGGGCGATGCCGATGGCCCCGAGCATATGCACATCGTGTTGGTAGACGCAGGCCGCACCAAGCTTGTGGGTAGCGACATGAAAGAAATGTTGCGCTGCATCCGCTGCGGCGCATGTATGAACCACTGCCCCGTATATCAAAACGTCGGCGGTCACGCATACGGATGGGTGTATCCGGGCCCGATGGGCAGCGTGCTCACGCCCACTTACGTTGGCATCGAAAACGCCGGTGATTTACCCAACGCTGCCACCTTCTGCGGCGAATGCCAAGTTGTCTGCCCGGTCAAAATCCCGCTGCCCGATTTGATGCGCAAATGGCGCGAACGCCAGTTTGATCAAAAGCTCCGCCCCTTCAGCGAGCGCGCCAGCATTGCCACATGGAAGTTCTTCGTCACCCGTCCGCGCCTCTACGCCTTCGCGACCCGAGTCGGCGCGCGCATTGGCGCAATGTGGGGTGGCAAAAACGGCCTAATTCATAAGCTCCCGGGTATCGACGGTTGGACTGACGGCCGCGACATGCCTGCACCGCAGGGCAAAACCTTTCGCGAGATGTATGCGGAAAAGCTAAAAAGCGAAGGTAAATAACCGTGCAATCCACGCCATCACGAGACGCTATTTTGCAACGGATCCGCAGCCAATCGGGCCGCGAAGGTTTAACCAGCGCCGCCGAACGTGAAGCTGTAAAAGCCCGCATCCAAAGCCGTCCCACCGCACCATTGCCCAGCATTGCCAAGCACGAACCGGTAGCGCATTTTATTGCTGAATGCGACAGGGTAAAAACTACGGTAGCCCAATTAGCGACGGAAGCCGAAATACCCGCCGCAGTCGCCAAGTATATAGCTGAAGAAAGCCTGAATACGGGCCTCTCCGGATGGTCTCAATACGCACATTTAGACTGGCAAGCGGCAGGATTAAGCTATATATCAGGCCCTGCGACTGCGGACGATTTAATCGGCTTCACAGATTGTTTTTGCGCCATCGGCGAATCCGGCACGCTGCTTTTATTATCTAGCCCCAGCACCCCAAAATTAAACGCGCTGCTGCCTGAAACCCATATTTGCGTAGTCAAAAAAAGCCGAATAGTACCCACTATGGAAGCCGCCTTCGCGCTCATGCGCGAAGAAATTGGCGCGCCACCCAGAGCGACGTTTTTTGTATCCGGCCCCTCGCGCACGGCTGATATTGAACAAACGATTGTGATTGGCGCGCATGGGCCCTATCGAGTGCATGTGCTTTTGGTTGGGTAGGCTCAGCGGATAGAGATAAAGTAGTTAATTCCATTTCTCTATCAATATTGCCGTAACGAAAAACACTAGCGGATCGTCGTTCGCGCGCAGGCGGGAATCCAGTGTCGTCCGTAATAGCCGTGGGATTTCCGCCTGCGCGGGAACGACGAAATTTCGAGATTTATAACAATAATCAGCGTTTTGCTATTGAAATGGAATAAGGTTGTCTTCTGGGGCATACAGTGAAATTGCTTGTAGTCGGCGACTAAGAGCTCAATGTATCGAAAATAGAAACCGCTAATCTTCGATATAAGCCTCTGCATCCACATGCAATCGCCATGCTGCCACGCCCCACCAAATAAAGCAGAACCCGACAATCACCATGCTCGCGAAGTAAATTATCGGACTCGAAAACCCAAACCATTCGCGGGCGAGAATGAGCGGGACGATAAGCCAACCGAGGGCAATATTTATTTTTGAGTATTTTGAGCGGATAAAACTGGCGCAATGTGGGCAACAGGGCTTTTCGGGATGCATGCGCCACCACGGCACCACCTTGGGGATGCGTTTGACGTCGGGGCGATCAAATTTCAACGCGCATTTTGGGCAGTTGTATTTGCCTGTTATGCCGATCTGAACATGCATAGCGGTTGGAGCGGCTTCGCGGTCCGCGCATACAGTGTCGGGCATTGCCGACGGTTTGGCGCGTTGGTCGTGCTGCAGGTTGGGGTTCATTAGTGCTTGTTTCAGCTAGTTGGTTTGCGAGATAGTGATTGTAGCCTAGTTCAATGCTAACCTAAATTGGCAAAAATTGTGCCTTGGAGACGGCCGTAAATAGGGAATCTCCAAGGTATTTAGCAGGAACTATACTCGCGTTATTTGGCGTAGACTGCGACGCCTGCCATCGTTGGCCAAACATGCAAAGTAGTTTTTGTGGCGCCCGCGGTGTTGGCGGTGATACCTAAGCTACGCTCTCGATTGAGCAACTGCCAGGTTGGTCTTGGGTCGTCCACATCGGCTAGCCACCACCATACTGGGTCTTTTGGGCTGCCTAGGGTTGTGTTATCTGCGCGACCATCACCAGCAGTGGCGCGTAAAAATAGCCCGCGGTCGAGCAGGCCGTTAGCTTGCGTTACTGCGATCAGGTCTAATCCGTAGCTGGAAGACAAACTAGCAAGCGGCGCTGGTAAAACAATTCTCCGCCAGCTTTGGCCGTCTTCCGCAGCAATTTCTAGTAGCGCTGTTGTGGTTTCGATTTTCCGCTTCGGATCGTTCGGATCAGCGGCGGTCGTCGTAAAATTACCCACTTTTGCCACGCGACCGCTGGGCAATATAGTCGCAGAGCCGCCACTGGCACGTGATGGCGCACTATTGCGCCACGTGGTGGTAACGGGGTCAAACATCTCATGACGTCGTGACGGCAAACGTTGACCATAGCCTGTGTATTTTTCAACGCAAGGCGGCGCGGGTGGCGCGCCACAGCCGCGCTCCCGCGTGAGCACCATTTCGGATTCGACTTCGCCACCCGCTACTACGACGCGGCCATCGCGCAACGCGCGGCCAACGAAATTAGCACGTTTGCGAAGCAGTGCGGGGAAGGAGTTTGCCGCGCTAGGCTGTACGTCAGGTTTCATGGAGACGCCTGTAAATCGGCCATCATCAGCGATAAACCAAGCCGTGTCGTTGCTGACGCCAATTAACTTTGTGGTTAAGTTCCTGCCATCCTGCTCTGAGTACGTGGCGGACAAAGCAGAAAAAGCGGGGAGTGCATTGAATCGATTAGTTTTAGTATTTAACTTGCCAAGCCAAATTGATTCCGGTGAACCGCTATCATTTTTTACCCGTGCAAATACGATTGCACTGTCATCGTTAAGCCAAGCAGCTTGCGTGATGCTTACCGAGACCGGCAAAGCGGGCAGTGCTTGGCGCTTTCCCGTATCAAGTTCGATAATTTGATTGCTGTGTGATTTTGTTTTACCCGCAGTTTTGTCGGTATCCATCGTGCTGCCAAGCACGAGCAAGCGATTGCCGCGCTGCGCGTAAGCCTGCACATTTTCTAGAGGTGCTTGTGCGAGGCCGATCGTCGAAAACGCCAGCAGC
>JANNXI010000116.1:0-19471 GCA_031409495.1 Betaproteobacteria bacterium
GTTGGGCGGCAATCATAAGTTGATTGCGCAATGGCGGGATGCGCAAGCGCACGAGCGTACTGCGTCGAGAAGGCCGGATTTGCTGACTTTAGTTCCAAAGCCTTAGAAGAATTTGTAAGGGTAGCAAGGGTAGCAAGGGTAGTAAAGGTAGATGCAGTTGTAGTAAAAGTAGTATTTAATAAACCACGCACATCAACCCAAAGTGGTTGCTCTATGCGACAGGCGCACGCAGTAACTAACGTGGCCGCAAACGAAAGGATTCAAAATGGATTTAATTGCAATTTTGGAAGCCGAAGAAATCAAACGGCTCAATAAAACAATTCCTGATTTTGCCCCTGGCGATACAGTAGTTGTAAACGTAAACGTAATCGAAGGCGAGCGCAAGCGCGTACAGGCTTACGAAGGCGTTGTTATCGCCAAGCGTAACCGTGGCTTAAACTCCAGCTTTATCGTACGTAAAATTTCATCAGGCGAAGGCGTTGAGCGTACGTTCCAAACTTACGCACCAACACTCGCTTCTATCGAAGTAAAGCGCCGTGGCGATGTACGCCGCGCCAAACTTTACTATCTACGTGATCGTTCAGGTAAATCTGCGCGTATTCGCGAAAAGCTTAACTACACAGCAACCCAAGACAAGGGCGAATAAATCGCTGCTTGTTGGTGGCTGTAGAGCAAAAAGCGCATCTTCGGATGCGCTTTTTTATTTTGTGCACCGCAAAAACCCGCTCGAGCTGGGCTACATGACTTGCATTACGCGAAGCCCGGGCATTAATTGTGTCACTTCATGACAAATGATGGGTGATCAGAGGATGCCTGAAGACGTGCTAAATACGGGCTTCTTCAAGCATTTTTGATGTTTTTGGGGTGAAGCAGATTATCGCGTTTAAACACCCTTATTGGTAAACGTATCGCAGCTTTGCACGCTCCCGCTGCTGGCACCCACCTGGAACCACTTTACCCGTTGTGCTGACGTGCCGTGGGTAAAGCTATCGGGCGTCACATAGCCGCGGGATTGCTTTTGAATATTGTCGTCACCGATGGCGGTGGCGGCACGGATCGCTTCTTCAGCGTCGCCTGCTTCGAATATTTTGGCGCGGCGATTCGCATGATTAGCCCAAATGCCCGCGTAACAATCTGCCTGTAGCTCAAGGCGCACCGAAATTTTATTAAATTCGACTTCCGACACTTTGCCGCGCATCGCATCTACCTTGCCCGATGTGCCCAGCAAATGCTGTACGTGATGGCCAACTTCATGGGCGATTACATAAGCTTGCGCGGTATCGCCGGGTGCTTTGAAGCGGTTTTTTAGATCATCGTAGAACTTCAAATCAATGTACACCTTTTGATCGCCTGGACAATAAAATGGCCCCGAAGCCGTCGATCCTGTGCCGCATGCCGTTGGCGTAGTGCCTCTAAACAGGACTAATACCGGCGGGCGATAGGTAGATCCGCCCGCTTTAAAAATATCAGACCATGCGATTTCTGTCGTCTTCAGCACCTTCTTGATAAAAACGACTTCTTCGGCTTCGCCAGCGGCCTCGCGTAGTGGCGCTTTCGAAGCAGTTTGTGGGGATACTTGCGCGCTATTGCCTTGTACACCGCCGGCAATATTTAGGATCATGGAAGGATCAATGCCAAAAATCCAGCTAGCCAGTAAGGCGATCACCACTGTGCCTATGCCCACTTTGCCAACGCCTATGCCACGCCCGCCGCCGCCACCAGCGCTACCGCGCCGGTCTTCAACGTTACTGCTCTCTTGTTCGTTATCGAGCTTCATGGTGTTCCCTTTTGGAATAAATAAAATTAAATTTAGTGTATTTCTAATAGTGTACGTTGATTTTATTTGTCTTGCGATGTTACGCTAGGGCACGGCTAACCTGTAACCAGATGGGAATCGTAAACATCGCGAGCACGGTGGTGATGGTGATTAAAATAGCCACTACTTGCCCATCGCCTCCCATGCGCACCGCCAAAATATAGGCACTCGTAGCAGTGGGCAATGCCGCAAATAAAATCACCGCGTCAAAATAAATGCCCGTCACACCCAATGCGCGCGCGATTAAAAACGCGATGACCGGCAAAACAAGCAGTTTAATTGACACCCAATACGTCATTGGCCCCAAATGCTTAAAGCCATCCTTTAGCTGCAATGCGGCACCCACGGCAAGCAAACCACACGCCAGCGACGCGGCGCCAATTCGGTTAAACAAAAGCTGCATCACTTCGGGCATTTTGAGCCCTGAAAGCGAGAATAATATTCCGCCAATAGTGGCAATAATTAAGGGATTTTGCGCCAGCTCGCGCGCCAAATTTAGCTCAGAGTTGCGCGCTAACGCCCATACGGACGCTAAATTTGCCAGCGGCACCACTAAGCAAATAACGATGCCAAAGGCCGTAATACCGGCATCTCCATGCAGCCGTCCCATAATGGCTAGGCCAATGTAAGAGTTAAAGCGAAACGCTGTTTGAAACCCTGAAGCAAAGGTTTTATCCTCCATCTTGAACAGTGGCTTGGCTAAATAACCCAACAACATGCCGCCCATGGCGGTAAACACGGCTGTTTTGATGGCAGGGGCTGCAGCCATAAAGTCAATCTGGGTGCGGGCAATCGAGGTAAACAGCAACACTGGAAACAAGACGTAATAAATGAGTTTTTCTAGCCCTGACCAAAAATCGCGTCCCCAATCGGTAATGCGCGACAGCGTCAAACCAATAAAAATCAGAATAAAATCGGGCAGCAACAAAATGATCAATGACATAGCAGTAAATTTCCTCAATAAGTCGTTACTATAGCCTTAGAAATGCCTGCTAATCGGATGAACCCATCCGGGAGGCCGGTGCGAAGTGATGGTCAAGGCATCTGCACGGACTCCGATTGTGTCGGACCGCTGTATATTTGACCGCTGAGTAAGATTTTCCATGCTGTAAAATATTATTCAGGCTACCATTCGTAAATTCATAGCGTTCTTGGATATTGATCGTATTAAATTGAATGCAGGCTACTCTGTGCGAAGAAATTAATGCAACATTGCCTTTATTGCAAAATAATTCAAAGTAAAGGCACTTCGCTTGCGCTTTATTAACACCACCACAACAACAAACATGACTACTGCCGCTGAAACTCATTCATCACCAATTTTGATTTTTCCAGCAGGTATGGCGCGCTCAGTTGCCTACCTTGCGGCCTGTAAGCGGAACGACCAAGCTACAGTAGGTGCTTCGTCACTTGTCCATGACGCAGCGCGTGAAGGTTATGATGCTTGGGCGTATTTACCGTATATTTCGGCATCTGATTTTGATCAGCAATTGCTTTCCGTGATTGCCAAGCATGGCATTCGCAACATCTTTACCCCAAATCCCGTAGTGTGGGCAGTATTGAATAAACGGCTACCAAAAATCGCCCCGCAGGTGCTTTTGGTGAATGCCGCGCCAGCTGGAGAAGAACTTGCGAGTTACCGATTTTCCCGCGCCACCGCTGCTGAGTTGTATGAAAAAGCGAACGCTATTGCTATCGGTGAAACTGTCGAACCATCGTTGTCACTGATTGCTTTCACCTCGCTGTTTCACCATGCACAAACGATACCTGGCATGTGCGACCATCAAAAGTTTGCGGCCCTGTGTCAAATTGTCCGCCATTGCCCCAAGGGTGATGTGGTAGAAATTGGTTCATGGTGGGGTAAGTCTGCTTTTATCCTAAGCCAGCTTTCAACTAGCTACAGTATCGGTAATTTGCTGTGCGTCGATCCGTGGTCAGATGCGCACTTAGTCCAAGGCGATGAGATCGTTGATGCGACATCCGCAACAGTTAGCGCCGAAGAAGCGTTTCAAGTATTTCTTATGAATCTAATACCGTATAACAACGGCAATATCAACTACATCCAGATGCCATCGGTAGCTGCTGCACAGCACTACGTCCCCAAGCTGAGCGTGCGTACCCCACAGTTTGGTGAAACCCATTACAAAGGTGAAATTGCGTTGCTGCACATTGATGCCAACCATGCCTTCGATGCTGTCAACGCGGATACTCAAGCATGGGCAAAGTTTGTGGTTCCAGGTGGCTGGATAATATTCGATGACTACAAATGGCCTTACGGCGACGGTCCACAACGCGTAGCGGATGCGTTTTGCGCTGAAAATGCTGCAAGGATTGACACCGCGTTCTTTATGGGCGGGACGCTATTTGTGCGGTTAAACGCAAAGTGTCATTAACTAGTCCTACTGCGTTACAAAAAATAAACCCAAACTAATTCTAGTTTTAATTCAACAATAATTTTATTCTATCTGTGCCGCCGCTCAAAAATGCACTCACGTAGCCCGGCTACCGCAAAAAAACCGCGAGAGCTGGGCTACGGATCCGCCGCCGATCGCATACGTATCATCTACCGGGTTGCTTTCGCCCAATACGCGAGCGATGGGCATTTTGTAACACAGTAGGACTAGTAGTCTGTCGGACTATGACTAAATCGGCGCAGCACTCGGCTGTGAGACCCGTATGGCACCAAGGAAATAGCAATAGTATTACTCCCGATTAATTGTTATTTTCTTAAAGCCGTTCTTATCAGGCAACCTCCATGACCAGCGCATCGACAACCATCGCGCAATTATTGCGCCACGCCAATATAGACAAAATTGACGCTCAATTTATTCTGCAGCACACTCTAAAACTATCACGCTCCACTATCATCGCTCATTCGGAAAGAATTGTTGAAACCGCGCAAGCGGCACACTTGCAAAATTGCTTCAACCGCCGCGCTGCTGGTGAGCCAGTGGCCTATATATTGGGTGAACGCGAGTTTTATGGCGAAATGTTTAAAGTAAGCCCGGCAGTGCTCATTCCTAGACCTGAAACCGAACACCTTGTAGAAGCAGTATTAACGCGTCTCCCAAAGCCGAACGGCTCAAGAGGCCCAATTTTGTTGGATCTTGGGACGGGATCTGGCGCGATTGCTATCACCCTAAAGCGCCAACGACCCGACGTTCAGGCTGTCGCCACAGACATCTCGAGCGACGCCCTGAACATTGCCCGTGAAAATGCCCAAAACTTGCAGGCTAACGTCACGTTTTATTTAGGCAGCTGGTATGCAGCGTTACCACCTCGAACCCAAAGGTTTGATGTCATCGTTTCTAACCCGCCCTATATTGCCGACGGTGACGCCCATCTAAGCCAAGGTGATTTGCGCTTCGAGCCCCCGGCGGCACTAAGTGACCAAGCCCGAAACGGAAACGGCTTTGCGGCGCTCCAACACATTATTGATGGTGCGCCAACATGGCTTAGTATGGGCGGGTGGCTGTTGTTAGAGCATGGCTTTGACCAAGGGAAAATGGCTGAAAACGCCCTATTGAAGGGCGGATTCAGCCAAATTTTTACTTTAAAAGACTTAGCTGGGTGTGACCGCGTGAGTGGCGGGCAATGCAGTTAGTGGAAGTGAAAACTATTTCGCATCCCCCGCGCTTTGCAGTAAAATTGACCCATGAAACCAACCTTCGTTACCCAACCGCACTTACCGCCATTTGAAGAATTTGTACCCTATCTCAGAGAAATTTGGGATAGCAAAATATTGACTAATTGCGGACCCTTTCACACCAAATTAGAAGCCGCGCTCTGCCAATATTTGGATGTACCCTACATTAGCTTGTTTTCCAACGGTATGTTGGCGCTTATCACATCGCTGCAGACGCTGAGGGTCACAGGTGAAGTTATCACGACACCGTTTAGTTTTGTCGCTACTTCCCACGCGCTGCATTGGAACGGATTAACGCCAGTTTATGTCGACATTGATCCTGCCACCGGCAATATGGACCCCACTAAAATCGAGCAAGCCATTACCCGTAACACCACTGCGATTATGCCCGTGCATGTTTACGGCAACCCATGCGATGACACGGCGATTAGCCGTATTGCTGCAGTCCACGGCTTAAAAGTAATTTACGATGCAGCGCATACCTTTGGCGTGAAGCAAAACGGTACGTCCATCCTTAACTACGGTGATTTAGCTGCATTGAGTTTTCATGCGACGAAAGTATTCAATACCTTCGAAGGCGGCGCCATCATCTGCAAAGACGCAGAGACAAAACAGCGCATCGATTATCTAAAAAACTTCGGCTTCGCGGACGAAGTTACCGTGGTTGCACCCGGCATCAACGCGAAAATGAATGAGTTTCAAGCGGCACTCGGCATGTTACAGCTCCAGCATCTTGATGACGCGTTGACCGCGCGCGGCAAAATTGACGCTTTTTATCGGCAGTCGCTTGGTGCCATTAAAGGACTTCACTGTCTGCCCTGGCTGCCAGATGTTGAGCCCAATTACTCGTATTTTCCGGTATTGGTCGGCGATGAATTTCCGATTTCGCGCGATGCGCTCTATGCGAAGCTGCGCGAAGCCAACATTTTCGCTCGGCGTTATTTTTATCCGCTCATCAGTGAATTTGCGGCTTATCGCAACTTGCCTTCAGCCAATCCTGCAAATTTACCCGTCGCGACCAAAATGTCGCAACAAGTGTTGTGCCTACCAATTTATCCTGCGCTTGCCACCGCAGAACAGCACCGAATTGTCGACGTCATTTTAAGTATTCATACAAGCTAAACTTTATCGGTGGACAGTGTGCCCTTTTCACAGACCAAAAAAATACTCGAACATAAGTCTGGATATTGCTGCCCGAGCTGATAGCAACCGTCTAAATACTGGGGAGAAATAATATCAGTTTGCAGTAAGCGGTCCCACTGAAAGTTCGCCAGCGCCTTAAAGAAAATACCGGAACGGTGGATTACTTTTAATCCAGCTGCGGTGACATCACGTTCCAAGGTATCTAATGAATACGTGGAGCGATGCCCGTGGGCAGCCTCAGCCGGTGTGACGGCCGCATTGTGAGAGATCAATCCCATCTTTACTGCGATTTGCCTAGATGGTGCATTCGCGTTTGGGCAAACCAGAAGTAGCCGACCATCGTCGCTAAGCCATTCTTTATTGATGCGTTTCAACACCAGTACTGCGTCGTCCAAATGCTCTAAAACGTGTGTTAGCGCGATGTTGTTGTATTGCTTTGGAAGCGTTGCTGTTTCAAATAATGCGTTCACGAATGTCGCGCGATTGCCTAATTTTTGTTGTGCGGTTTTGATTGCTACATCTGATGCTTCTACGCAAGTTACATCATCAAAATAGGGCAAAAAACGATTAGTGAGATCGCCTTTAAAACTACCAAGCTCAAGTAAGCTACCGCGCTTAAAAAAAGGCTCAAATGACTTGATCATGTAGGGGTGCATTACATCGAAGTCAAAGGAATGCGCGTATTTCTGCGAATTACCATCTTGCATTTCGAGGTTATAGTTGCGTGAAATTTCTATAGTCATTTTTAGCTTTTTAAAATTAGGCGCATCATGATCATTGATGTGTCGTGGGCATTCGTTGCTGCACCGACAAAGCCGTGCCGCTGGTACAGTTTGATGGCATTTACGTTTTGCTGGGCGACATCGAGCGTAATTGAGTACATTTTTAATCCTGTGATATAGGCAATACAGTGATGGATCAAGGCTGATCCTACACCGTTATTTGCCCGCATAGGCACTACGCTAACACTAGTAATATGGGCAACTCGCATTACTTGGTCATTGCAATACACGGCTAACAATCCGATTAGCTCTGTACTTTCCCAAGCCTCAAGTCTTACCGCTAGTGACGCTAATTTTTGCGCATACTCCAGCATATCGACACGACTGCTCAGTCGCGGAATAAAGCGCTCATCGCATAGCCCTAAATGGTTGCGTATATCAGTTGCTGAGCTTTGATTGATCTTTATATTAAATTGCATTTTTCATTGCTCTAACACTGCAATACCAAAACCAAAACGTCCAAACTCATTGCCGTTGTACAGCAAATAGATTTTTCCATCGCACTCGAAGACGTGTGGGTAGCACTGCATGTCGGAATCCCATTCGCCGGTTGACTGTGTCAGCGACGGCGTGGCGTCATCGCGCACCCAATTTTTGAGATCATCAGAATAGGCGTGGCCAATTCGATAGCCTCGCTCGGCGTTAGTACGAAAATCTGAAGATTCGCGGAAGCAAAAAAACATATGATACCGACTCTTAATTGCGATAACGGTAGGGAGCGCTTGGCTTTCATCTGGCCCAAGCTGGTCGACGATAATTTGCCGCCCTTCCTCTTTATGCCAATCAACCCCATTCCCAGAAGTCGCGTGCGCAATTTTGTAGGTCCGATCTGGTGGCTCGTTGGCAGCAAATTTTTTCCAGCCAGTGCCAAATATGTACCACATATGAAACACGTCATTGATGACCTTTACAAAGCCATCGCCTACTAGGCACGGCTCATTAAGCGAGGCGCTCAAAACAGGACCATCGCCAACACGCTTAAAGGTTAATCCATCATCATCGCTAATCGCCAAACCAATGGCAGTGTCGACTGACACCGACACACGGCGGTTCCAACCGCAGGTATAGCCATAGATTTTATTCTTGTGGCGCACCACATTGAGTGGGAAAATACCATGCTCATCAAAACAACCGAGCGCACCAAGTGGCAACACGGTTTCTTTCGAAGTGCGGATGACGTTCCGGAAGTTCTTTTCCACATCAACGAACGCGATGTGGCTCAAATATTTACCATTTGCTTTGTCTATGGCGCGCGTCGAAAAGTATATTCTCACAAAACCATCGAACACCAGCGCTTGTGGGGACTGCGCAAATTGAACGCAGCCATTGTTTAGCGGGTGTTGTGTGGGATCAAATATTTTCCCTAGCTTTTTCCATCTCATGAGCCGTATATTTCTAAGTTGTTATTTTTTTAAAACAGCCAAACCAAAACCATGTCGTCCTACTTGATTTCCTAGGTAAGCCATATAGGTGCCACCATCCAAATCGAAGACATGTGGGTAGCTAATCATCTCATCATCCCATCCCGAGGAGGATATATCAATTCCAACTTTCGAATCGTCCCGTACCCAGTCAGTCAAGTTTAAGCTGTGCGCATAGCCTATTCTGTAGCCTTGTTTTTTCCCGCGATAATTTTCGCTAAAACGATAACAAAAAAACATGTGGTACTTACCTTCTGCGAAGAAAACGTCTGGACTGGCTTGCGCTTCATCTTCCTCTAATTTGTTTTCAATTAGGTCGACATTCAGCTTGATCCAATTTAGGCCGTCAGCTGAAGTCGCCATCCGAATTTTATAGACAGGTTCGGCGCGCCCATCGACGATTTTCCACTTGCGACCGGCAATGTACCAAAGATACCAGATGTCATTGAATCGCCTCACTTTGGGGCCGCTCAGCACAAACGGCTCGTCCGGGCTGTACGACAAAACCGGCCCAGCCCCAAGTTTTTTGAAGGATGTGCCACCGTCCTTGCTAATTGCTAGGCCAATCGCCACATTAAATGGCACGGATTCGCACCGCGTCCACCCTGCGTAGTACGCCCAGACTTCTGGACCGTTACGAATTACTGAGACTGGATAAGTACCAAATTCGTCGAATTCCCCTAGACCGCCAAGTTCAAGAATCGGAGTTTGACTAACGCGCAGTATTTGAAATAAATTGCGGCGATCTAGATCCACAAAAGCCGAAAAACTCACGTACTGTCCATTGCGATCTGCTTCTGGCCGACAAGAAAAGTAAATGCGGACGAAGTCGTCAAATATTAGTGTGGCTGGCGCTTGCGCAAACTCCTTTAACCACCCCCGACCGCTTACCGCTTGGGGAGTGAATACTTTGCCTAATTTATGCCACTTAAACATGCGCTATCTTAGCTCGCTTGAAGGTGCTAAAAAGGACTGGATGTTTTCATTCGTATTGAACATAAGCAAGTCGATAATAGATAAGGCTGGTACAAATACATTGCCAAATTGATCGTATTTGACTGGGCTAGGCTGCAAAAATTGTAGGTCAATGCCTTTCGCGCGAAAGGGCTCACTGGCGTAAAGTGATGTTCCGCCGATGGCGTTGATGTAGGTTTGCGCCCCAACAGCGGAGCAAATGGCCAGCACCCTGTCCTGATTTTTCAATGAGTGGTCAACAGGCACGCTTGAGGAAACGATGATTCTTGTATGGATTCTTAGCTGCTCGCAAGTTTTTATCAGCGCGTGGTGTAGGTATGCAAATAGATTCGTATCGGTGCACTCAATGATGTTTTTTATGAAAGGGAAAACCGTTGCAAAGTGAGGTGCACCGCGGTACGCACCGGTTAACTGGTTTAAAAGTTTATTGCGATCAAAACCTTCGGCCAACTCCCGATTGCATACGTCTAGAAAGTCCGAGCCTGCTTTTAAGGGAATAGAGAATACGTGATCAACGCCGTTGCGTAAAAATCGATTTCGATTGATCCAGCCTTTTTTTGTGTACTGGATGTTGTCGTAAACAACGAACAAATCTACTGCAGCAATTAGCTGAAAGTAGCCAATATATGGCATGAAGTAAGGTTGCATGATGGCTACGCGCATACTGAAAGTACAAAGAGTTGAGTTGGTTGCACAAGGTTAGTCTCTGGGTGCCTTACTGCATTTACTATCCTATAGTCGCAGTCCGGTTCTGCGGGCACAGTGTCTGTATAAATCCTATTCTAGAGTATTCTCAGCTATCTCATCAATTAAACCCTAAAAACTTTCCCCGCCTGCGGGGCATTTACTTCAACATAGCTACCATCTGGCAGCGATTCACGTAGCGGTGCATGCAGCACAGACCACTCTGCTCTAACTGCGCCGTTGCTTTGTAACCATTCCAAAATAAACTGTGTTTGATTGCGATCCGATAGCACCGGGGTGTGACCGGTGTCGGGTACATGCATGAGCGAGATGTCTTTGGATCGTTTCATTTTCTCAATCGTTGCGGGTAGTAGCGCATCGGATAACATGCCGTGAATGACCATGATGGGGCAGCGGATTTTTGCCCACTTATCCCACTGCATTAGATTGTCGCTGGCGTCATTTTTATAGGCTTGCAGGGCACGTACGTCGTGCCGATACACGCGGCCACCGTCTTCGTCAGACCATTTGGTTTGATGGAAAGTGATGTTGAAGCGGATTGAATCACTGATGGGGCCATCATTTTTTTGACTTGCGCCGATACGACGGATGAGGTCAGACGGCTTACGAAACACGTACATGCGGGCGAGTGTTTCAGAGCGGCGCTTTCGGCGCTTTTTTGGAATGAAGGGGCCAATGTCATTTAAGATGAGCTGCTTGATGAGCTTTGGATGCTTTGCCGCTAACTCAATGGCAGCACTGCCGCCAAGCGAGGAACCTAGCAGAAATACTGGTCCACCGCCCAAGTGCATGATGAGCTGCCTAATTTGTTCGACGTAGGTACCTAAAGAGTAATCGCGCTCATCTGCCATCCAGCCTGACCGGCCGCGACCGACCCAGTCCATGCATATAATCCGAAAATGATCGTGTAAGTCAGAGGCCAAATAGTTAAAACGCATGGCGGAATTAGCCACACCGCCGCAACATACTAATACGGGTTTGGATTTGTCGCCCCAGTCAGTGTAGGCCACTTGTACGGGGTATTCTTTTTTTAGCCGTAACGGCACACCCTGCTGCAGTTTTGTAGGGTGCAGATAATCAAAATAGCGCAGGGTAAACATGGCGTGAAAACGGCCAGTGACGCGACTGGCCATTTTCATGTAATCGTGCCAATCTTCTAGCCGCGCACGCGGGCCCGGGATTTCCGGTTCCCAGTCAGGGCGAAGGTATTCGGGAAGATTGTTGTCAGACTCAGGTCGCATACTCGGATGATACGGGAATCCACTGGCGGTTTAAAGCATAAGTGTTGCAATTCTACCCAATGAGCGTGTCAATTTAGCCTTATAACCGGTTAGCGACCTTTTCTACCTTTGCCTTCACGTTCGCGCTCACGCTGCCTTAATACATCGATAAGCACATTGAAGGTGCGGGCGAGCTGACCTACTTCATCCTGATTACGCACTGTTACGTGCGCGTTTTCATAATCGCCGTTTTTCAGGGAGTTTGCGGCGTCCGTAAGTTCTTGGATTGGTTTAACAATGGTTCGAGAAAATACCAGCGCCAGTACTAAAAAGATGAGACCAACCAGTACTACGCTGTAAAGAACGTTTTGGAATAGTGATTTTAATGGTGCTTCAAACGTTTCACGTGTTTCAGTCATGCCTACAACCCAGTTATGCCCAGGCACTGGTGCGTAACCGGCAATTTCTTCGGCTCTAGAAACAGGCGAATAGTAAGAAACGTTGCCGCGTTCTTTTGCGCCAATCATCGCTTTGGCGAGATCTGGCAAATTTAACGGGGTGATGTTGGGCCGGCGAAAGCGTTGATCGGTGACGATTTCTTTTAGTTTTTGCTCAGAAAGCACCACTAAGCTGGAGTAAAGCAAGTCTGTTTTTGGGTGGTGAATAAGCACGCCATCGGCGTCAATTAAAATCGGTGTGCGACCGTCGACACCTTGCGTTTCAGATAGAATTTTAGCCACTGACGAGCCTAAAATGCGTAATACCACAGCGCCAATAATCTTCTTTTCTGCGTTGTAAACTGGATTAGAGTAAAAAATACCGGCTTGTCCTGCTACAGCGCCTACCGAAATGCCGGACGTAAATTGCCGACCTTCCATCGCTGCTTTAAAGTACTCGCGGAACTTGAAGTTTTTGCCGATAACAGCTGGATCATTTGACGATTGCACGCCGCCTTCGGTGTCCATCACGAGTACTAGCTGTACATCAGCGTTGGCTTTTACTAAGCCTTCGAGCTTGGCTTTGATATCAGCTTTGCTTTTTTCCGTTGGCGCACTTAAAAACGCCACAAAATCATCATCGGAACCCAAATAGTTTGCCAAACTCTTACTGTCGCCCAATAGCTGCGATACCCGGCCCGCAGTGCTGTGCGCGAGCTGCTCCAGATTTTTTAGCTCGGCTTTACTCACAATCGAAATGGTGTTTTGACTGTTATAAAACGCCGTGATCAGCATAGGAAATAAGGCGGTGAAGATCATGGCGAGCGTCATTTTTACCGCAATTGGCCAAGACGCAGGTTTGAAAATAGCGCGGATGCCTTTGACTAGTTTGGTTTTTAACAAACTTGGTCGGCGTAGTAGTTCTGCTGCCGTAAAACTGCCAGTTGAGTCAAAATCATCGCCCGCACGCAGCGCTTCGGCTAGCTGCAGGCTGGACGCATGTGCGGCAAACAAGGCGGTGCGGAAATCCGCAATATTTTGCGGTCGAGCCGCAGGATCGACACGCAGAGACCAATCAATAGCCTTCAAAAATTCTGGGCTATAGCGGCCTAAGCAGGTGTCTTCAGCCAACGGCAGGGGGTCCACGCGACCCGCGCGTTGTAGCGAATCTACCGGCTTTTTTCCTGTGATGAACCAAAATAGGGTTGCACCCATGGCGTAAATATCAGTCCAGGGGCCTTGATTATCCGTGCCCTGACATTGCTCGATGGGGCCGTAACCAGGGGTGAAGACGCCGACAGCGGCCGCACTGCCTAACGCTGTTTGCGAAGCTGCGCCAAAATCCAGCAGGACCAAGCTGCCGTCTTCATCGCGCACGTAAATGTTGTCGGGCTTAATGTCGCGGTGCAAAAATCCGTTTTCGTGCATTACCGATAAACCGTCTAGTAGTGGGAACAATAGATTAAGTAAATCGGCTTCTGGGGTATCAGGATGATTTTTGCGCCACACTTTAAGTGATTGGCCGCGCTCGTACTCCAATACCATGTACGCCGTATTGTGTTGCTCAAAAAAACGCGCCACACGAACGATATTAGGATGTTTGAAGGTGGCCAAAGTACGGGCTTCTATAAGGAAGTTCTCAAGCCCTGTGTTGTACATTTCGGTGTCGTCGATTGTTTTTGCCGACACCGTGCGATCGGTTGATCGCTTTGCAAAATCTTCTGGCAAATATTCTTTAATCGCAAATTTGGAGTTGAGATTAACGTCTGTCGCAAGATAAGTAATGCCGAAACCGCCCTGGCCAAGTACCGCGTCAATGCGGTACTCCATCAAGCGAAAACCAGCGGGTAACGCCAATGTTTCCGCAGCTTGATACGGTGCCGGCACGTAGGCCCCTTCAGGTTTGGTAGGGTCGCGCGGCAAGTCCGCAAGGCGCACCGTCCGCTCTCTAACATCTCCAGCAACCCATGGCGGCATGCGCTGGGTAGCGTAATTAGTGACGGTGACGTCTGTTGGGCCATTATCTTGTTCGGCATGGGCTGAAGCAGCCTTAGTCACGATGGTAACGGTTCTATCCCGCGGATCACGCTCTTCAATTTCTGGCGGTGCATGGGCAGATAGGGGCGGCGTCGTGGGTTCCGCTGCTAGACGCGCTTTGTGCAGGGGCGAATTCCTATCAATAACGGTGCGATCAGGATCAACGTCATCCGATTTGCGGTGGGCAAGGGATGCGGGATCGAATTGCGTTTTATCAGCGCTTTGGTCGCTCGTGTTTTCGCCAATTTTGTCGTTCATTTGACCCTCATAGATTCAGGCTGATGGAGATTCAGCGTTAACAATTGCTAAATGTAGCATGATTGATGCGGCGCTTAACGGTTTGTAAAGCGGCAACGCATGCGAAACATTAAAAATTCTAGCGCCAAAAATAGTTGTCGCAAATGTAGCTTGCGTACGGTAACACATTCGCATTTATGAATAAAGGTAAGCAACGGCTATTCTTGCGCCGATGTGCTGGTTTCCTCGATTAGATTGAAAAAAGCCGAGTAATTTACAGTGTGAACCTGAAACTTAAGCTTAAGTGTCCGCTGCAAGACGCTGAAATCAAACCAATAAATTTTGCAAACACCGCGCGGTGATAAATTTCAGAGTCTGCATTTCGTGGTGTGACCGTATCCTGAAACATCGTGCCATGCTAAACTTAAAAAAATTTATGCTTGCACCCTATCGTTATTAAATTCCCCTGCAGACTTGTCAAATCAAGCCATGATAGAAACCCCTAAAATTAAATGAAATCCACGCGCGCACGATTTATCGTGGTTGCTTTGCTAGTGTGTTTCTTTGCTATAGCGATGGCGACATTCCTAAACTACTTTAAGTATCGGTCAACCGTTGCTGAAGTGGTTAAAACGCGTGTGCTCTATGTGGCTGATGGCGTTGAAGATAACGTTTCAGCTTCGCTAGCACTGGGCCTACCATTTGCGGAAATGCCTACTATCCAAGCGTTGATTCAGCGAGAACGTACCACCGACGACTTAATTGCTGGAATTGAGCTCTTCGATCCAACGGGGCAGGTACTCTATGCGACCGAAAAGGCAAAAATTGGCACGCAAATTTCAACCGCTTGGCTCACCGAAGCAGCCCAACAACGTCGTGATCGAGGTCGTCCAGCATCTTGGACCAAGGCGGAAAATGACGAGCAAGTCGTTGCGGTTGCGTTAAGAAACAACTTCGATCTTACGGTAGGATATTTGACGGTGCGCTATCCGCAGCGATATGTCGATGCCGCAACGCAGAAGATGGGATTGGAGCTGATCAAAATTGCAGGAGTCGTTTTTTTAGCGTGCGCCTTACTTTGTGTGTTGTTGCTTACGCTAATTATCCGTCGTTTTGAGAGAGACATGGATAGTTTGGCGGAAACCTTGCAGGAAGCAGGCGCACCCATTGTTGCCGCGCCGTCGCTGGTCCTCCCAGCGGGTATTGGCGAAAGCTTGGAAGAATACAATCAGCAGATCCAGTCAGCACAAAATCAAATAAACGTGGCGCGTAAACATTTGCGCGCGGCGATGGCAACGCCGACGCAGGCTCCGACAGATGCCACGGCCGGCGGCGAGGTGCAGCCCACACAAGACACTGCGTTTGAAGTAACGCTGAAATTAACACCAGTGGGCCTAGCCCAACCGCAAATTCAGGCTGATCCGAAATCATAACGTCGTAACGTAAAAGACAAAAAGACCACACAGCGATGGATGCAAAATATCTAAAACGTATTTATTGGCAGATTACCGGTGCGGTGATGGTCATTATTGCGCTCGGACTATCGGTCAGCTCGTATCTTGCTGGGCAGGCCTTTGAGCGTGAAGTGATTCCAGAAATAGGCAAAAAAGCCGTCACTGTCGGTGCCTCGCTCCGTAACCTCGTTGAACGGGCGATGGTGGACTATAAGTTAAGCTTTGAATCTCTGTATGGTGTCGATGAGGCGTTGGGTCAGGTAGTGGATGAAAACGCAGAATTTGCCTCAATCGCACTCGCAGATCCAGATGGTCAAGTGCGCTTTAAGGGTGGAAACTTGCCTCAAGGGATGGCTGACTATGCGCAGACTTATGCCAACACCAATTCGAAGGCCAAGGTCGCTAGTGATGGTAAATTGGCGCAGTCAGCCACAGCCTTGGTCCCGAACGCGGGTGTGTCTGGCGTATTGGTTGGGGGGCAATACGTTGTAGCGATTCCAGTAGTTGCCAAGGGCTCAACAACGCGGGTCGGTACGCTGCATATCGGCGTTGATGATAAGTTCGTAAAAAAAATAATGCTTGAGTTGTTGCTGGATGTTCTGGTTATTTTTGTTGTCGCGCTATTTTTTACCTTGGAGTTACTAAACTTTTCCGCTGGTGCTAGGTTAGAGGCCGGATTACAGGGGCTTTCGGACCAAATCGAGCGGGTTAAACTTGGCGACTTTACTACCGGCGCTGACGTGGCTAATGGCGAATCAGAAATAGATCGCGTACTAGTCCGTATCCAACACGCCATAAAGTCGCTCAACGAACAGTATCAAGACCTCACTAAAGCGTTGCACGGCCGCATGCAAAGTTCTGCTGTGTTCGAGAAAAAACGGTTGATTGACGCTGTAGCGGCTTGGGATGAGTTGCGCAAGCGTTATAAATTTGGTAGCCGTCACAATGCGGACGCGCGACCAGCAGAAGTTGGCGCTCTGAATCGCATTCGCGCGCCGCTATTTGCGTTTATTCTGGCCGAGGAGATGACGCGCTCGTTTTTACCAGCGTACATTAAAAATATGTTGGTGCCGGTTGCAGGAATCTCGCCACAAATCATCATCAGTCTGCCGATCGTTTTGTTCATGCTTATCGTGGCTATCGGTCAGCCGTATTTAGGTGGCTGGAGCGAGCGAATCGGCCGACGCCGCACCATGATCATCGGCGCTGCAATTGCTTCAGTCGGCTTTGCTGCAACCGCGTTTGCATACAGTCTCTATGATTTGTTGCTTTGGCGTAGCCTGTGCGCCATTGGTTACGCGATGGTTTTCGTTGCAGCCCAGGGCTATGTACTCGACCATAGTGGTTCCAAAGATCGTGCGCGCGGCTTCGCATTGTTTGTCGGCGCGATAATGGTTGCAACGGTATGTGGGCCGGCCACGGGCGGAATTTTGGCTGACAACATAGGCGCACGGTACACTTTCCTCATCGCCGCCTTGATTTGCGTTTTATCCGTTTTGATCATCCAGCAATTGCCTGGTGACCCAGCTAAACGCGACGCAAATATGCGCGATTCGCGAGCACCCACTCTTCGTGAAATTGGTTCTTTGTGTCTAAACCGCCGATTCATGGTGCTTACTGGCTTAGCAGCAATTCCGGCTAAAATTGTATTGACTGGTTTTTGTTTTTACCTCGTGCCGCTGTATATATTGTCGCTTGGTAGCACCCAAGCTATGGCGGGCCGGATGCTCCTAGTTTATGCGGTAATTATGGTAATTCTAGTACCGATTGCGGCCGGTATTTCTGATGCTGGCGCCAAGCGTGAACGATTTGTAGCGCTCGGTTTGATTGTGTCTGGTCTAGGCGGCTTAGCGCTCTTGGCAACGGGAAATGTGGTTTTAGTTTTTGTAGTGGTTATATTTTTGGGCTTGGGCCAAGCCATTTCTATCGCTTCGCAAGGCGCACTCGTTGAGGACTTATGTGGCCCAGAAATTGCCAAATATGGGCGCGACACCGTTTACGGCGTCTACCGACTGCTGGAGAGGTTAGGAAATGCGGCTGGACCACTACTCGCTAGCGTGCTCGTTATCTATTTCAACTATCAAGGCGCATTTGTCGCGATTAGTGCTCTCGTATTGGTGTGTGGCTTGCTATTTGCGATTGCCACCCTTTCAAGTGGTAAAACTGAGGTGGTGGCAGAATGATAAATTGGCCTTCCCTAATCGTCCAAGCGTCCCCACAGAAAGCGGCTATCCGAGTAATGCATCCGCTGCTGGGCTTGGTGCTCGCAATCCTCATTGCAATAGTGTTCCTTGCGCTGTTGCCCATCAACGTACAGGCTCAAGGCGTTGCGGCTACGCAAACGCCAGCACAAAGCCAAGCGCAAAAAAAACCGTACCGTATCTATTCCATCACTTTTCGAGGTAAAACCGAAGTCGAAAAGGGTTTTAAGGATTATTTTAGTTCCCGTCGAATTCCTGTAGAAATTATCGAACGAGATATTAACCGCGATAACACCAAAATTCCCGCACTGCTGGAAGAGATTCAGCGCATAAAGCCAGATTTGATTTATACATGGGGCACATCGGTCACACTCGGTGTGGTGGGTAGCGTTGACACAGCAAAATCAGGCAATTTTATTAGCGACATACCTGTCGTTTTTACATTAGTAGCGGCCCCGGTATCGGCAAAAATAACGCCTTCGCTGGCAAGTTCGGAGCGAAACGTCACCGGCGTCTACCATGTAGCCTCGACGGAAACGCAGATGCGCGCCATGGCGAGCTATCGCCCGTTTAAAAGCGTTGGTGTGCTGTATACGTCCAGCGAACGTAATTCGGTGGTCACAGTTGAGGAGTTGCGCAGCTTAAGCAAGCGCATGAACTTCACACTCGTGGAGCGCAAGTTCGCGCTTGATCCAACGACGCAGAAGCCAACTGCTGAGGGCGCTGCAGATTTAATTCGTGAAATGAAACAAAATAAGGTGGATTGGCTTTATTTGCCACCGGATTCATTTTTAGGGACGCTTGCAAAATCCGTGATCATTCCAACCGCAACCGAGGTTGGCTTACCTACTTTTGCGTCCACCGAACAACTTATGGAGGCCGGCGCGCTTGCCGGTTTAGTCAGTAAGTACTACAACATTGGGCAATTTACCGCCTACAAAGCCGAACAAATTTTAACGGGCAAGAAAACAGCCATGCAAATACCCATTGAAACACTCACGCGCTTTTCGTTTCAAGTGCAAATGGATGAGGCCGCAAAACTAAAGCTATACCCGCCACTGAGTATGTTTAACTATGCTGAGTTTATCGTGCCGCCGCCGCCCCCACCGATGCTAGAACCGGCTGTAGTTGCCCTAAATATGGGCGTTGCCAGAGCAGGCGGGGTAGCTGTACCGGCCGCTGCTGGTGTGCCTAGCGGCGTTCCTGCTAAGTCTAGCCTGCCCAGTAAGCCAACTGAGGCGACCAAAGTAACTCCAGCAAAAAACTCGGTCCAAAAGTAGCTGCGCAACAATTTTCGTAGTGACATGCTAACCCGCTAACACGCAGACACGCTAAAGCAGATCGAAGCGACGGCGTATGAAAAAGACGGGGCGCGTACTGGTGTGCAAACTCGTGCA
>JANNXI010000117.1:0-8030 GCA_031409495.1 Betaproteobacteria bacterium
GCACAATAATGCCCGCGTCTGGTCGAGCTTCGACGCAATCTTCATTGTGACCCCGCACTCTACCCGGATCAGTCATGCTCACAATCTGCAGAGCTTGTGTTAAACCCACTAGGCCTCCCGCGACCTGCACTTATAAATCGCCTCTAAATCACACAACACCGCGCGTACAGTCAACCTTTGCCCTGCTTGCGATTGAACTATTTTACGCAACAAATGTGCGGAACCACTTTTTTATCCAGCGCGTCACTCAAAATCCGTGTCGTGAACAACCCGCATCAAACTAATTTCTGAAGCATCACAACCATCTACTCATGCATCAATGAACCCAAGCATGAAGCCGAACACATGCCAACTTGCAATATACGCTTAGATTCGAAAACCGTGAATATGTAAATCTTCAATAGTGTGCGGAAATACCCAGTTTGTGTTGTTTTTGTTCATGATTACACAATAACTAGGGCGTTTATTTCCGGCCACGATTGTATCGTCAATTTAAAGCACAGTTTTAGTAGGTGTAGAGATATGAAAGAAAAACATCTATACAACCAAATGCTCCATCCAAGCCGCAAAAAACTGATCACCGGCAAAAAACTGTCTCGCGCAGATACTAAACTAAACGATTTTTTTATCAATCGCTGCAAATATAATAACTTAAAAAAGTTTTTTAAGGAACCACGCCGAGAAACTCTTGCAAGCCATTGTTTATATTCAACATATTAACCCTACTTCGAGCAGTTTCGAGCTTGGTCGCAAGATAAGTGTATTTTTGTTCCCGCTTTTGCGCCGTCTGGCGTCAATTTATTACGATCGGCATTTTTGCTTTCACCTTTCATTGTAGTTTTACAACATTTGGGTTCTAATTACGTCTTGTCTAAAAATAAGCAATCACTTCTTGAATTAGGAGCATATGGACCACCCCGCCTTTTTGCAAAATGATCTCGACCCCCAGGAAACTCGGGAATGGCTTGAATCTTTGGAAAGTGTTTTGGAGGCCCATGGCCCTGAACGCGCCCATTTTTTGTTAGAGCAATTAGTAGACAAAGCGCGCCGATCAGGTGCCTATCTGCCCTACTCTGCCAACACTGCCTACATCAACACGATTCCCTCGGCGCAAGAAATTTCCCCGCCGGGCGATCCTGAAATTGAGCACCGCATTCGTTCCCTGATCCGCTGGAACGCAGTTGCGATGGTGTTACGAGCGAACCGCGAAAATTCTGAGCTTGGTGGCCATATTGCCAGTTTCCAGTCTGCTGCAACACTGTATGACGTTGGCTTCGACCACTTTTGGCACGCACCCAGCGCCACCCACGGCGGCGATATGGTATTCATGCAAGGCCACTCAGCACCGGGCGTTTATGCGCGTGCATTTTTAGAAGGTCGCTTAACTGAGGATCATCTGGAAAACTTCCGTCGCGAAGTGGACGGTAAAGGTATTTCTAGCTATCCGCACCCTTGGTTGATGCCTGATTTTTGGCAATTTCCAACTGTGTCGATGGGTTTGGGACCAATTCAGGCCATTTATCAGGCACGCTTCTTAAAATATTTGCACAATCGCGGTATTCAAAACACCGAAGGTCGGAAAGTCTGGGCCTTCATGGGCGATGGCGAAATGGACGAGCCAGAATCACTCGGCGCGATCGCTTTAGCCGCGCGTGAAAATCTAGATAACCTAATTTTTGTTGTGAACTGCAATCTGCAGCGCCTTGATGGCCCGGTGCGTGGCAACGGCAAAATCATTCAGGAACTCGAAGCCGATTTCCGCGGCACGGGCTGGAATGTGCTCAAAGTTATTTGGGGTCGCTATTGGGATCCACTATTGGCTAAAGACAACGACGGCCTGCTACAGCGCCGCATGATGGAAGCTGTAGACGGCGAATATCAAAACTACAAAGCGCGCGATGGCGCGTATGTACGCAAGCATTTCTTCGGCAAATATCCTGAGCTAGAAAAGATGGTTGCTAGCATGTCGGATGACGATATTTGGCGCTTGAATCGTGGCGGCCATGATCCATATAAAGTGTACGCAGCTTACGCGGCAGCCACTACGCACAAAGGCCAGCCGACGGTAATTTTAGCCAAAACCATCAAAGGTTATGGCATGGGTAAAGCGGGCGAAGGACAGAACATTACGCACCAGCAAAAGAAGATGGACGTTGATGCGCTTAAAGCCTTCCGCGATCGCTTTAATATTCCAATTTCCGATGACGTGATTGCCGATACGCCTTTCTATCGTCCGAAAGAGGATAGCCCGGAACTCCAGTATATGCGGGCAACGCGGGAGAAACTGGGCGGCTCGATGCCAGTGCGTCATCACAAAATTGATCCGCTAAAAGTACCGCCGCTTTCAAGCTTTGCAAACTTAATGGCAAGCACGGAAGAGCGCGAAATTTCTACCACAATGGCCTTCGTGCGCTTCTTCACTGCGTTGACGCGCGACAAGGAAATTGGCAAATTACTGGTACCTATTGTGGCCGATGAATCACGCACATTTGGTATGGAAGGCTTGTTCCGTCAGCTAGGCATTTACTCCAGCGTGGGGCAGCTTTATGAGCCTGTAGATTCCGGCGAATTAATGTTCTACAAAGAAGCCAAAACCGGCCAAATTTTGCAAGAAGGTATTAACGAGGCCGGTGCGTTCTGCTCGTGGATGGCGGCAGGGTCTAGCTATGCCAATAACGGCCAGCACATGATTCCGTTCTTCATTTTTTACTCCATGTTCGGATTTCAACGCATCGGCGATTTAGCTTGGGCGGCGGGCGATATGCAGGCGCGCGGCTTCTTGTTGGGCGGCACATCGGGTCGTACCACCCTGAACGGCGAGGGTTTACAGCACGAAGATGGTCATTCGCACTTAATGTCGGCCACGATTCCGAACTGTATTTCTTACGATCCAACATTTGCTTACGAGCTTACCGTGATTATGCAAAACGGCATGCATCGCATGTACGAACTGCAAGAAACTATTTTTTATTACGTCACCGTAATGAATGAAAACTACACCCACCCAGCCATGCCTGCTGGAGCCGAAGCTGGCATTTTAAAGGGTATGTATCTGTTCCGGGAATCGAAAGAAGCGAAGAAGCCGCGCGTGCAACTAATGGGTTCCGGCTCAATTTTCCGCGAAGTGATTGCCGCTGCCGAGTTGCTTGAAATTGATTGGGGTGTCGTCAGTGATATTTGGTCATGCACCAGCTTTACCGAGTTGCGTCGCGACGGCATGGCTGCCGAACGCCAGGCATTACTCAATCCACAAGAAACGCAAAAACCGTCGTATGTAGCGCAAATGCTTAAAGGCCGTCGCGGCCCAGCCATTGCCTCTACCGACTATATGCGCAGCTTTCCTGAGCAAATACGTCCCTACATCAACGACCGTAAATTTGTAACGCTGGGCACGGATGGTTTTGGCCGATCCGACACGCGTAAACAACTGCGTAAATTCTTTGAAGTGAATCGTTACTACGTTGTCATTGCGTCGTTGAAAGCACTGGCTGACGATGGGCAAATTCAAATGTCAGTGGTGTCTGATGCAATTAAAAAATACGGCATTGACGCTACTAAACCAGCGCCTTGGACGGTTTAGTCGCTGCCCGTATTGAACCATCTGCAACAGCAAAAACTAACAGCGCCGCCGCGTTTAATTTCGATGCGGCGCTGAAAATATAAGGAGGATTTGCGTGGCAAATCTAGTTGACGTAAAAGTACCCGACATCGGCGATTTCACTGACATTCCGGTCATCGAAATATTAGTAAAAGTGGGCGACACGGTCGCCAAGGAACAGTCCTTAGTGGCTTTAGAAAGCGATAAAGCGACGATGGAAGTCCCTGCTTCTCACGCGGGCATTGTGCGCGAAATCAAAGTAAAGCTTGGCGATAAAGTTTCAATGGGTGCATTAGTATTGGTGCTTGAAGAAACCGCAAGCGCATCTGCGCCGTCACCCGTAGCTGCAGCGGCGCCGGTTACAATTGTTGTACCCGCGGCTCCCGTTGCACCAGCGCCCGCACCTACGCCCGCTGCCGTTGCTGCGGCGCCTGTAAACAACGCGGGCACACATGTAGGCGCTACCGCACGCGCGCACGCGTCCCCCTCGATGCGTGCATTCGCCCGGGAGCTAGGCGTTGACTTAAGCAAAGTAAAAGGCACAGCGCCCAAAGGCCGCATTTCCAAAGAAGATATTCAGCTTTTCGTTAAAACTGAGCTTGCGAAGCCGGCCGCAAAATTAGGTGGTGGCAGTTTTGCATTCCCTGAAATGCCGCATATTGATTTCACTAAATTCGGTACGATTGAAACGCGTGCCTTATCGCGCATCAAAAAATTATCAGGCAACAATTTAGCCCGTAACTGGATGATGATCCCCCATGTTACCCAACATGACGACGCCGATATTACCGAAGCCGAAGCCTTCCGCGTAAGCACCAATGAAGATTTGGCCAAGTCCGGTACCAAGGTAACGATGTTGGCGTTTTTAATCAAAGCCAGCGTTGCCGCGCTTAAAAAATTCCCTGAATTCAATTCTTCCCTCGAACTCGGCGGCGAAAACCTTGTGCTGAAGAAGTATTACCACATCGGCTTTGCAGCCGATACGCCAAACGGCTTAGTGGTGCCGGTGATTCGCAATGCAGATCAAAAGTCGATTGTTGATATAGCAAAAGAGATGACCGAGCTTGCAGGCAAAGCGCGTGACGGCAAGTTAAGCCCCACCGAAATGCAGGGCGGTTGCTTCTCCATTTCATCGCTGGGCGGTATCGGCGGCACCTACTTTACGCCGATTATCAACGCGCCAGAAGTAGCAATTTTGGGCGTGTCGAAATCAAAAATGCAGCCAGTCTGGAACGGTAAAGAATTCGCGCCACGCTTGATGCTGCCGATGTCGCTATCGTATGACCATCGCGTCGTTGACGGTGCATCCGCAGCCCGCTTTACAAGCTACTTAGCAAGCGTAATGGGCGATTTGCGCAAGCTAGTTTTGTAGCCGCCAGCGCCTATTTGCTGCACAGATATGCCTGAAGAAGCCCTATTTTAGGACATCTTCAGGCATCAATAAATTGCTAAATTATAGACCACTCGCGTCGCCAATTACCTTAGACGGATAAAATCATGTCAGCACTCATCGAAGTAAAAGTACCAGACATCGGCGATTTTGCTGATATTCCCGTTATTGAAATTTTAGTAAAAGTGGGCGACACCGTTACTAAAGAGCAATCTTTGGTAGCACTCGAGAGCGACAAAGCCACGATGGAAGTACCAGCGTCGCATGATGGCATCGTGCGCGAATTAAAAGTAAAGCTGGGCGATAAAGTGTCGATGGGACATGTGGTGTTGATGTTGGAAACGGTTGCAACCGCCGCTGTTGTTGCACCGCCAGCAGCGCCCAAAGCAGCCATAGTCAACGCCGTGGAGATGCCTGTTAATAGGGCATCTTCTGCGACAAACCCAGCCGCAAAATACACCGGAAAAGTAGACGTTGAGTGCGAAGTATTAGTACTGGGCGCAGGCCCCGGCGGCTATTCTGCGGCGTTCCGCGCAGCCGATTTAGGCAAAAAAACCGTGATTGTTGAACGCTATGCGCAACTAGGCGGGGTGTGTTTAAACGTCGGCTGCATTCCATCTAAAGCCTTGCTCCATGTAGCCGCAGTGGCGGACGAAACAGCGGCGTTGGCCGACCATGGTTTTAGTTATGGCAAACCGACTATCGACCTAGACAAACTACGCGGTTGGAAAAACAAAGTGGTAGGCAAGCTCACTACCGGTTTAGCGGGCATGGCAAAAATGCGCAAGGTAGAAATCGTGCGCGGTGTAGGCCAGTTTTTAGATGCTTTCCACGTTGAAGTTGAAGTCACCAATGGTGAGGGCCAAGCCAAAACGGGCGACAAAAAAGTCATCAAATTCCAATCCGCCATTATTGCTGCAGGCAGCCAAGTGGTGCACCTGCCCTTTATTCCACGCGATCCACGAATTGTTGATTCCACTGGCGCGCTCGAATTGCGCGAAATTCCAAAACGCATGTTAGTCATCGGCGGCGGCATTATTGGACTAGAAATGGGCACCGTGTATTCCACCTTGGGCGCGCGGCTCGACGTAGTCGAAATGATGGACGGCTTAATGCAGGGTGCTGATCGTGATCTAGTCAAAGTTTGGCTCAAAGTAAACGAAAAACGCTTCGACAACATCATGCTCAAAACCAAAACAGTTGCGGTAGAAGCCAAGCCCGACAGCATTTGGGTCACCTTCGAGCGCGATGGCGCGCTACTGCCCCCAGAGCGCTACGACATGGTGCTAACGAGCGTAGGCCGCTCGCCCAACGGCAAAAAAATTAGCGCCGACCGTGCAGGCGTAAACGTCAGCGATCGCGGCTTTATCGCCACCGACAACCAAATGCGCACCAACGTCCCGAATATTTTTGCCATCGGCGACATCGTAGGCCAGCCCATGCTCGCCCACAAAGCCGTACATGAAGCCCACGTGGCCGCTGAAGCCCTTTGCGGCCATAAAACCTATTTCGACGCCACCGTCATCCCATCAGTGGCGTATACCGACCCTGAAGTGGCTTGGGTGGGCATTACCGAAGACGACGCCAAAGCCAAAGGCATTAAATTCGCCAAAAGCGTATTCCCGTGGGCAGCCAGCGGCCGCGCCATTGCCAATGGCCGCGACGAAGGCTTCACCAAACTGCTATTCGACACCGAAACCCACCGCATCATCGGCGGCGCAATAGTAGGTACCCACGCTGGCGACATGATTGGCGAAATTGCCTTAGCCATTGAAATGGGAGCTGATGCCGTAGACATCGCCCGCACCATCCACCCGCACCCCACACTGGGCGAGTCGATTGGCATGGCAGCGGAAGTGTTTGAGGGAAGCTGTACGGATTTGCCGCCGGTTAAAAAATAGGTACTTTTGCCTTCTGAAATAGCAGGGCTGCCTTTAAACGATGCATCTCTGCAAAATTTGAAAATTTTAAAATACTATTTGTACCACCACAAAACTACTACATACCCTTTGTAACAACGAACAATCAGGTATATAGAACGAAAGCAGCCTTTATCCGCAAACGTTGTGGCATTCCACAACTTACGCATTACTTTCAATGTGTTGTCTTTAAAATGCGGGTACTGTACAGAGACGACAAGGTACCCAGCGCCATATTTATCGCGAATTGCTTCGTAGCTTGCTAAGTCGTTTTTTTTCCTTACCACCTGGACAAAGTCTGTATCAGGACCAACCATGACGTTGCACATCATCGGGTGATGCGTTTCAGCTGGTGTAGCAAAAGACCAAATATCTTTGGCAAAGGCTTTACTCATATGCGCTGTAACCACTTCTACCCAAGTTGTTTTGTTGTTGGATTGAATAATTGCGTCCGGCGGGTCTGGCGTGTCGATCACCTTATAGACTGAACGATGGCGTCGATTTATCTCGTCAATAAATGTGGTGATGCAAATAAGCTCATGTTTCCCTTTAACCTCAGAACGCTTATTCATCACTTCAATCTCAAAATTATCGCGTTCTTAGCTGGGTCTTCACTAGGCTTAACCCAGTAAACTCTATCGAGAAGAGCGTATTTTTCACGCTAACTAACGTACAACACACCAACAGGTTCCACGATAATAGCGCATCCTAAAATCACTTCCCGCCCTATGACCCAGCAAAAAAAAACCAACTCCCGCATCCCCATCGACGGCGTGCTCCTTCTCGATAAACCCGAAGGCTTTTCATCAACCCAAGCACTAGGCAAAGCCAAATGGTTGCTCAACGCTGAAAAGGCTGGTCATACGGGCACCTTGGACCCTTTTGCGACTGGGCTTTTGCCGCTTTGCTTTGGTGAAGCGACGAAGTTTTCTCGCTTTTTATTGGATGCTAAAAAGAGCTATCGTGCTACTTTATGTTTGGGGCAAACTAGCACTACGGGCGATACGGAAGGCGTGTTGTCAGCGCCAATTCCCGTCAACGTCGACGAAGATAAACTGCGCGCAATCCTGCCGCAATTTATCGGTGCGCAAACACAAATTCCACCAATGACATCGGCGCTTAA
>JANNXI010000118.1:0-6533 GCA_031409495.1 Betaproteobacteria bacterium
AAACTAATCTGGATAGCGCGATAAAACTGGGCAATGGAAAAACGCACACGTGGCAATACCGCCAGCGCACCTGCAGTAATGAATGCCTTGGCATGGGTCAGTGCGTCATCACGTACAATTAAAATTACCTTGGGTCGACTAGGAGTCCTTCTAATCCGCTCTAGCGCCTGTTCGGCCTCAGGCACCGTGCTAATGCCGCTCCACAGTACGATATCGTAGCTGCCGCGTAGGCCAGAACTCATTCCCGATAACGTCTGCGCGAAAGGGTCAATTTCTTCGACAGTAGCGCCGGTCCAGCGGCTGCGTATCAACGCACTAAGCGCGACTCGAAAGCCTTCAGCGCCCTCAATGATGGCAATACGCAGCGGCTTAATTACATCTGCGTCGTTTTCGTAGGTGCGATCGCCCGGGATTGACATGCTATCGTGCGTACTTTCTAAATGGACTTTGTCTGCGGTTTTACGGAAGTCTCGAGATATCCTATTTTAGGGCATCTACAGCCATTTTTTAAAAGGTTAGTTAGCTGATTACAGCGCCACTACCGGTATTTTACCAATTCTAGTTTGCCACTCCCGCGGCCCAGTTTTATGTACCGCCGTGCCTTCCGCGTCAACCGCCACCGTGACCGGCATATCGACGACATCAAATTCGTAAATCGCTTCCATACCTAATTCAGGGAAAGCTAAAAGCCTAGATGATTTAATGGCTTTCGACACCAAATAGGCGGCACCGCCCACCGCAATGCAATACACAGCCCCGTGCTTCTTAATAGCGGCAATACCAGTAACCCCACGTTCAGATTTGCCAATCATACCGATCAAACCAGTTTGCGCCAGCATCGCTTCGGTGAACCTGTCCATACGCGAGGCGGTAGTGGGGCCAGCGGGGCCTACGGCTTCGTCGCGTACAGCGTTTACTGGGCCCACGTAATAGATGAAGCGATTGGTGAAATCAACCGGTAATTTTTCCCCGTTGGCCAACATATCGGTCATTTTTTTGTGCGCGGCATCGCGGCCGGTTAAAATTTTTCCGGTAATTAGAAGTGTCTCGCCGGACTTCCATGTTTTGGTGTCGGATTTGGTGAGCGAGTTGATATTGACGCGGCGGCTTGATTTAAAATCGAGCGCCAATTTTGGCCAGTCTTCTAGGGTGGGTGTGTGCAAATGTGCTGGGCCAGAGCCATCCAAAATAAAATGGGTGTGGCGGGTGGCGGCGCAATTTGGCAGCAATGCCACTGGTTTGGAAGCCGCGTGGGTTGGATAGTCGGTTACTTTTACGTCAAGCACCGTAGATAGCCCGCCCAAGCCTTGCGCGCCGATGCCTAGCGCGTTTACTTTTTCAAAAATTTCTAAGCGCAATTGTTCTGCCCGAGTGCTTGGGCCGCGCGCCATGAGTTGATGAATATTAAACGGCTCCATCATCGCCCACTTTGCGATCAACATCGCTTTTTCTGGTGAGCCGCCGATGCCCAACGATAACAAGCCAGGCGGGCACCAATCAGCGCCCATGGTTGGCACCATTTGCAACACCCAGTCAACAATATTGTCGGATGGCAGCAGCATCGCAAATTTCGATTTATTTTCTGACCCGCCGCCCTTGGCCGCCACAATGACTTCTACCGTATTGCCCGGCACAATTTCAATGTGCGTCACCCCGGGCGTGTTGTCCATGGTGTTTTTGCGCGCGCCATCTGGGTCAATCAGCATCGAGCCGCGTAGCGGATTATTCACGTCGGTATAGGCTCGGCGCACGCCTTCATTCACCATTTGTTCAGGCGTCATTGGGCCTTCAAAACGCACATCCATGCCGACCCGCAAAAACGCAATCGCAATGCCAGTGTCTTGGCAAATCGGCCGATGACCTTCGGCGGCCATCCGCGAATTGATGAGTATTTGCGCCATCGCATCTTTAGCCGCGGGGCTTTCCTCACGCAAATACGCTTCGTGCAAGGCCTTGATGTAATCCACCGGATGGTAGTAGCTGATGAACTGAAAAGCATCAGCTACGCTTGAGATGAAGTCTTCCTGGCGGATTAAGGTGGACATGGCGATGCTTTCTAAAAATTAGTGTTCAGATTTGCTACCTGGTTTGGCGGCATGCGGCATGATGCGGTCGCACGCGGCAATCGCCATTGCAGAAAATAGGAAGGCGAAGTGGATTGCTGTTTGCCATAACAATACTTTTTCAGTGTAGTTTTCGGCGTTGATAAACGTTTTTAGCAAGTGAATGGACGAGATACCGATAATGGCAGTAGCCAACTTCACCTTTAAAACTGACGCATTGACGCTAGACAACCATTCTGGTTGATCGCGATGATTTTGCAAGGCCAACCGTGAAACGAAAGTTTCGTAGCCACCGACAATAACCATAATCAGTAGGTTTGAAATCATTACTACGTCGATTAGCGCTAGCACCACTAACATAATTAGGGTTTCATTCAGGGCCTTTAGTGGCGCATAACCAATAAATTTTCCCGCCGCGTCCGTAAGTGGCGTCGATTTGTACCCCACGCCCTCTACCAGTTTTGCAATCGCTTCTTGATTGCCAAAGGCTGCTTGCACCAAATGCACTAGCTCTACCCAAAAGTGCCCAACATAGACAACCTGCGCGACGATCAAGCCAATGTACAAGGGCATTTGCAGCCAGCGGCTGGCAAAAATAAAGTTAGCAAGAATTGTTAAAACGATAGGGCGATTATCGACGTGCTCGGTTTTAGAGCGGGAGGATTGTGAATCATTGGCCATGGTGGTTACTCAAAAAATTGGAATTAACTTGAACGCGAGACCGACAACGCCGGTGCAATTTCACGCCGAATGATTTTACCATTCTTGGTGCGCGGAAAATCCTTCGCCAAATACACAATCTTCGGCGCTTTATAGCCCGCCAATTGCGCTTTGCCAAAAGCGAATAATTCATCAGCGCCAGTGGTGTCGCCTGGTTGGGTGATTACATAGGCAACCACCAGCAACTTATCATCTCCCGCCACTTCGCCCACGCAGGCGCAATCGGCCACCGCAGGATGACTTTTTAGTACGCGCTCAATTTCGTAGGGCGACACGCGATAACCGAAGCTTTTAATAATGTCATCGCGACGGCCTAAGAACCAGAGATAACCATCGGCATCAATGCGTGCGTAGTCGCCTGTGAAAAACCAGCCATCGTGCTTATATTTGGCGGTTTCCTCGGCCAAATTCCAGTAGCGCAAAAATAGTCCAGGATCACTATCGGGCACACAAATCATGCCTTCTTCGCCGGCAGGCACCTCTTCCATAGTGTCAGGATTTAGCAATTTAATATCGTGCCCTGGCTGCGCAAAACCTGCGGAACCCGCGCGGATAGGGCGATGCACGCTTTGCGATAGATAATATGAAAACTCACTCATGCCTACGGCTTCGTAAATATCCATGCCAAAACGCGTGCGCCAAGCCGTCAACATATCGTCAGACAAATGCTCGCCCGCGCTCATGCAAAACCGCAAGCTAGGTACGTCGGCTTTACCGGCAGTGGTTTTTTGCACTATTTGTCGATAGATTGTGGGTACGCCTATGAAAATAGTGGCGCTATGTTTGGCTATTAAGCGCGTCCATGTATTCGCGTCGTTTTTACCCTCATGCACAATCACGGTTTTCCCGCGATAGAGCGGATCCATCAAGCCAGAACCGAGTACGTAGGTCCAATTAAATTTGCCTGAATGCAATATGCGATCAACAATATTTTCGTCAAAGTTAAACCAATAGGTGGAAGCTGGCATACGGCCAATTAAGGCGCGGTGCGCGTGCAAAACGCCCTTCGGGTAGCCGGTGGTACCCGAGGTGTAAACCAAGTACGCGGGATCATCCGCAGCGGTTTGGGTAGCGGGTTCACAGGTGGTAACAGCGGCCAGCTCTGCTTCTAGCGAAACTGCATTGCTTGTGTTTTCTACCGTTAGCCCGCTTAATAATGCCAACTTCAGTGTGTTTGCTTCGGCTAAGCCCGCCTGCAATTGCTGCCACATGTCGGCGTCGGTTACGATCACTTTTGCGGAGGAGTCTTTGGCCAAATAAAGTACTTCTTGCGCGGTGAGCAGGGTGGAAGTTGGCACAGCTATGCAACCTGCCTTCATCGCGCCCAAAAATGCCGTGGGGTAGTCAATGCTGTTGCTTAAGCGTATCAACACGCGCTCACCCACAGCTACGCCGTGATTGCGCAAAAGTTGCGCAAATTTAGTCGTGCGCTCGGCAAGTTGTGCGTAGGTAATTTGGGTGGTGCCAAGGTTGTCGTCTTCAACAACCATGGCAACGCGCTCGGCAACTGGCGTGCCCAAATGCGCGTCGGTGCAAGCCACGCCGATGTTGAAATGCGCGGGCACATTCCAGTTCCACTGAGGATGATTTTGGATAGGTGATGACATTAAAACCTCGTGCTATTACTACGATTGCTGTTGATGATGGCCTGAAGATGCCCTATTTTAGGGCGTCCTCAGGCATTTATTGTGGGGAAAATGCAAGGCGTGGTAGCGGGTAGGTCGGATTAGCACTTTTGGGTAATTCGACAATTTTTTGAACGGCCATCACCGCGTCGGATTACACCCTCAATGGGTGCCAAGTGCTGCGCTAATCCGACCTGCGGCTGTAACTCAACCCTACAAAATAACCCCGTAAGGCCAATTCTCACGCACCACCTGTGCTGGTAATTTCTTCAGCACATCCATCGCAAACGTAGTGTCTTCATCCGACAGCGCGTGTAAGGCGTGCGCACGCAACAGTGTCTGTAGAGCCTTACCAAACATCGGCGGATCCAGCATTTCGCCATTAAATTTAATCGCGCCACCCAGCAGCGCATCGGCCTCAATCGCGGCACGCAAAATAGCTATTTTGGTGCGAATGTCCGTCGGGCTTGGCGTGTAGGCCACTTTGCAAGGGTGAGTGTGATAGGGGTGGATTACTTGCTTGCCTGTCATGCCCATAGCGGCTTCTTCGCACGCATGTTTGTACACCACGCGGCTTTCCTCGTCGCCATGCAAATCAAGCCAGCGGCGGACATCATCGGGTTCCACAAAGTTTTCAGGCATCGTCGAGCCACCAATTAGCGTTTCAACACCACCAATTACGCCTTTACCGGCGATACGTGCTTCAAACAAAATTTGATGCATGAAGTAAGCCAGTTCTTCAGTCCATCGGCGTGGCGTAATTTGTATGCCCATCGCTTTTGAGAAGTCATGAATACCAAACACCACATGCTTTACGGTGCTGTATTGCATTAAATCTGGCGCTATTTTTAGCGATTTCGGGTGCTCAATAATAGGCTGAATTGTGATCTTGCTGTTTAGCCCAACTAACACAGCTGATAAATCGCGAATCTCTGGAGAGCCGTATGCTTCGCCCGCCTTCGCTAACATCACCACGTCAATGTGGTCAGCTAAGTCGCGAACCAGATGCAAATCGCGCTCGTATTCGTCAGTACGGAAAGGGTTAATACGAATGGCGATTTGCACTTCCTTGCGGCGCGGCAAGCCTGGCAATTCGCGGCGCAATAATTCGCGCGACATTTCTTTTTGTCGGCAGCCGTCTTCTAAGTCAAACAGCAGGGTGTGGGCGGTGGTTCCATGCGCATGCTTTTTAAAGCGCTGCGAAGCGGCCTCTAAATCTTCATAAATACCCAAGCTCGGCGCGTACTTAACCGGCGGGTAATACATTTGAATCCCCGGCCAATAGTCGCCCAAGGTCGCAGCCGACGCAATTTCCGGTACGGCATTCATGTTTTGTAGGCTCATCGAAAAGCTCCCTCGTCAAATCCTGTCGTTCGATAGTCTGCCCAAGCACAAGCAAACCTTTGAGCCTCCAGATTAACCGTTTTCGGGCGCGTGGTCAACAAGTCTTATAAAAGATATAAGATATATTAAGTATAAAATTGACGCAATTTCAAAGCGCTTTGGTGAGTGGCTGCTTGAGTTGCTGCTGCCTCACCGAAAAAGTCCGTCGTAAGTGCCTGAAGACGCCCTTAAATAGGTGGTCTTCAGGCACTTAAATGGGCGAATTCGCATCCCTTCAACGGTTTAATGCTCTCACGGCCGCATTGAAATTTCTAGCGGTCCACCATTGTGCGCTCTCATCAGAGTGCACTGGCAGCCGTCGTTAACCCCGAAGGCAGAACCTTTACGCGAGGTATTTCTTAAAGTGTGCCAGCGTGCGCTGCCAAGATAGGTTCGCGGCCGCTTCGTTGTAGCGCGGTGTGGAATTATTGTGGAAGCCGTGTTGCGTGTCCGGGTAAGTATGTACTTCAAAGCTCACTTTGGCCGCGGTCAATGCGGGGGTGAACGCGGTGTAGGTGGCGTTCACGCGATCATCTTTTTCGGCAAGCTGCACCATCAGTGCGGCTTTGATTTTGGCAGCCCCAGCCGTTTCGCCCGCCGCACCGTAGTAGGGCACACTGGCTTGCAGTTGGTCGCCCATTGCGATAGCCAAATAGTTGACAATGCCGCCGCCGAAGCAAAAACCAGTCGCGCCAAGTTTACCGTTGCAGAGGGCGTGGGCTTTGAGAAATTGCGCGCTATT
>JANNXI010000119.1:0-4413 GCA_031409495.1 Betaproteobacteria bacterium
CGAGAAGACGATTCCGCAAATTACGGCGAAGAACGCCTGCGGTGTTGAAAGCCGATCGAGATACAACGGTGTAGCGAGCCGCTTCGTCAAGGTCAGTTTTCTGGCACGCGGCATGGGTTTTGCGACGTTCTTTGCCCATCATGCTGATGTGCGGGTGCATTGATGAAAGCACATTTGCCACGCGCCATTGGTTCGCGTCCACCTGCGACAATTTCCGAACGCTCGGCTGCAATAAAATTCGCTCCAGCTCTTGCAGATGCGTTGCGATTGTTTCGAGAGCCTGCATTGGGATGTCACCATTTTTAGGTTGATACGTCGGTTGGGCCTCTGTCGGCTTGGGTGCGAATCACGCGGGGGATTGGCACAGTTTTTCTATCCATTGCCATTACAACCGATTCATTCGCGTCAAACTTTCAACCAATTTTTCCACCTTTCGCACGTCTTCAATCGCAAAAAAGCCATCGAGTTTGGTCCGATTATCGCCGTCATTGTCTTTGTGGTTTTCTTTACGGAGCACTAAATCACCGGAACCGTCAGCGTGCTCGGTGCGCACAGTTTCGGCAATGTCGTTTGCCGAAAAGGATGTGACGGTAAAAGATTTTATGCCCGTAATGGAGAATGCACGTTGATTGCTCAGTGCATAAACGGTGTAAGAGGCATTCCGGCGAATTCTTAGCGGCCCACTTAGCCCCCAGATACCAATGCCTAAAAAGGGCAGACCAAACAAAGGAAAGGCCAAACGAAACATGTCGGCCTCGCTGTTAAACTGTGGCCAGCTAAACCCTGCCGCACCCGCCATCCAAAATAGGCTAAACGCAGTCCACGGAATGAAAAATAGGGTGGCGACAATGCCGGACTTCATCATTCGATTTGGATTAGGTTGCCCCAGCCAAGTAAGCGTCTCGCCAGACTTTAACTCAGCGCGAATTCGTTGTTGCAGTGGTTCAGGTAGCTTTGTGATGGTAGACATTAAATTCCTCAATACGGGTTTTACGGTATGCAAAACCAATAATTCACAGCACATAAAAAGCATTATACGGTATCTGTAAACGCCCGTATTTAGTGCGTTTACAGCGTATTCATTCACCACGTGGCGGGAGCTAGTTTACTTTACAATCAAGCTGTTCTGATCATGCACCAACTTCCATCCAGTCAGTTCTTTCGCAAATGTCAATGAAAGTAGATATTTCAATCCAACTGGTTTACCGGTTTGATCAGCGTCTGTGTAGGTGACGCGAAATATTGCAATGCCCAAGTTTGCCGTGACTTCTTGGCTAAGCCGTTCGAGCGTCCACGACCAGTCTTTGTCGGCAAACCACGCTTACATTTGCTGCTTGAATTCGGCCGTGCCTGTTGATAACTTTCCGTTTGGTTGGATGAATGTGAGCGTTTTTCCAACGGCAATAGTAGGCTCGAATGCACCCCGGTCTTTTTTGGCGATGGCGTTCAGATGGGTTTTTAGGGATGCGTCAAATGTGCTGGTACTGGCCACAGCATTACTCGCTTGAAGTAATTGAATGACAACGAATAAGACGAGTGCGACTATCGAATGAGGCTGAGTTTTCATGCGTTAACTAGTTGAAGAGTGCCGTATTTATGGGTCTTAGGGCTTAGCGCAAAGCGATAATAGTCGCTTTTAGCACGTTGTGTTCTGCGGCATTGAGCCTTTTGAGCGACTCTATTGACACCCATCCGTCGCCTTCATATCCGCATTACTCACGCTTCCTACACGCAACTTTGCGACTGACTTCGCACCAAGATTCACTGCAAAAATATGACTGTAACTGGTTTCACACAATGGCAGCAGGGGCGCATCGGTCAGGGCAGTAACTATTTGCGCAACCGTATTGCTATGGCCGATCACCAGCACCGCGCCGTTGAGCTTTTTAATGGCTGCAATAACTTCTGGTACATGGGCGGCGGACTCATTTTTTCGAACGCCAATTTCAGTGGCTTGAATGCCGAGTTTTTTGGCTAGGGGTTCGGCGGTTTCTTTAGTTCTCCGAAAGTGCGTGGTGATAATGGCCGTAATTTTTGCCTGTGCCAACGCTTCGGCTAGCTGAGCCGCGCGCTGTTGACCGTCAACGCTAAGGGCTGGATCTGCTGCGGGTTCTGCGGCGCGTTCGGCGTGGCGTACCACGAATACCATATTCGGTTCGGCGTACGCTGCGTCCGCGCCAAATACAACGATTAAGGCTAATGATAAGGTTCGACCAAAGCGTAACAGGCGAGGGTGCATGAAAGATAAACTTTTGAGTAAGGATTCTGCGGCGCAGCCATGTGACTACGGGTTTTTAGCATCGCGCTATTATAGTTTGGGCATATGCCGTGTAGGCGGAAATCGGGTAGAAAATATCAATTATTAGAGAATATTTAATGGCTGAAGATGCCCTAATTTAGGGCGTCTTCAGCCAATTTATTCAGCATGCTAATTCCCAAATTAGTCAGTAGTATGCAACGGTGAAGGCGAGGTTGACAAGTATGGAAGGGCTGTTGAGTCGTCCACGCTTGAGTACGTGAGTATAATTAAGTCTCGATCCACACGGGCCTTCGACCATTAAAACTAGCTTATTTCACAGCCTTCCGCTACTGCAATTTATGCTGTCGATTAAGAGGCACCACTGCCGATACACCAGCCACAGTTTTCGGCGCGTAATGCTTGGTTTTATGGCGCACTTAGTCAGCCTACTTGCGATGCTATTTGCTACAGCCGGCCACGCTCAACCTGTGCCTGCAAGTGATTATTGGCCGGGGCCAGCAGTAAGCGGTTCTTGGTACGACGCAAGCCGTGATGGTGAGGGCATCGTGCTGCAATATTTGCCCAATGGCCGTGCGCTGGTCACTTGGTTTACCTACCCAAAGGTGGGCGAAGCTGGTGCGCAAGCCTGGTTTATTTCCGACTTAGGCACCGTCGCTGGCAACAAAATTAAGTTCCCCATTGTGTTTAAGCCGGAGGGTGGCGTGTTTGGCGATGCGTTTGATGCCACCAAAATTAAAAACACGGTTTGGGGCAGCATCGAGCTTGAGTTTGCGGATTGCAATACGCTGACGATGCGCTATGAAGGGCCTGCCGCTTACGGCGCCGGTGTGCGCAACATGACGCGGCTAACGTCGCTCGATCAACTCAATTGCAATGGCGGGCGGGCGCTAAATGCCTCGGGTGCGCGGGCCATTGAGGGGCTTCGTAGCAAAAATGGCGCGTGGTATGTTCCAGCGCGTTCGGGTGAAGGTTGGATGATTGAAGAATTAGCCGATGGTCGTGCATTGGTTTATTGGTTCACCTATGATCCGCAAGGCCGTCAAGCTTGGACGGTTGGTGTCGGAGCGCGTACGAGCAATAATGGCACCAATAACCGGATTGAAGTGAGTGAAAATATTATTACCGGTGGCGCGCGCTTTGGCGCGGCATTTAAAGCCGCCGATGTTGTGCGCACCCGCTGGGGTAGTTTGTCGCTGACGTTTTCTGATTGTAATAGTGTTGAAGTTGGCTACGCGTCGACGCTGGCGGGCTACAGCGGCGCGCGGCGCAATGGCGTGCTGTTGACATCCCTTGCTGGTATTGCATGCATTGACGGCACATCGACGGCGCGGACAAACGGCCTGTGGGAAGAAGGTATTGCGATTCCTGCGCCGAAACAATCTGAACACGGCAGCGCTGTATGGGATGGCAAGCTTTATATTATGGGCGGCATTGGCGATGCACGGGGGTTTAAGCGCTTTGACCCCGCCAGCAATAGTTGGGTAAGTTTACCTGTGCTGCGCAGCGGCCGGGACCATCATGCAGCCTTTGCGTTTGATGGTGGCGTCTACTTTACAGGTGGCGCTGTTGAGCGTGGGGGGAACGACTCAACCACCGGGTTTAGGTTTGACATTGCGACTAATCGCTGGGATCCGCGCCCCGAAATTATCGGCACATTCGGGACGCATGCGGCCGTGCTCAATGGCCGCGTTTTTATTGCTAATCCGGACGGCAGCTTGCAAGAATACGATCCCACTCAGCGCATCACGCGACGCTTAAGCCGCGCGCTACCGCAACGCCCGCGCGATCATTCGCAATTGGTTGCCTACATGGGCGAGCTTTGGCTAATGGGCGGAAGGCTGCCAGAAACTAATACCGTCGCCATTTATGACCCCGTTACCGCGCAGTGGCGCACGGGCCCCGCAATGATTAACCGGCGCGGTGGTTTTGCCACAACCGTGGTGGGTGATCAAATTGTGATTGCGGGTGGGGAAATCATAACCGCACCTATACGCGTTGAGCCAACGGTAGAAATTTTTGGCGTGGGCGATCAAGCATGGGCGTTAGGTCCAAATTTGCCAGTGCCAGTGCATGGCGTGACGGGTAACGTAATAAACCTAAAAAAAGCAGTCAACCGTCATATTCGGCCTAGAATTGGGGTCAATATGGATGGT
>JANNXI010000120.1:0-18405 GCA_031409495.1 Betaproteobacteria bacterium
ATCGATGAAGTTTACCGCAGCGCCAAACGCATACACGTGGTGCTGGATAATTTAAATACCCATTTCCGCAGCTGCTTTGAAGAAGTGCTGGGTATGGCCGAGGCGCAAACGCTGCTACAACGCGTAGAGTTTCATTACACGTCAAAGCACGCCAGCTGGTTAAACATGGCGGAGATAGAAATAGGCGTGCTGGATCGGCAATGCCTAGATCGACGCCTTCCTGACCGAGACTGTATTGTAAAAGAGGTAGCTGCTTGGCAGCACGAGCGGAATGTTGAAGAAAAAACCATTAAGTGGACATTTACAAAGCAGAAAGCTGATGAAAAAATGGCCAAGCATTATGTTACGTAATTAATGTGTCAGTACACTAGAACGCCGCCCTGCGGAGCTTTCAGGTGGCCAGTGTCAACGGGTAGCCATTGGCCGTGCGTTCGTGCAAGACCCATCCGCGTTTTTGTTTGATGAGCCACTCTCAAACCTAGATGCAGAGCTACGCTTGCGTATGCGCGTAGAAATTAGCGCCCTGCACAGAGAGCTTGGCAAAACCATGATTTACGTCACCCACGATCAAGTCGAAGCCATGACCTTGGCGGATAAAATAGTAGTGTTGCGCAATGGTTTGGTGGAGCAAGTGGGTGCACCACTGGATTTGTACGCTAATCCCTGCAATGAATTTGTAGCGACATTTATCGGCTCACCAGCGATGAATTTATTTAATACTAAATGCTTGAAGATAGCCGATAATAGGGTGTCTATAGCCATAGGTGCAAGTCATGAAATTGTATTTGAACTGCGGCAGTTGAGCACATTAGCCGCTGGCACTACTACCCGTTTGGGAATCCGCCCTGAGCACATTAAGGAATGCGAAGCCAGTGCCACCAATGCGCTCCAAGCGCAGGTGAAGGTAATTGAGCGTTTAGGTGCAACAACTTACGTGTATGCAAAATTATCGGCAACAGCGGAAGATTTTTGCATGCAAGTCAGTGGCAATGGCGATATCAAAGCGGGTAACGAAATTGCGGTGCAATTTGAGCCACAAAAATGTCACTTGTTTGATGCTCGGGCCAAGGCAGTAGCATTCGTCAACTAGCATAAAAATTTGCATCCTCATCAAAGGGATGATGTGAAACTGGCTTACTTGACTATTATCGCGGCAGCGTTCGCTGCTGCGCCTGCCGTGTTTGCACAAGCCCGTGGCACGCGTAGCAAAAAAGATAGAATTAAACGCGGCGTCAACTGAAGCGTTAAGCATTATCGGCACGCAGTGTTTTATTGCGGGCACGCTTGCAAAAACCTGCGCGGAAACCCTTGGCAAGTCTGAAACTTATACCAAGGAAATGCAGAGTCAATGGGTCAAGAATAATCAAAAATTTTTTTGACGCGCTAACCATTTATCAGGGCGCTTTGTTTGAGGGCATTGAGGCGAAGTTTGGCAAAGAAAAACTTGAATCTGAAAGGGTTCAAGTTCGGCAAATTACCATCAATCAAGGCACCGCGATGGTCGACCAGTTTATTGCGCGCGGCGAAAAATCCGCACTGTGCGCCAAGGTCGATCAAGGATTAACCAGTGGCTATTTTGACATCACGCCGAAATTTCCGTTGTACCCAAAAGCTATGGTGTTGGTCGATGCGGTGACTAAAAAAGCGTAATGTCTATTTGGGGCAACACCGATGCCACAAGATTGGGCATGAACCTAACCTGGCTTCAGGTAGGCCTAGCGCAGAAACTGACTCGCGCGCACTACGGGTTTGATGAAACGCCGGAGGTGGTAGTAGAAGCAAAGCCAGCCGCCAGCAAATAAAGTGGCAAGACAGAAGCCCTGAAGATGCCCTATTTACGGGCATCTTCAGGGCATATTTTGAGTGGAATTTGGCTAAGTTAAGTGCGCGAGCCACGCAGTACGCGCGCTGGCAACAGCAATACAGCTTTTAAGAATTCAAACACGCCATTTACGGCAATGCCCAGTAATCGAAATGGTAGCAAGAGCAACCATACCAATGGATAGGCGATGAGAGCCAAAATTGCTAGTGGCCAGCAGAGCACGAAAAGCAAAATCCAAAGTAAAAATTTAAACATTGTGGCGCTCCTTGTTTGTGGATGAATTTACGACTAGCTCAGATTAGCGTTCAATATGCCGCTAAGCTATCGCCAGTAGATGAAACGCAGAAATGGGGGAATGGTTTACAGAAAGCGCGCGGTGGTGTTATTGCCACGGATCGTTTAGCGTTTAAATCGTTGCGCCACGGGAAGTTTTGTAAACGTCAAGATGGTAGTTCCGGCCGTCAACGCTTGCAGGATCCTTCGGATCAATGGTGTTCTCGATTTTGAGCACGCTTGCCCGAATCATGAGCTCACTCGTGAAAAATTGGCTGCAAAGCTTTGGTTCAGGCTGCGAGCAAATAGCATGCGCATTTGTCGAAATTGTAAATGCTGCGAGTAAGCAGCAAAGACGGCGTAGCGCATGATTAACCCTTCAGTTTTGCTGGCCTTAATATACGGTTCAAAGTGCCAGCAGCTAAGTCGTCAGTTGGCTTCCCGGGAACAGTTACGCGGCCGACCTTTGTGGCCTGCTTAAATTAGCGATGACTCCCTTTGGTCGTCACCAAATACCAGCCATCATTTGCTAGCTCAAAAAAATATCGCTTACGGTCATACCATCAGAATTGCATCATTTAAGCTGCAAACGCCGCCACCAAAGCCGCTTCCAAATCCGCTATCAAATCCTCCGCATCCTCAATGCCAATGCTTATTCGCAGCATATCGCGCGGTGCGGGCGTGCCTGCACCTTCGACGCTGGCGCGGTGCTCGATAAGGCTTTCTACGCTGCCTAATGATGTTGCACGTTTAAAGATTTTTGTGTTCGCGGCAACTGCGATGGCGCGTGCTTCGCCGTCGGCTTCATCTGCGCCCTTAATACATAGCGACAACATGCCGCCAAAGCCGTTTTTCATTTGCTGTTTCGCGACGTCGTGGCCGATGAAACTGGTTAGTCCGGGGTAGAGCACAGCGCGAACTTTTGGGTGATGCTCGAAATGCTTGGCGAGGGTGTCGGCATTTTTTGTGGATGCCATTACGCGCACGGATAGGGTGCGCATTCCGCGTAGCAACAGCCATGCTTCAAAGCTGCCTAGGGTGCCACCTAATTGCGCACGCACTGTTTTAAGTTTTTGCCAGTATTCGTCTTTTTCGCGCGTGACTAAAGCACCGGCGATTAAATCGGAATGACCATTTAAATATTTTGTGGCGGCGTGCATGACGATGTCGGCGCCCAATAGGAGTGGCTGGCAATGGATGGGTGTGGCAACCGTAGAATCAACTGCCAACTTTGCGCCAACGCGCTTGGCGCAAGCGGCAGCGTGTCTGATGTCGGTGATCGACCAAGTAGGATTGGCGGGCGTTTCCACCCAAATAAGCTTGGTTTCGCTCGGTAATAGGGCGTCTTCCAATTCTTGCTTTTTGCTCATCTCGACAAACGTAATGCGTAATCCCCATTGCGTTGCAAAGCCGAGCAACCAATTGCGCAACGCCCAATACATCACGCGCGGCACGATTACATGATCGCCCGGTTTCAACGCCATAAAACACGCCGTAGCCGCTGCCATCCCGCTTGAAAATAACATTGCGGCTTCGCCCTGTTCTAAAGCCGTTAGTAGCGCCTCCGGTTGGTCAAAAGCGGGGTTATCGGCACGGGCGTAAACGCGACCTGAGCGATATTGGTTATCTTCATCGCGCAGGTAGGTGGTGCTGGTGTGGATGGGCGGCACTACAGCGCGGGTGGCGGCATCGACCCAGCCGAGGGCTTGGGCGGATAGGGTGGCGGGGTGTAGGGGTTTTGTCATGAATTTTTTAGATGGTAGGAGTGTTTGCCGCCTCCCCATCTCTCCTAGCAACTCTCCCTCTGGGGAGAGTGGGGCGTGGGTCTGGGGGCCGGTGCTTACAAGGTTACTGAAATTATTTTTAAAGTAAAAGCACTGCGATGCAATTTTAAAGTTGGAACGCGGCTGCCGGCCGCAAACTGGCTTGCCACCAGCGCTAGGCCCCTCTCTCTCCAAGGGAGACAGGTCGGGAGATAAGGGGAGGTTGTGTTGCCAAAAACACCCGCCACGTTCACCTAACTCCGCTCCAAAAAATTAACTTCCAAACCCTTACTCCGCATCCAATCCGCCAACGCAAATCCCGTTGAACGCGGCCATGGGCGAAGCTTTTCGGGTTTCACGCGTTTGTAATCGATTAGTTCGGGGCTTAGTTTTATTTCACCGGTGGCAACTACGTGATAGCACAGCATGACTTCGTTTTTTCTATCGTAAATGTAGTTGGCCACCAACGTAATTTCTTGGACATCTAAATTTAGCTCTTCTTTTACTTCGCGTTTTACGCCCGCTGTTGGTTCTTCATTGCGTTCTAAAAAACCGGTGATTAACGCAAACATGCCGTCGGGCCACGCCGCATTTCTAGCCAGAATAATTTCGCCATTGTGCTCAACAATGGCGGCAATCGCAGGTACGGGGTTGCGCCACTGAATGTAGCCGCAGGGAGCGGGGTGTTGGTTGTTGCAGGCACGGCGCAACTGCGCGCCACCGTCGTCGGCTATTTCTAGCTCCTCCATCGGTGCCGCGCATCTGGGGCAAAAATTGAATACTTCTTCGCTCATGCAGTTAGCTTAGACTAATTTAGCCGCGACCCACGCGTGCACGCTTGCCAACGCTGCTGGTAGCGCTGCAACATCAGTGCCACCTGCTTGCGCCATATCGGGCCTACCGCCACCTTTGCCGCCGACTTGCAATGCAACAAAATTAACTAGCTCGCCCGCTTTTACTTTGCCTACTAAATCAGGGGTAACGCCAGCAATTAAGGCTGCCTTGCCGCCTTCAGTAGACGCTAAAAGTACAACAGCTGATTTTAATTTGTCGCGCAGCTTATCTAGTGTTTCGCGCAATGCTTTGCTATCGGCACCTTCTAGCACTGCTGCCAAAACATGGGCGCTGCCTACGGCTTTTGCTTGCGCAGCCAAATCGTCACCAGCGCTTGCGGCCAACTTTGACTTGGCTTGATTTAACTGCCTCTCCAGCGCTTTTACGTGGTCAAGCAGGGCGGTAATTTTTACGTCTAGCTCTGCTGGTTGGGCTTTTAATAAATCAGCCGCATGGCTGAGTTTTTTATCCAAGCCCTGCATGTACTCAAACGCAACCGATCCGGCAACGGCTTCAACCCGGCGCACGCCTGCTGCCACACCAGATTCGCCAATAATTTTAAACACGCCAATATCGCCAGTGCGGCTTACGTGGCAGCCACCGCAAAGCTCTTTAGATGTGCCGATCTCCAGCACCCGTACTTCATCCCCATATTTTTCGCCAAACAACATCATGGCCCCCGATTTTTGGGCGGCTTCAATGCCCATTACTTGGGCGTGGGTCTCGGCGTTGGCGAGTAATTCGTTGTTGACGATGACCTCTACCCTAGCAATTTCCGCAGCGGTCATTGGGGCGTTATGCGCAAAGTCAAAGCGGGTTTTATCGGCATCAACTAACGATCCCTTTTGCTGCACGTGGCTGCCCAACACTTCACGCAGCGCCTTGTGCATCAGGTGCGTGGCCGAGTGATGGCGCACGGTGCGCGCGCGCATTGGGCCGTCCACTTGTGCGTTAACGGTATCTCCCACTTTTAAAACACCAGCTGTCATTTTGCCGTGGTGGCCAAATACTGCAGCTTGAATTTTTTGCGTGTCGGTAACCGTGAATGCGCTGGAGACGCCTGTAAATAAGCCCTCATCACCCACCTGCCCACCAGATTCTGCATAAAACGGCGTTTTGTCCAACACTACAATGCCAGCTTGACCAACCTGCAGCGCGGGTACTTTCACGCCCTCGTGGTAAATAGCCAGTACGTTGGCGTTGGCCTGCAAGGTTTCATAGCCATTAAAATCAGTGTCCGCACCTTCGTAAGCTAACACTACTTTTGTGGCGAACTTGCCGCCCGCCCGGGATCGTTCCTGCTGCGCCTTCATTGCTGCTTCAAAGCCTGCCATGTCAACGCCAAAGCCGCGTTCACGACCAATATCTTCCGTTAGATCAATAGGGAAGCCGAAGGTGTCGTAGAGCTTAAAGGCGGTGTCGCCATCGAGGGTATTTTTGCCACCAGTTACAGCCGCTTCTAAAATTTCCATGCCGTTTACGAGCGTTTCGCCAAAGCGTTCTTCCTCGGCCTTTAGCGTTTCCATCACGCGATTTTTATCACGACGAATTTCTGGGAAGGTGTCACCCATCACTTCAGCCAAGGTTTCTACCAAGCCAAAAAAGAATGGCTTTTGTTGCCCTAATTTATAGCCGTGGCGCATCGCGCGTCGCGCAATGCGGCGCAACACATATCCCCGACCATCGCTAGAGGGAATCACGCCATCGCACACCAAAAACGCACAGGCGCGGATATGGTCGGCAATAACGCGCAGTGATGGATTATTTAAATCCGTGCAACCTGTGGCTTTGGCGCCAGCTATTATCAGCGATTGAAATAGATCAATTTCATAGTTGGTGTGTACGTGCTGCAGCACAGCAGATAGGCGTTCTAGCCCCATGCCGGTATCCACGCTTGGCTTTGGCAATTTCACCATTGGGCCATCCGCTACTTCGCGGTTGTACTGCATAAATACCAAGTTCCAAATTTCGATATAACGATCACCGTCTTGTTCAGGGCTGCCCGGGGGGCCGCCAAAAATACCTTCGCCGTGATCGTAAAAAATCTCGCTGCACGGGCCGCACGGGCCGGTGTCGCCCATCATCCAGAAATTGTCGGATGCGTAGCGCTCACCTTTGTTGTCGCCAATGCGCACGATGCGCTCGCGCGGAACGTCAATTTCATCTGCCCAAATATTGTAGGCTTCGTCATCTTCAGCATACACAGTGACCCAAAGTTTCGCTTTAGGCAACTTGTAGACCGTAGTGAGCAGCTCCCACGCGTATTTAATCGCATCGTGTTTAAAATAATCGCCGAAGCTAAAGTTGCCCAGCATTTCAAAAAACGTATGGTGGCGGGCGGTGTAGCCCACGTTTTCTAAGTCATTATGCTTGCCGCCTGCGCGTACGCAGCGCTGCGATGATGTGGCGCGCACGTAGTTGCGTTTTTCGGTGCCTAGAAAGCAGTCTTTAAACTGATTCATGCCCGCATTGGTAAACAAAATTGTTGGGTCTTCCCACGGCACCAACGAGCTTGAAGCGACGTGCGTGTGGCCTTTGGAGACAAAGAAATCAATGAATTGTTGGCGAATTTGGGAAACTGAAGTCACTGGAGAAGACATAATAAAATCCGATTGTGTTTTGCTTGTTTTGTACTATTAGTTTGCTTAAAGAAGCGCGCGTTTGGGGTGAAAGCTTAATTCACTATTTTACATCAGCGAGCATGGGTGAGTCGAAATCTTAGCGTCCATTTGGACAATCGTTACAATTGGCGGGGGTTTTCACGGCGCACAAGGGCAATTTCAAAAATAAACCCTGCATAACAAGGCGCTCTCACCGTATGCCACGGGGTGGCTATGGCATAATTTTAGCTTCGGTATTTTCCGCAAATTAGGTCAAAGTTCATGCGTATTCTCCTTTCAAACGACGATGGATATTTTGCGCCCGGCCTTGCGCAATTGGCGAAATCGTTGCAATCTTTAGCTGAAATCACGGTCGTTGCGCCAGAAGCAGATCGCAGTGGCGCGTCTAATTCGCTCACACTGGATCGTCCACTTAATTTGCGCAAATCAAGCAGCGGTTTTTTTCACGTGAATGGCACGCCTACTGATTGCGTGCATTTAGCAGTAACCGGCATGCTTGATTTTGCACCAGACATGGTTGTGTCGGGCATCAATGCCGGTGCCAATATGGGTGACGACACCATTTATTCTGGCACGGTTGCGGCAGCGACGGAAGGGTATTTGCTGGGTATTCCTTCCATCGCTGTTTCACTAGTGATTGGGCCTGAAAGGTTTAAGCATTACGAAACAGCTGGCGCGGTGGCGCTGCAGTTGGTGATGAATCATCTTAAAACACCGCTACGCGCGCCAATTTTGCTGAACGTCAACGTGCCCGATGTGCCGCTGGAAGAAATTCAAGGATTTCAAATTACCCGTTTGGGTAAGCGCCATAAAGCCGAGCCTGTTGTAAAAGCGGTAAACCCTCGTGGCGAAACCGTGTATTGGGTGGGTGCTGCCGGTGCAGCGGCCGAAGCTGGGCCAGGTACAGATTTTTACGCTGTAGCTAATAATTTTGTTTCTATTACGCCGCTGCAAGTTGACTTAACCAATGCCGCACAAATGGCCAGTACGAACGCTTGGCTAGCAAGCTGGAACGAAAAATAATGGCAACCAAATAATGGCAACACTTACCCCCGGTTCTGCAGTGGCCACGCGCACTATTACGCGCATGATCGAAGAGCTACGCGCACGGGGCATTAACAACGAAATGGTCTTGAGTATCATGGCGCAAATACCGCGTCACGTGTTCGTAGATGATGCCTTGGCACCGCGGGCTTATCAGGTGGACAACGCGTTGCCCATCGGTTTTGGGCAAACTATATCTACGCCAGAAATTGTCGCCGTAATGACAAGCCTTTTGTGCGAGATTAAGGTGCCAAAAAAAGTGTTGGAAATCGGCACCGGCTGTGGCTATCAAACGGCGGTATTAGCAAAAATTGCGAAAGAAGTTTATACCGTTGAACGTATCGCCCCGCTGATGGACAAAGCTAGATGTACCCTGCGCGATATGCGCTATACCAACGTGATTTTTAAGCATGCGGATGGGCATTTTGGTTATGCAGCCGGTGGGCCGTACGATGCAATTATCACTACAGCGGCGGCCACTCATGTGCCGCCCTCGCTTCAGCAGCAATTAGCAGTGGGTGGTAGGCTAATTTTGCCGGTGGGTGTTGAATCGCAAAAATTGCTAGTGATTGACCGCGTTGATGATTCACCTACCGGCTTTACCGAGCGCGTCGTACATGATGTGCGCTTTGTGCCTCTGGTGTCGGGTGTGGCCTTACTTTAGGATATTTGTGTCGCGGTCGCGGGCTTGGGCAGTCGCGATCTGTAAGAAGAGTGAATTTAGTAGAGTAATTTTTTGAATTGAGATGGCTATGCAAACTGCGATTAAAAATATGACCACACCCAGCGCGAATTTAACGCGAATAACATTGCCTAACCGACTTCAGTTTGCACTTTTGAGTGTAGTGAGCGTATTAACACTTTCTATCGTGGGCTGCAGTTCGTCTAAGCCAGCGCCAGTGATTGAACGCAATCCCATTGATGTATCCGATGCGGCACGTGTTAATTCAACGGCCGCGGCTCAGGTAAGAACAAATGCCGCTGCTAACCTTAATGCCAACGTGCCAGCCTTAGACAGCAGGCCGCGTGACCCAAATGCAAAAATTCATGTCGTAAAAGCGGGCGATAGTTTGTATGCCATTGCATTTCAAAACGGTTTGGATTACCGCGAACTCGCCGCGTGGAATAATTTGGAAAACGTAAATAAAATTAAAGTTGGGCAAGAGCTACGACTAAACGCGCCATCGGCAGGCTTAGTAGCTGCTACTGCCGCAACAACGGCTGTGCCCAGTGTGGGTGGCGTAGCGCAATTGCCCGCAGTGGCTGGTGCGCAACCGGCTACCACCGGAACGGGCGCGGTATCGACACCGCTCGTCAGCGCACCGGGCCCGTCGGTAGGTGTTCCGAGTGGCGCATTGGAGTTGCAAGCCGCGCAAAATGCAGCCGCGAATTCGGCTCCGAACACCGCGACGCTAAAAGTAGAACCTAAAATTTCAAAGCAACCGTATTCTGATGCCGCCTACAATCGTGCGCTGCAGCAGGTAGGTGGTGCGACTAGCCCATTGCAAATTAGCGGCGCCGGTAGCTCTGGCACCGGCATCGTTGTTTCAGGACGGCCAACCGGTGGGCTTTCTGCCACGTCTGGCGCACAGCCTCCGTTAACCGGATTGCCAAGCTTGCCGCCGAGCACAGGTACCAGCACCACGGCTGGCGCTACATTGCTAGGTGCTACGCCAACTAAAATTACCGTGGCGCCACCTGTGGCTGATGCCGCCGCTGCAGCGGCGCAAGCCGCACGCACGGCCGCTGCCTCTGCCTCCGCTGCTGCCTCCGCTGCTGCGGCGGCCGCACAACGAGCGGCTAACGCCAACGTGGTAGATGCAGCTACGCTATCTGGCAGCGATATGCCAGCGTGGATTTGGCCTTTGGCAATAGCTGGAAAGCCCCGTATTACGGCCACCTTCACCGACTTAAATAAGGGTATTGATTTGCCCGGTGCGCAAGGGCAGGGCGTGCTTGCGGCTGCTGCTGGCAAGGTGGTCTATAGCGGTACAGCTATGCGTGGTTATGGCCAGCTAGTGATCGTCAAGCATAACGTCGCTTGGTTTTCAGCGTACGCGCATAACGATAAAATCCTTGTTGCTGAAGGCGATGTGGTAAAGAAGGGGCAGAAAATTGCTGAAATGGGCGCAACGGACGCCGATAGCGTTAAGCTCCATTTTGAAATTCGCAAACAAGGCGTGCCCGTTGACCCGCTGAAGTTTTTGCCACCGCTTTAATCGCTACTTGGCTACTTAGCTATGTGGTGGCCTCGCCATAAGGTCTTGCCATGACAGAGACCCAATTATTGATTTTGCTTGGCTTGTTCTTCGTTGTGGCCATGTTCTATTCCTCCGTCGGGCACGCTGGCGCTTCGGGCTATTTGGCGGCAATGGCGCTGGTCGGTGTGGCTGGAGCCAATATGCGGCCTACGGCATTGGCCTTAAATATTATCGTTGCTGCATTGGCTACATGGCGCTTTTCGCGAGCGGGGCATGTAAAGTTTAAACGTGTCGCACCGTTTTGGCTGGGGTCAATCCCGATGGCGTTTATTGGTGGCAGTATTGCGCTGCCTGGGCACATCTATCAAATTTTAGTCGGCGCGGTACTGCTCTGTTCGGCGTGCTATTTAGCTTGGCGGGCAACGGCGTTAGCTGCACCGGGCGTTGAAATTGAACCGCAGTTGCCGGTATTGCCGTGCGTACTAATTGGTGCAGCTATTGGATTTTTATCGGGGCTTACCGGCACAGGCGGCGGCATATTTTTAAGCCCGTTGCTATTGCTGTTGCACTGGGCTGGCCCGAAGAACACGGCAGGCATTTCAGCACCGTTTATTCTATTAAATTCTGCTGCGGGCTTGCTTGGCGGTGTGCTGAAGGGCGGCATTGTCCTAACTAGTTTTGGTGCGACACTCGCGCCCTTGGCATTTGCAGCGTTGTGCGGCGCGATCATTGGCTCATGGATTGGCGCGTACAAATTAAGTAACCGTTGGCTCAACCTTACATTGGCGCTGGTGATGACAGTAGCTGCCTTTAAGTTGTTAGGATTAGCTTGGAAAGCCTAATTTGCGTGTTAAATGTGCCTGTAAATACCCGCAATACGGGTATTTACAGGCACTATTTTGAACTGTTCAGCCTGTGAGTTCAGCAGTAATACAAAAGCCAGCGTTACTGCTTATTGCGTGCATTGTTGCGCTTTTTACTGTTGCCATCGCGCTCACGGTTGGTCGCTATCCCTTGAGTCTGGGGGCAATTGGTCAGGCATTATGGTCCGCCGTATCAGGGCAACTGCAGCCTGACTTAACCACAGCCACCGTATTGTTTGAGCTACGTGCACCGCGGGTAGTGGCCGCTTTTACGGTGGGTGCGGCACTAGCTGCAGCTGGCGCTGCGTATCAAAACTTGTTCCGCAATCCGCTCGTATCACCCGATATTTTAGGCGTCTCAGCGGGTGCTTCTTTAGGGGCAGTGCTGGCGATTTTGCTTGGATGGCCGCTGGCAGCTCTACAGGGTGCCGCATTTGTTGGCGGGCTGGCGGCAGTAGCGGCAATTGTCGGCGTGGGGCAGCTGGTTAATAAACGTAAAGCGCTCGGATTAGCCTATGACCACACGCTTGCCTTGGTGTTAGCCGGTGTGGTGTTGGGTGCTTTGTTCAGCGCTGGGGTCACACTCGTAAAGTCCTTAGCCGATCCTGACAATAAGCTGCCCGCCATTACCTACTGGCTGCTTGGTAGTTTTTCAGCCGTTGGCATCACGGAAATTAAATTTGCGCTGCTGCCAGTGGCGGCTGGTATTGCTACGTTGTGGCTGTTACGCTGGCGGATCAACCTGCTAAGTTTGTATGACGACGATGCCAAGGCGTTGGGTGTAAATATTGGCGCGCTGAGGCTTTGGGTAATCGCAGCCGCTACCTTGCTTACGGCTGCCTCCGTCGCTATTAGCGGTGCCATCGGTTGGATTGGCTTAGTGGTGCCCCATGCGGTGAGGTTACTCGTTGGGTCAGAGTTTTCGCGTTTGCTGCCGCTGGCAATGTTGCTGGGCGGAACATTTATGGTGGCTATGGACACCATTGCTCGCAGTGTTGCGGCAAACGAAATTGCACCCGGCATTCTCACCGCACTAATCGGCGCCCCCGTGTTTATTTGGCTACTCGCCAGCAGCAATCAACGTGTAGTGCGGCATCCATAATGCCTGCTAAAGCCCCGTATTTACTGACTGTACAAGGTATTGCACTGGCGCACCCTGGGCGCCAACCGTTTGTACGGGATATTTCGTTTGCACTTAATGCCGGTGAATCGCTCGTGATTCTTGGCCCAAATGGCTGCGGAAAAACCACTTTACTGCGCACTTTGTTAGGCTTGGCACCCCACGCCGCCGGCACCATTATTTTTTATCAAGATGTTGTTGGAATAGGTAACGGGATTTGCGCTTACGTACCCCAAATTAGCGCTACGTTTAGTGGATTTAGCGCCCTGCAAGTGATACAAATGGGCTTGATGGCGCGGCAACCTTGGTACGCCCAGCCGCAGGCTCGCGAGCACGCGAAGGCGCTTGACGCCTTAAATACATTAGGGATTGCCGTACTAGCAGAAGCTGATTTTTCCACACTGTCCGGCGGTGAGCAACAACTGGTGCTCATCGCGCGCGCATTAGCGATAGATGCCCGCATAATTATGCTTGACGAGCCCGCAGCCAGCCTTGATTTAGGTAACCAGGCGCAGTTGATTAACCTGTGTTTAAGCTTAAAGCAGCGCGGCGTATCGATATTATTGACGACGCACAATCCGCAACATGCGCTCGCATTAGGGCTAGAAAGTCGGGATCAAACCTTAACTATTGGCCGCACTGGTGAAGTGCTGGTGGGCAGCACATCTGATGTGTGCAGCGGCTCGCGCTTGAGTGCGCTATACGGGGTAAGCGTGGAGCTAGTGCGCAGCAGTAAGGGCTTGGCGGTGTTTGTTTAGCTGCAATCCACAGCACCCCAATTTCAGGGTGTCCTCACCGCTTTTAAGTCACGCGGTAAATCATCAGAAACATCCTTCCATGCATGGCGCAATTGGCCGGCCGAACTAAAGCCAACACGCGTTGCGGCTACCTCAACGCTGATATTTAAACTCTGCAACAACTGCCGCGCCAATGCCACGCGCACGCCATTCACGTACGCCAGCGGCGCGCAACCAGCATGCTCCACAAACAAGCGCCGCAAGTGCCGTGCCGACACATGCACAAGCGTTGCCAAGGTATCAACATCCCATGGCAATGCAGGCTCGGCCAGCACGGCATCTTGGGCACGATGCACCATGGGGTGCAAGTGATTGCGGTGCGAAACCAAGGCCGATAACTGCGGATCCCCGCCTGCACGCCGCCAATACAGCACCATATCTCGCGCCACTTGCGCCGCAATTTGCGCGTCGCAACGATCTGAAATAGCGGCCAGCGCAAGGTCGCAGCCTGCCGTAATTCCAGCACTGGTAGCCACATTACCGTCCATCACAAAGATACGATTTTCAAGCACCGAGGCTTGCGGATGATTGGCTTGCAAGGTAGCGGTTAACGCATGATGCGTGGTGCATTTTTTACCGTCCAATAACCCCGCGTCAGCCGCCAACAATGCGCCCGAACACACCGTCCACAACCGTGCGCCGCCGTTGCCCAACGCGGGCGCCACCACCTCACGCAGCCACGCTAAGGTAGCGCGGCGGGTACGCGCCATCGTGGCGTGCGGCACATCATGAAAAGTAGCGGTGCCGATTAGCACCACCCAATTTGCATCATGATTAGGCGTTGCCGCGCTCAAGTTAGACGGCAAAGGTTGCAAACCGGATAGCTGAACCGGTAGCGAACTCGGCATAGTTTCATCACAACCCACCATATGGATTGCAAACGGCGGACGCGCCGCGCCACCCTCAAGCGCAAAGCGATTCGCCAAGCGCAACGGCTCGGCAAATGCAGCGAGATCAAGCAGCAACACAGCAGGTGTGATGACAATGTAAACCTGCGTAGTCGCGTTATCTACCATTAGTTTATTTTTATATACGTGATTTTCGGACATGAATTGAAAGTATTTCGAAGGTTCCTGAGCATAGCGCAGAACATCGCTCACCACCTCAAATAAAACAAAAACTATATGCGCGCCAAGGCCTCATCAACGGAAACGATATTGGCGAATCGATCGGCCAATACCAGCTCCGTGCGCTCCCGAATGTCAGTCGCACTAAATACGCGGCCATTCGCGTGTGTCATCGGAAAGGTAAGTGTAGCCTCCGCCACAAAATCCACCAGTAATCCACGATCCGAAGCATCACGCGTCGTCGTCTCGCAACACTGCTCCGTGCGAATCCCGCTCACCGCAATCCGCATAATGCCCTGCGAAGTAAGCCACGCTGCCAACGATGTACCCGCAAACGCCGAATGTGCATGCTTTTCCACGGTATGCGTCGCTGCAAAATCCATCAAACCTTCAAATGGACGCACCAACCCCGAGGCCAAACTAAACGCTCCCGACTCTTCCACATGAAACACCCGCACCACCGGCGCACCCGCATTGATAAAGCCAGAAATCAGCCTATTTTGCGCTGCTAAAAACGTCGGAACATCATCCGCAACGTAATACGAGCGTGCAGGAAACGATGCTTGTACATCAACAACGATAAGTGCGGGTTTAGTTTTAAGAGCGTTGGTTTCGGTCATGACGAGCATTCTTTGGTAGTTGGGGAGAATACAGTTTATCTGGTGTTGAGCGCAGAATCGAGTACCAGAACGGACTTGTTTCAATTAAAAACGGACATTAGCTTTGATCTTTAATCCGTCACCCGAGGTCTTCACCAGTGCAAACGTTATAATCAATGTTCTTTACCGACGCGAAACTCAACTTCGTGATCGCCTTACCCAAAGCCAAAACTGAAGCATTTGAAGCCATCCATTTATCCGCCAAAGCAGTGCACAAAGCTGGCGCAATTTCCTATTCGCAGATGCTGAAACTTGACGCAGCGTGTTAAGTCGAGCGCGCAGACACTAAACCTGAACAGAGTAGGCCTTTCCGTCCGAAGCATCGCAAAAGCTGATTTTAACCATAACAACTCCGGCACTCGCTACTAGAAAATTACAGCATTGATTGAAACATGGAATCATTTTCCGGATTTGGTATCTCGAACTATCGTACCTTTGGCAGCACGCCGCAGTATATAGCGCCACTGGGGAAAATCAACCTATTTGCTGGGCAGAATAATTCAGGGAAGTCGAATATTTTGCGCGCCGTCTCACTTCTTGAAAACACTTTAGTCCGACGCAATCAAGGACGATCCTCAACTGATTTTCAGCCCTCCGCTAACAACTTACACAACGGTGATTTGAATAAGTTTATGTCTATTTTTTTAGAGCTGCCAATTAGCGGCACTCTCTTTGAAAGATATGTCAATAAACTAATTCCCGCAAGTTCGCCACAATACCAGCAGCAACTGCAAGCCCTATCCAGCATAACGGCCGCAATACGCAATTCAGCCTCTGTACGGGATGCTTGGTTCGAGTACGACGCTGTCAAAAATTACACTTTACTTGCGCCCACGACCAAAAATTTTCTTGATCCTGCCGGAAACCCAAAAGCTCTTTTAGGATCATCTACGTGGCGTAGCGCTTGGTCGTTCCTAAAGAGGCAGAGTGGTGAGAGCGCTAGCGACTGGATAAGCGAAACCCTCGCGAAAGTATTTCCTGCAAATTTCTTGGTACTACCGGCGATTTACCAACTCGGCGCATTCAGACGAGTTGGAGCAAGTCAATCGCAGTACCAAGGCTTCGACGGCGAGGGACTCATTTCCCGCTTAGCAGCACTGGAGCGCGCATCCACAGACAGTTTAAGCGACAAAGCCATATTCAATCGGATCTGCACGTTTGTTCAAAATGTCACCGATTTTTTGAATCAATATGCTCGATATTGACGTAAAAAATCAAAAAATCTGGTTCGGCGTAGCCGAATTTCACCCTCAAGGGTGCCCCGTGATTCCGATTGCCATAGTCTGACAGGCTGCGAGACTTACTGAATATTATAAGTAAGCACTACCGGGGTGCCGCCGCGCTTTACTTCCGCACGCACTTGCGGGGTGGTGGCAAATTGTTGATATAGCCTTGCCATATCGCCCGGGCCCGTAATAGGTGAGCCGTTGATGCTGGTAATAATATCGCCCGGACGCAAACCTAGTTTTTCAGAAAGCGAGCCTGCCGGTGCGGCTTCAACGCGTACGCCGCTACCGTTTGTATTCGGGCCAATACGCCCCAAAACGCCCAATTGACGGGGGTCTTGAAGGGATGTATTGAGCTCCTGCCGCGATAGTGAATAATTATTTTTAGCGCCGCTATTCACGCTCAGTCGGAAATTGGTTGCTGCGGCTGTCGTTACGGTGTTGGTGTTTGCCGCACCAGATTTTGTTGTGCCTCCAGCGGTCGCCCGCGCTGCAAGTTCTACTCGCTCTTTTACGCCGGCGCGGGTTAGCACAATATAGTCAGGCCATACCTCGCTTAGTTTAAGCCCCGCTTCTAATTCTTCACCAATTAGCACTGGCTTGTCTTTACCCCCGGTATTTACAATTGCGGCGGATAATGCCGCGCCGTTAACAGCAAATACGCCTTTTAAAATAACCGCGCTCGTGCTGATGGCCGGTGCCGTTGTAGCCGGTAGAAGGCTTGGTGCAGGTGCCGTTCCAAACAGGCTGTAGGCCGCGGTGATGTCCGTGTTTACTGCCGTTGGCAGCGTAGCGCTAATGTTTGTTGCGCGCGGCTTAATGGCTTGCATGATGCTATAGGCTAGGGTGAGTCCAAAGACGATTGCCATCACCGCTGTACTGGTGGTGGCTAAGGCTTGTAGATTTTTATTGAAGGGTAGTGCGCGACTCATTTACTTTTAGCCTTCTTTAATTTTTCTAGATCAATATCAAAATAGCGGAACGCATCTTGGGCGAAGGGGTGCTTTTTCATGCCGATTAGCCATGGTTGGCTCAAAATAGTGCCGCGCTTTAGGGTATTGACGCGCCATGGGTTGTATGCCCAAATTAAGCGCACCATTTTTGAATAAATTGCGGTGCGTTCGGGGGAGTTTGGCATAGACAATATTTGTTGATACATCGCATCAAACTCGGGGTAAGAAAACATGCTGTAATTTGCACCGCCGATAGACTTGGTGGTGAATAGCTGCAAAAAATTTTCGCCGTCAGGATAATCCGCAATCCAGCCGTAGGTAAACATCGGCATCTTGCCTAGCTGCGCGAGTTTGCGCAACTGCGGTAGTGCTTCGATTTTCTTAAACGTCATGCGAATGCCGATATCGCGCATCGCTCGTTGCCATAGTTCATTGCGGCTTTTTGCCCGCTGGTCGGGTGTGGACGCATGGTCAATCGTGAGTTGTTGGCCATTAGGTAGCTCACGATAACCATCACCATCAACATCTTTGTAGCCATACATATCCAGCAAGGCCTTGGCCCGCGCAGGGTCAAACTGCAAAGTGGGCGATTGCTCGGCCACATAGCCTGCCATGCCTTCGGCAATCGGCGAATGGGCTTTGATGGCTTGGTTTTTTTCAACCACACGAATTTCTTCTTCCACCGGATAGCCAAGCGACATCGCACGACGCAACGCAATTTTTTCCGCCGTATAGCCGCCAATTACAGGATCATTCATGTTAAATGTGGTGTAGGTGAGCCACGCCACTTCATCTGGCCGCGCCGTAATGCCGCGCGTCGCATAGGTTGCCGCCATTTTTCCATCCGGCATGGCGATACCTACAAATGGTGTGGGCAGCGGACGTAGATAATCGAATTCATTATTCAAGAACGCCAGCCATCGCGGTTGCTCTTCTTCCATCACGCTAATTTCTACGCGCGGCACCATGGGAATACGTTTGCCCTTGAGATGCGCTAAAATAGGGGCGTCTAGCGGGTCGACGGAGCCGACACTATGAAAGTATTCCTCGCGATAAGTGGGGCTTGCCTCGAGCACCACGCGCGATGAGCGTCGCCATTCTTTAAGCACATAAGCACCGGTGCCCACGGGATGTTCGGTCACCGCAGAGCCGTATTTTTCCA
>JANNXI010000121.1:0-4440 GCA_031409495.1 Betaproteobacteria bacterium
GCCGGCCAATTCTAGCGCAGTGTGACGGGTCTAAGTTAAGCACGCAGGCTGCGGCGGCGCAGGTGCTGAGCCCGCAGCAACCGTATTTACCGCTTTACAGTGTGGTGGTAATCGGCTGCGATATTGATACGCACACTATTACGTATGCCGATCGCGCGTACGCTGAACCACAAACTATTGATTTTGACGCCTTCCATCGCGCCTGCGTAGGTGAGAGCTGCCCGCTAATGCGCCCGCACAGCATGGCGGTTGCACCTTATGTGGAACTGTCAGTCACAGATGTATTGTTGGCAGAATCGATAAGAATCACTATTGAAGCGATGCTCAATCCCCCGCGTCGCGAAATTGGCTTACCCGCGCTACGCAACTTCGCGCGTGAGCTGCCACAAATGGTGGAACGCCCCGATTTAATTGCCACCATGCAGTTTGCCGCCCATTGCCTAGACAACCGCGATTGCGCGGGCGATGCAGGTCGTCAGTTGTATGCCGATTTTTTACGCGAAGCTAGCCGTTGGTTACCTGAACTTAAAACGATAGACGCCGAATCGCGCTGCCGTGACAACGGCCTGTTGTGGCGCGACCTTTCGATTGCCTGCAAAGTGGTGGCTGGCAGCAAAGCCGCATCCGCTTTGGCACTTGCTGGTGCAGCTGCATCACGCGTGGCGCGGGCAGAAGAAAACCTGCTGCGCGATTTATCGGATATGATTCGCCCGATTTTGTAAATCTACACCCTGAAGACGCCCTACTATAGGGCATCTTCAGGCATATAACGCAAGTAAACTATCGATTACTCGCATTCCACCACAAGAATTTTGCAAGCACTGTTCCCGCACTCAGCCAATGCATTCTCGCGCGCTTTCGCTTTGGTACTGCCAGTGCCCACCCCAAAATACTTTTTGCTGTGCGCGTATGCGCCACATTTTTCAAAGCGCACTACGACGCGGCAGTCTGAATTACCCGCTTTCTTGCATTCCTTCAACGCCGCTTTTGCCGCTTCAGCTTGCGTATCTTCGCCAATGGAGGTGCCGAAGCCGGGCTCATCGCCCACCGCATCATCAACTGCAATGGCACCGGCTGCATAAACGTTGGTGGCACTTAAACTACCAAATGGAATTAAAACGGCTACTAATAATGCCGCGAATAATTGTGATTTAGTTTTCATTACAATTTCCTTTTTAAAGTTGCCCCTCGTTTCACTGAGATAGGCGGGTTGGAACTTACCGTGTTTTACATCTCAAACATAGCTAAAAATTGCAGCCATACTTACTAAACGAGGAAACGGCGGCAAACCTATCACGGGGCGATAAAATATTTTTTAAATTAGGTGATTCAGCGGTAGAAAATGTCTTGAAAATGCGTTGCAAGCGCTGAGAAACCTCATAAACCACTACAAATAACTCAACCACCAGTCGCGGCGTCGCGCTTTAACATTCGCAACCCAGCGACAGAACGGGTACAGCAGCGCGATGACGCCGAACCACACAATGTATACGCCCACCAAATTGAGGCCAAAGCCTTTGGGATAGAAAACAAAACTGGTCATCATCTGGTGCACTTGGAATCCCTGTATCACACCCAGCAACACGCTTGCGGCGTGAATAAGGTACCAATGAGCTACATAAAACGCGAATGGCACGCGCCCAAAAATAACCAACGCGTCCTTCAACCGGCCGCTAAAATTATCCGCATAGGCAGTAAGCACCAATGCTGGCCCCAAAGTCATCAGCAGATACTGTACGCTCGGCCCATATTTAGACGTATTGAAAAAATCCATCGCGGTATAAATTACTCCACGCGCCTGCGTTTGCCAGTGGTTCGTGTCGCCGTAGCCATCGAGAAGGCGCAGCACAATAAACGCTGCCATCATGGCGACACCTATGCGCAGCAGCAAACCTTTTTGCGCAGCAGCTGGCCGATCAAATACGGAAGCTAAACCAAACCCGAGCAGCATAACGCCTACCCACGGCAAGATTGGGTAAACGAATAGGATGAAAAAAGGGCCTTGGCTAACTGACATTTGGCTATGCAGCGCCGTCCATACCGGCCATTTTGTTTCGAGCAAGCGCGTGACTGGCCAAACGTAATCAAGTAAGTTATGGCAACAGAAAATAGCCAGCCCGGCGATAAGGCAAAACCGGCGACCCAAAAACTGCGCGGCGGCCAAAACAATCATGCTGACGCCGATGGCATAAATAACCTGCAGGATAACCGCAGTTTGCCCGCCAAGCTTGGTGCTGCCAAAGGGCGCAAAAGTTTGGGCGGTAGAAATAATTACCGCCTCAACAAACAATAACCACAGCCCGCGCTTAAACAAAAATAATCCAAGTTCAGTCGACGTTTTACGCGCCACCATCAAGCCAGCACTGGTGCCTGCAAACAGCACAAATACGGGCGCACAAAAGTGCGTGATGAAACGCGTTAGGTACAGAACTGCACTCGCGTTTGGATCACTCATCGGATCTCGCGCGCCGCCAATCATAAAATAGTCCCGCACATGGTCAATCGCCATGATGACAATAGCAAGCCCACGCACCATATCAATATTGCTTAAGCGATAGTCGCGATTGTTGGTGATGTTAGCTGGTGCATTTGCATGGTGCATATTGTTTCCTCAATTATCGCAGGGTGGGCAACGGCGCATTTGCCAAATACGCTGCCCACCGTTTTCAAACACACACACACACACATCGACTCATTTGGCTAGGCCTTCAACGACAAACGACCGCCACTTAAGCGCCTTGTCGCGGCTTGCTTTCAGTGCTGAGTATTCAGGCGATTTATCAAATGCCACCGCTTCTTCTACACTTGAAAACTGAATGATCGCTGTCGTCTTTGGCAACTCGCCCGAAAGGCCAATTCCTTTCGCGCCGCGGACCAAGAATGTTCCTCCAACCCCCGTTGCGCGCAGCGCGGCTGAGGCCTTGAGATATTCACGATACTCCGCTTGATCCGTTATCTCGTATTCAATAATCATGTAACCGGGTGTCTTGGTTTGGGTCTTGGTTTGGGTCTTGGTTTGGGCCATAGCGGAATCCACGGCAAATATTCCAGAAAGGGCAAAGCCGATTACGGCTAAAGAGAGAGCCTTAGTACGGTTCATGGGTGAAAATGTCCTCTGAGTCTGGGTTGATGAAGATATGGGCGTGGCTGTTGGTGTTTTTAGTTGGTGCATTTTTATGGTGCATATTGTTTCGTCCATCATTGTAGGGTGACAAAAGCGTGTTTTGCGTGTCCACCAGCGGTTGTTAGTGAATCACTGTTGCCGGTGTTCCGCCACCGATTTGGGCACACAAAAACGTTTTGCCCACTCTACTTTTTGTGCATCACGAATGTCTTGGAGATGCCCTAAATTAGGGCATCTCCAAGGCTAAATTGTAGGTCGGATTACGGACACTACAAAATGCAATTGCACGCAGCGTTAATTAACCTGCCCTGCCCGCCGCGCCAAACCTTTCAAAAAACACGCCGTCATCTAGCGTGTCACTCATACCTATCCATGCCTCGTCAGTCAGGCTGTTGCGTAGCGCTAGAAACGCTGCAGCGTCCGGGCCGCATAGCGTTCGGAATGTCGTGATACGGCCGCCCACGATAGCGCCCACGGTTTCGGCGACGACGGAAGGCGGCGTGCCCGAAGCGCTTGCATTGGCAAAGAAGCCCAACATGCGCCGGCCATGGGGGTAGGCGCTGTTCGCAGACGGCGTGGGCAAATTCGCCACTGCCATGTCGGTTGCAGTAATTCCAGGCTCGACCATGGCGACGCGGACACCGAAGGGTGCTAGTTCTTGTGCTAGCGCTTCGCTCGCGGCTTCTAGTGCATATTTAGACGCGCAATAAGCACTCTGCGCAAAGGGAGCCATGCGTCCTACTATCGAGGAGATGTTAATGATTAGTCCGCCACCACGAGCGCGCATGGCCGGAACCACGGCCTTCATGCATCTAACGGCACCGAAGAAATTGGTGTTCATGACCGCCTGCATGGTGGCGATAGTCTCATCCTCAACGGCGTTGATCGACAAGATGCCTGCATTATTGATAAGAACGTCAATCGGTTGGGCAGTGGCGACAGATGATGCAAAAAATTGGGCGACTGCGTCATCGTCATCGACGTTAAGCTTTGCCACTTCAATTGGGAGCCGCTCTAGGCTCGCAATCTCTGCTAAATCGCAGCTTTCTGTGTTGCGCATAGTAGCGATGACGGTGTGACCTCCGCGCGCAAGCAAAAGTGCTACTTCACGACCGATTCCACGCCGTGCGCCTGTAATCAATATTCGAGCCATTTTATTTCTCCTTTGTGATGGTACTGATGGTGCTGATGGTGCCTTAATCAACCGCATCGCGGTCAGCAGGGTAAGCTGGCTAGCCCAACGAAAGGCATTGGCCTGAATCTGCTTACAACAAAAGTGATTTATTCTCTTATTACCTGCTAAACGAGAGAAATTG